>CACVKW010001197.1 GCA_902749685.1 Olavius sp. associated proteobacterium Delta 1 | reverse complement strand
TTAACAACCACCCTACATATAAGGAGGATTTTTTTCAATGACTCGTATTATTACTCACTTTATGACTCATTCTAAACCCGTTTTTGGACAAGAGTGACCCTACATATAAGGAGGATTTTTTTCAATGACTCGTATTATTACTCACTTTATGACTCATTCTAAACCCGTTTTTGGACAAGAGTG
>CACVKW010001196.1 GCA_902749685.1 Olavius sp. associated proteobacterium Delta 1 | reverse complement strand
ATTAACAACCACCCTACATACAAGGAGGATTTTTTTCAATGACTCGTTTTACAACTCATTATATGACTCATTCTAAACTCGTTTTTGGACAAGAGTGATT
>CACVKW010001195.1 GCA_902749685.1 Olavius sp. associated proteobacterium Delta 1 | reverse complement strand
CAGCATCGAGTATCAAGCATCCAGCATCAGCCCGGAAAAAGCAACGATCTCAGCCATAACGGCCAGGCTAGATGATAAGAATTTATGCAATGTTAGGGTTTATCCCGTGGTCTTGTCCTGTCGCAGCTCAAAGAGCGAAGTTGGAAGCTCGCAACACGAAGAATGAAGCTCCACTGGGCGGGATACAAGCACGGGCGAAAAAAACCGAGTTTCAATAACAAAAGCGCGTCCCGTTAATCTCTTTTGTTATTTAATCAGTGTTTATCCCTAGGGAATCCGTGTTCCGTTTAGCAGCGCCAGGCCAAATATGGCAAATGGTGGAAGGAAAAAGGTTGAAATAGCTCGAAATCTTATTGCCCGGGGTGCCGGGGTCAATGCCCGCGATGAGTCGGGCAACACGGTGTTGCTCATGGCTGTCCGTCCGCATGCAACCGAAATGGTCAAGCTACTTGTTGACAACGGTACTGATATTTCAGCCAAAGACCGGTTCGGCTTTACCACGCTTTCGATTGCCCAGATGAACAACCACACGCCTATCGTCAAATATTAAAATGAGAAAGTTGCCGACCGATAAAGACACCTGCCGTAATTATATCTCTTGAATTTCTGTGACTTTAGATCAAAGAAAAGCATTTATTTACTTATTTATGGATGTCCCCTAAGCTCTCTCTGCCCACCCCTCCCAATCGCCCGGTCACCGTTGAAGTCGTTCAGTCCAAATCAAAGTTCCGGGGCATTTTCCGCTGACGCAAACCGGTTTGATCAAGGTCCCCTCATATTTTGATTCGCTGGCATTTGTTTTCCTCAAGATTGTGGCCAAAAAGCCGATATTACCAATGTTAGACTGTCTTCGATAATGCAAACATCAACTGATGGCTCTCTGCCAAAAATATGCGTTGGTTTTTTAATGCCACAGCCCTCTTACTTGGATAGGTTATAGTCAGAAATGGCAAATATATTGGTAATTGATGATGAAAAAATGATCTACGACCTGATGGCCCGGGTAATGATGCGTATGGGGCATATCGTCAAATCTGCCACAACCCTTGAAAACGGGCTAAAAATAGCGGAATCGGAAGATTTTGATGTTATTTTTCTCGATGTTCAATTGCCCGATGGCAATGGACTTTTGGAGTTGCCCGTCCTGCAAAATTTACCATCAATGCCCGAGGTGATTATTATCACCGGATTCGCCAGTTCGGCGGGGGCGGAGCAGGCCATCAGCAGCAATGCCTGGGACTATATCCAGAAGCCCGTATCCGTTAAGGCCATCACCGAATCTGTTCATCATGCCATGCAATATCGTGCGGGAAGGCAAATGAGTCGACCCCGCCAAACTTTAAAAAGAGATGGTATCGTTGGAAATAGCCCGAAGATAAAAGCCTGTCTGGATCTGGTCCAACGTGCCGCTGGCAGCCACGCCAATATTCTGATCACCGGTGAGACCGGCACCGGTAAAGAACTCTTCGCCCGTGCTATTCATAACAATAGCCCGCGGGCCGACCGGAATTTTGTCGTGATTGATTGCGGATCACTGCCTGAATCCCTGATCGAAAGCCTGCTGCTGGGACATGCTAAAGGGGCGTTTACAGGTGCCGACAAAGCCGAAGAGGGGTTAATAAAACAGGCGGATGGCGGCACGCTGTTTCTCGATGAAGTGGGGGAATTGACACCTTCCATGCAAAAAGTCTTTCTGCGGGTCTTGCAAGAACGCAGTTACTATCCCATCGGCGGTACTAATGAAACCAAAAGCGACTTCAGGCTGGTGGCGGCCAGCAATCGCAATCTTAAAAAAATGGCTGAATTAGTCCAGTTCAGAGAAGATCTTCTGTTTCGGATTTGTTCGGTCACCATTAATATACCACCCCTCACGCAGCGACGTGATGATGTTCAAGAATTGGCCTTGTATTATTTACGGCATTTTTGCGAATCACAGAAAATCAAGCAAAAGACAATTTCGTCTGATTTGTTTGAGGTGCTAAAAACCTATTCCTGGCCTGGAAACGTGCGGGAGCTATTCTCTGCCTTAGAAGCCACATTGGCGAACGCCCTTCACGATTCCACCCTGTTTGCCAAACATTTGCCTAAAAGTATACGGATTGAGGTGGCCCGCGCAAGTTTGGATCTGGATTTCAGGAATACGGAAACGGATGATCTCGCCGTCAGCGCCCAAGAATCACTTCCAACCTGGCAACGTTTTCGCAAAGCGCATATTGCCAGCGGAGAAAAGCGGTATCTGCAGGAATTAGTCAAAAAATGCGGTGGAAACGTTCTTAAAGCATCCCATCTTTCAGGTCTTTCCCGACCCCATCTCTACGGGCTCCTGCGGAAATACAGTATATCTGCCTGACCCGGACAAGCCGGTCGTAGCGCAGCGGAGATCCCGCTCTCGGGGTTGCAGCGCAGCGTAAATCCCGCTATATCGTGGAATTGAAAATTGCAAATTGAATATTTCTGAATGCCGCGTTGCTCCGTCTTCTTTAAAATCGCAAGAATCCATCTCCGAATGCGCGCGCTGTTTCTTGACGCGAAGGTTTCGGTGTCAGTCCAGCCGCAGGTCCGAAAATCTGATGCAGTATGAATATTTAATACTGATTATGATTTTATCATAATAAACAGCCTTTGAATTCAGTTTATCAATTGTCCATTTATTGACTTAACCTTTTGAAATATATTTAAATTTAGAATTTTATACTTATTGGCATATTAATTGCTGTATTTGTATCCAGACATTATCAAGAAAAAATTGCCGGGTGTGAACATGATAACTTCTAAAAATGGCTTTACCCTCATTGAGCTTATGATTGCGCTGGCTATTGCGTCGATATGCCTGACATCGATTTATAGCCTATATATGTCTTTTATCCGGATGCATACCAAGGAAGGTGTAAAAATTAATGTGCAGCAGAACGTGCGCGCCAGCATTGATATGATGGTGCGGGACATACGAATGGCAGGGCTCGATCCCGCGCTAACCCACGATTTCGGAATTATTGGGCCGCTGCACCCCCAGAACATCCGGTTTTCGGCCGACAGAGACATGGATGGTTACCTGGATGAACCGAATGAAGCCGATGGAATTGAAGAATCGGATCTGGAACGAATGGCCTATGCCTACAACGGCACTGATACGATTGAAATGATATTATATAATTCGGACGGGACGGAGGAAATGCGTGCCACCCTGGTGGATAATGTGATCGATCTGAGCTTTACCTATTTAGACGCGGATGATGCGGCCACGGCAGTCGCCGAAGATGTCCGATCGGTTGAAATTAATATGACCATTCAAAAACCTGCTGCCCACAGTGGTTTGGTGAGCCTAAATTTAATCAAACGGGTAAATTGCAGGAATCTTGGATTTCACTAAGGAGCATGCTTTATGTATGAAAAACAACGTATTAGCAATATTAAAAAAATAAACAATCATGGTTTCACCATCGTCGAAGTCATTATTGCCCTTTCCATTTTTGCCATCGGAATTCTGGCAGTGACAACACTGGCGATTACTACCATCAACACCAATGCATCTTCGAGAAGCCTTACCGAAGCTACCACGCTGGCAGAAGACCGTTTGGAGAAATTGATGACACAGTCCTTTGATACAATCGGCGATGGTCAGACGGAAGAAAGCGGCTATGACATATTCTGGACGGTTGTCGAGAATGATATTACCGATATGTCGAAATCTATCACGGTTACGGTAACCCGGAACGGTACCTTGAAGGATACCAATGTTTCCATACGACATTTGATTTCACAGAACAGTTAATCAAAGGTGACAGGATGAGAATATCAAAAACGCCGCCTATCAATGAAGCAGGAATTGTGACCGGGATGATGCTATTTATGCTGGCAATTTTTACGGTTGTCGCGGTGGCCGCAGCCGTTATTTCCATCATCGAAATGCAGATTGCTTCAAATGATCAATATTCAAAAACTGCTTTTTATAGTGCCGAAGCAGCCCGAAGCTATGTACCGACACAACTGAATCTGTATGGTGCCGAGAATACGATCAAGGATTCGGCTTTGAATTTCCCCAATGGCAATGACGCTTCTGAAAAGACGGCAATCGGAGCTAATCAGAAATTTAACGGTGATGTGATGTTTCTTGGTTCATCGGTGCCGCCCCGCGGATCGGGTTATGAAGTCGGCACCTTCAATGCGCATCGATATCAAATGACATGTAACGGGTATGGGCCGCGAAAATCCACAAGTCGGATTGAAGCGGGCTTTTACCGCATAGGTCTCTAACTCCTTTGGAAATTGGCGAAAATGATGAACAAATTAAATAAACATCCAGTCGGTTTACTTGTTTTTATTTTTTTCATGGCCTTTCCGGCTATGGACAGTTATGCAGATGATACCTGCATGTTTTCGTTGACAGCTGATCGAATACCGCCCAACATCGTTATATTATTGGACAATGGAGCGGAAATGCAGCATGTCGTCTGGCACTCCGATTATGATAATCAGGTCGACTACACTTCCACTCCGGCCGGCCTGGCAGTCAATGGTTCGGATGACGACGGGGATGGAACCATCGATAATGCCGAAGAGGACGATGTTGTCAGAAATATGGGGAGCGGCAGCGGATTTTTCAATGACAACGACTACGGCATCGTCGAGCATGGCGGGGATTACTACCTGGTGGCGATTCAGGATGATCTGCAATTTGCTGGCTACAGCACCGGTATCCAGGCCGACAGCAGCGACTCCGGCGCCGGTACCGGCATCTGGACCATCAACGGCCAGACGGTGACCCTGCCGGCGGAGGCCTCGGCCGCGGTGGACGTCGACGGCATCAAAGACAACGCCGGCCATTTTCGCTATTCCAAGAACTATTTAAACTGGATTTTTTTCAGCGGCAGCTACGTCCCCGCCACCGATGGTGCCCTGCCGCACAAAAGCCGCTTTTACAGAGCCAAACAGGCCATCATGACCGTTGCCAAGCTTGCATCCAATAAGGCGCGTTTCGGGATCTATAACTTTGTCAATGATGATGGTGCATTCGCTGTGCAGCCCATCAGACCGGTTGTCAGGATCCTGGCCCCCCTGCCGCAGGACAATATCTTGGATCCCAATTTTATCAACAATATAAATAACATGGGAACAGTGACCTATTCTCCTTTGGCCGAGGGCCTGGCAACAATTGGTGCTTATTTTAATTCGCCTTCTTCGCATATCCTTCCCATCACTTGTCAGAAGAATTTTGTCATCATCGTATCTCCGGGTGTGTCTTCACAAGACCAGGATGGTAAAAGCAACCGTTTACCTCAAACCCTATCTGATTTTGATGGCGATGGGAGCGGCGGTATCGATGATGGCGCGATAGAAATCAACGCAGTGACGTACACGATTCCAACCAACCTGAACGGGTCGACCTGGCTGGATGATGTGGCCCATTACATGTACACCAACGATATGGTTGGCTATAGGCCCGGTTTCCAGAATGTCAGCACGTATACCGTCGGCTTTATGGGGGATCAGGAAAGCCGTCTATTTCTGATCAACACCTCCAATAACGGCAACGGCAATCAGAATCTTGAAGATACCGATCCGCCTGAATACGGCAAGTTTCATTTCACCGCCGAATCTCCCGACGAATTGGCAGGCACATGCCTGGCGGCTTTAAACACGATCCTCGCCCAGAACCTGACCTTTAGTGCGCCGGTGGTCCCCGTATCAAAAACCATGAGTTCCGATAAAATATATCTGGCGTTTTTCAAACCGGCGGATGAAAATTTCTGGCAGGGTGATATCATGAAATTCATGCTCAATGATCAACAGGAGATCATTGGCACAAACGGACAGCCGGCAACCTGGCCCAATGGGGCCCTTAAAGAGGATGCCCTCCCCGTATGGTCAACCAAAAACTGGGCCGACACATCAGCCGCCAATGGGATTCTCCATTCAGACAGAAATATTTACACTTACTTGGGCGGCTCCAGGGATTTAGCCGATGATGCGACCAATGAATTTAATTCCAACAACACCGCATTGACGGCAGCCGTCCTTGGGAATCCAACTCACACCCCGGCCCAGATCATCGATTTCCTTCGCGGTGCGGATGTCTTCGATGAGGACATAGACGGCAATACATCGGAAAACCGAACCGTTATCACCGGAGATGTGCTCCATAGCCAGCCCCTGGTCTTTACGTATACCTATCCTAATCAGTCCTCATTATCCATGGTGTTTTACGGATCCAATGACGGGATGTTGCACGCGGTGTTGGATTCGACTGATCCCGATCCGGATATCATCGACGATGAGGTGGAATACGGAACCGAATCCTGGGCCTTCATATCGCCTGACCAGCTGCATCGATTAAAAGACATTGTAGAAGGCACCGAACACCCGTACTTTGTCGATTCAAGTCCGCAGGTCTACTTCAGAGATGTCAACAACAACGGAATCCTGGAGGATAGCATCGACTCAGATGGCGATGGTGACGTTGACGACGACGACAAAGACCGGGTCATTATCGTGTGCGGTCAACGCAAAGGGGGTACCAGCTATTTAGCGCTGGATGTTACCGATCCTGACAATCCGGTGTTTTTATGGCGCATCAGCCCGGTGAGCAGCTTCGGCGCGGATGTGGTCATAGCCGAATTGGGCGAAAGTTGGAGCGAACCCCGCTTCGGACGGGTCAAAACGTCGGATGCCGATACGGAAGGTATTGCGGTATTTTTTATCGGCGGCGGTTTCAGTGCCGATAATACCGCCGGTCAGGCCCTACTTGCGATCGATGTTTTTACGGGTGCGGTAGTCAAGAAATTTGTCGACGATGGTTTCGACAACACGGAGATGGACTACAGTATTGCCAGTACCGTGAATCTAATCGATGCAAACAACAATGGTTTTGTGGATAAGCTTTATGTCGGGGATCTCGGGGGGCAGATGTTGCGCATCGGGCAATTTGCCGTTGATTCCAGCGGCGATCCGTTGGTTTTTCCCCAGAGCGACGAAAATATCAACACCTGGACGGCCCATGTTTTGTTCAGAGCCCCGACCTACTTGGTGGGTTCAGTGACCCACGCCCGAAAATTCTATTTCCCACCCAGTGTGACACTGGAGAATGGCTACGATCTGGTTTTTATGGGAACCGGAGATCAGGAGATGGCCTGCAGTTCCGACACGGCGGCGGATAGGATTTACGGTATCAAGGACACCCATTCATCGGTGATTTTAACTGAGACAGATCTGGTTAATGTGACGGATACTTCGGCTGCCGCGCCGAATCTGAGCATTGCCGGCGATGTGGACGGCAACGGTGAGACCGACATGGGCTGGTACCTCGAACTGGTGAATTCCTCCGGTGCGGCAATCGGTGAAAAAGTTCTGGCAAAAGGCATGGTTTTTTACAAGACCTATTATATCGCCACCTTCACCCCCAGCTTCGATCCCTGTGTGCCGGGGGGGAATGCGACGCTTTTTGCGTTAAATTACAAAACCGGTGCAGCCGTGATGTCATTTAACGGAACCGGTCTGGACCGCAGCATGGTGATCGGCGGCGGCATACCATCAACTGTGGTTCCAATCGTCGGCGGCGGCGGCAATCAGACCCTGTTGATATCCCTTGGATGCACCGTTCCCGATAATAGCAGTAATTCCACCGGGGCCGGAATTCTAAGTATCGATCCCCTTATTCCGGCACGTAACTTCTTCTATATATGGTGGCGAGAGTTGTAGCTCAATTTAACTCCTGAATCTTGTGTATGAAAGCCTCCGAAGCGCGCAAATTTCAGGCAGAACATCCAATGCCGGTGGCAAAAGCGGATTAAAATCATGAAAAAGCCCGTGACACAGCAAAACATTTTTCGGCTGAGATGATGTCAAAGGCGAAATCATATTAATTCTTGGCATGCTTATTGCTTTAAAGTTCGAGCAATCACGGGAACCATATTGGCTAATTACCATTCTGATAAATTTGGGTGCACCCATGACAATGCACAAAAGGGGCTTTTGACCAGTCAATTTAACAAAGAGGAACATTATGAAAAATCATTTTTTATCAATTTTACCGCAAGATGAATCTAACGAGCAAAGACAGGGGAAGATCTGGGTGACGGTGATATGTATCGGCGTCGTATTACTTTTGCTAAATGGTCTGTTGTTCCCCGGTGCATCCATCGCCGGCGAGACCGTCCTATACTCAGAGGATTTTGAAGGGTCAAACGGCGGCTACACTGTATCAGCTGCGCCGGGCATGTTGATTGGTTGGGAATATGGCACCCCCCTGTTTGGGGAGGGCGTTTATGCGCATTCCGGTACGCGTTGTTGGGGGACCAACCTGGACGGCAGGCTGGAATTTGGCACAGATGGTTCCCTGACCGCCTTGCCGGCGGTTCTGCCGTCGATCAATGCTACAGAAAGGATCTATGTGAGTTTTTGGGGATTGATTAAGGTCGACGGTATGAATGATCGTGGCCAGATGCATGTTTCAAACGACGGGGTGAACTGGCAGAAAATCTGCGACCTGTTTTACACGATGGAAGGCGGCCGCAACGAAGCCGGTGACCCCAATGAATTTGGTGAAGCCAAATGGCGCCAATACGTATTTGATGTTTCCGATTTT
>CACVKW010001194.1 GCA_902749685.1 Olavius sp. associated proteobacterium Delta 1 | reverse complement strand
GGCGATGAAGCATGTTTGCACCTCTGCTGAATCATGCTTCATCATGAAATGCCCGTTAATAAAAGGCAAATTGCGCTAACTGCGGGGTTTGTTGGTTAGC
>CACVKW010001193.1 GCA_902749685.1 Olavius sp. associated proteobacterium Delta 1 | reverse complement strand
GAGGATCCGCGAGCCAGGCAGTACCTAAATCAACGCGGGATTACGGATAACACGCTACTTTCTGATTATAAAATCGGCTTTGCCAACGGAACGCTGTTAAACGCTCTTCCCGGCGAAGGGGATATT
>CACVKW010001192.1 GCA_902749685.1 Olavius sp. associated proteobacterium Delta 1 | reverse complement strand
TAACAACCACCCTACATATAAGGAGGATTTTTTTCAATGACTCGTATTATTACTCACTTTATGACTCATTCTAAACCCGTTTTTGGACAAGAGTGATTATGAAATAAATATAATCCTATAGGAGTTCATTGAAAAATATGAAAGTTTGGCTGGCGTTAATATTGTCCATCACAATAGTTGCCTGTGCAACAAATCCTTCCCGTGACAGGGCATCGCCTGGTTCTATCCCGGTAGCGAAACCAGGCGTAGCGGGAAATGACATGACAGGCAACTCGGAATGGATTGTCAAATCACCTCATGGTTATGTAATCAACGGACCGAAAGCAAGTTTTGGCGGTTTTGTTGGCGATTGTGCCGGTGATGAAAATTTTCTTTACTACTGGGAATGTCAGGCTGAAAGTGCGGGCGATAATTATTGTTGAAATCAACTTTCCTTTTCTTAAATATAGTTAATCGACTCAAGTCCTTTACGTCGACGCAAGGCTTCCAACAGCCCCACTGTTCCCGTCATCATATTGTCTCCCAATGGCGCCCCGAATGCTATTTGAAACTTCGATGGTTCCACCAGTCGCCGCTTGGGTCCGGTGGCAATGATAACATCAAGGTCTTGAAACCCGATGGTCGTGCGCAGATACGCCCCATGGCCGCCTTCATCTATGATCCGGCTGTGCTCAATTTTCCCGTCACATAATTCCACCAGCAGATCTTCCAGGCGATCCAGGGTGATGTCCGAAGTGTGATATTCGAAAAAACCGGCAACTTCATCACCCAGCACTGCCGCACCGACGGTGTGTGAAGTGGCCACATCCAGGATGACCACCCGCTCTTTTTTATGGGCCAATACATCCATGGATCCGCCCAGAATAGCCGCCATGCCGCTGTCCATGACATAGATTTCGTCAGCAGGAATGGATCCGGCAGCTTGGGCAACGGAAGACAGACGATTCATCTCGCGCGGAACTTCATCATGTCTGTATAATAATACATGGGGGAATGGTTCTTCCTTAAGCCGGGATTGAAACATGTTGTGCCGATAATCCAGGTGCGACACTCCGGCCGGCGGCACGCCGTGGTCCTGGGCACAAATCGCCACGGCATCAAACTCAAAAGCCACACCAAAGCCTTCCACAATTCGTCGCAGTCTGTCAACTTCAAGATCACCAAGAACCAGGTGAGAATACTGTTCATCCAAGTGTAAATCTTCGATTTTTGTATCTTCAACAATCTCAATGCCCCAAGAGCGCACCGTAGCCGGGTTGTGGTGAAGCGTGGCGGCCGCCGACGCCGACATCACAACCTCGGCAATTTTGGCACGCTCCTTTAAGATGGTCGTTACCGGTCCACCACCCATTTCAGTCCCGCTAATCAACAGGTTTCCCGACAATCCCGCCGCCTTTTCAGCCAGATACCTGACCGGCGATTTCACCACCGCCTTATAATGCAGCTCAGCCTCAGTGTCATACCACAGCACATCCATGGTACCGGCACCGATGTCCACCATTAAAAATTTACTCATTGATTACTCCTTTAAAATCCCAGAGGCGTACTATCTGAAAACATTTTGATAAATTATGAGGGATTTTAGCGCACTTTAGGCATTTTTCCCCTTTTACGGACCATGCTGATCAACACAACAGCCAGTGCACTCATCACAACATTAATGATAAACGCATGATTGTAAACACCGGTGGCATCCCGCAATAGGCCCGTAACCCAATGGGATACAATGGCCCCCAAACCGTAAAAGGGTGTCCAGGCGCCCATAACCGTACCCATGACTTCCCGGGGAAAATAGTCACCGGCACAGGCACCGTAGATGGGAAAGGTGGCGCCATAAAATATAGCGAGGCAGCCGATAGAAAAATACAACATCACCAGCGATTCACCGGACAGCAGAATCAATGCCAGACAGCCCGTGATAATTATATTTGAAATAACAATGGTTTTTTTGCGGCCCAGGTAGTCGGACAGCGGCAATACAGTAAGGACGCCGGCAATCTGGCAAATCCCGTGAATGGTGGCCAGCAAACTGGCTTTTTCCAGTGGCAGGTTTAACTGGAATTTGGCGTAATCCACCATAAATGTGGTAATCCCGTATAGAGCATAGGCAACCGCGAAATAAGAGCTGCCAATCCACAAAAACCGGCTGTTGCTAAAAAGTGAACTCAATGATAGGCGTTGCGGAATTGCATTTTTTCGCCGGCGGATACTTCCAGCGGCATTATCCGGCTTTTCCCCCCAGGGTTGAACACCGGCGGCCACCGGATCGCTTCTTAGAAGAAGGCCATTTATCGCCACCATTGCCAGGGCCATGGCTCCCAGATAAAACCAGGCATAGCGCCAGTTGAAATATTTCACAATCCAGGGAAAGACGGCCCCAATCGTCGCAAATCCCAACCCAAATCCAGTTGAAAGAATTCCCAGCGCAAAACCCCGGCGATGGAAGGCAAACCATCGCTGAACCAGGGTTAAAATCGGTACCCAGAGCCCGGTGGCACCCAGGCCTGCAATACCGAAAAATAAGCAAGCCGACCAAAAGGTGTTGACGGTGCCCATTAAAATAACCGCCGAACCAAGAATTAATAAGCATATGGTAATAACCCGTCTGGCGCCTAAACGATCGGTCAAATAGCCGGTAAAAGGGGTGATGATAATGTAGGTAAACAAATAGGCATTATAGATCGAGCCGCCGGCAGCTCGGCCAAAGCCCAGGTTGCGAATCATTTCCGGTAACACGACGCCGTACCCCAGTCGAACTGAATAATTCACAAATAAATCCACAAAACAGATTGCCAGAATCACCCAGGCCCAGTGTAACCTTCGATTTGCTGCCACACGCACGCCCCCTTTGATAAGGATCAAATAGCATGTATACTTTTTCCCATTCAAATATCAAGACAATATCGTCAGGATGCAGGATAACGCAAATGTGCTTTCCAAAACAAATTTCAATGACTTGTTTAATTGACGCGCATGTGCCATAGAAAATCCACAATGCTTGAAAAGATAGGGTAAAAAGACCATGCACTCTGAAAAACATACCATACACCTAACATCTGAGAACCTTGATATCCACGCTGATGCAGGGCAAACTGTTTTAGAAGCCCTGATTGGTGTGGGCATATTTCTGCGCACCGACTGCGGGGGCAAAGGCGGTTGCGGCAAGTGCCGGGTAAAAATGACTGCCGGCGCCGCAGGAAGTGTTGCAGCTCCGGATGAATCGGAAATAAAAATTCTGGGGCAATCGGATTTATCCGAAGGCGTGCGCCTGGCCTGCCGGCTTAAAATTTCCGGCGGCATCAGCCTGGCGATACCTGAAACCAGCCGCCTGAGCGCTGAAGTGGCTCAAAAGGGGCTTCCGACCCTGTTCGACAAATTAGCTGAATTGAAATCGCCACCCACCGGTTTACCGGATTCCTACGGTCTGGCAGTAGACCTGGGAACCACGACGGTTGCAGTCTATCTTTGCAACCTGAGCACGGGTACCGTAACGGCTTCTACCTCGGCCCGCAACCCCCAAATCCTATTCGGTGATGATGTCATGAGCCGCATCAGCGCCATTCGCTTAGATCCGGCCCTTTTGGCACGGCAACAAAAGATGGCGGTCAAAGCAATCGAATGGGGGATCACCTCCCTTTGCCGATCCAGCCGCATCGATCCGGCAAAAATTAACACCATGGTCGTTGTGGGCAACTCCACCATGATCCATATATTCGTCGGCGAAAACCCCTCATCAATCGGGGTGTTTCCTTATACTCCGCAATTTGTGGATGAAAAAACGTTGCGCGCGGGATCTATCGGTTTTCGTTTTAATCCGAATTCCCATATTCGCACCCTGCCTTTGATCACAGGTTTTATCGGTGCCGATATCGTCAGCGCCGCGTTGGTGTCTGAATTATCGCATACCGAACCGGGGACCATGCTGGTGGATGTGGGCACCAATGGCGAAATTATGTATTTGGGAAAAAACGGTCTGTCCGCGACATCCTGCGCTACCGGACCGGCCTTTGAAGGGGCTGCCATCAGCCATGGCATGCATGCGGTATCCGGTGCCATTGATGCCGTTAATCTCGTTAATAACAGCGCCAAAGCCGTTTGCTCGGTCATTCAACAAAATCCGGCTAAACCCAAAAAACCGGCCGGTCTATGCGGCACCGGTGTGATCAGTACGGTTGCCGAACTTTACAAAGTCGGACTGATTTTAAAAGATGGCGCCTTTGACAGTAAAGCCGACTCGCCTTATATGAGGTTGGATCAGAATCATTTATCGGAATTTATCATCGTGCCGGCTGAAAGTACACCGGATGGCCGACCGGTGACATTTACTCAAAATGATGTGCGGGCCATCCAGCTGGCCAAAGGTGCGTTGCGAACCGGAATCGATTTGCTGTGCAAGGAGGCCGGCATGAAACACCCGACAAAGCTATTGGTGGCCGGGGCATTTGGCAGCTTCATTAACAAAAAGGATGCAATGAGAATTGGGATGTTCCCGCGGATTCCCGAGGAAGATATCGACGTGGTGGGAAATGCGGCCGGCGCAGGGGCTATTCTGGCTCTTTTCGACGAGCACATTCTGGCCCGGGCCAACGACCTGACCCGAGCCACCCGGGTGCTCGACCTTTCCACCCACCCGGAATTTCAGGAGATATTCATAAACTCACTGGCATTCCCGGATCCATGAAGGGGATAATGAGAAGTGTCGATATAGTAAAAATTTGGATATTTGAGGGAAGTCACGAATTAACATGAATTATCACGGAATTATTTTTTGATATACTAGGCCCCGCTTTCGACATTTTCAAAAATTCGTGGTCATTCGGGTTAATTCGTGGCTAACTAATTTAAAGGCTAAAATCATATACGATGCATTAATTTGCCGCATTCCGCATTCAGAAATCCGAATTCGAAATAAAGTTCTACTTTATTTCAATGCTCTCCCCCCTTTGGGGCACCACGACCGGGTAATTTTCCTTTTTTAACGCTGCAGCAAAAGCCAGTGTCTGGTCCTCTTCACCATGCACCAGGGCAATTTTTTTCACATTCAAATTTGATTCCTTTATAAACCGAATCATTTCACTTTTATCTGCATGAGCGGAGAATCCGCCCAACCGGACCACCCGGGCTTTGAGTGGATACTCTTTGTTCATGAATTTGACCAAAGGTGCTTTACCTTTGCGACCGGATTCCTCATAGGCAAGCCCCTGCTCAAGTAGGCGTCGTCCCAGTGTGTGCTGAGCCATGTAGCCGACAATCACAATCGTATTTTTAGAATCATGAATCTTATGCCGCAGGTGATGAAGAATGCGCCCTGCTTCACACATGCCGGAAGCCGAAACCACAATGTGAGGGGTTTGATCCCGGTTGAGGGCCATGGACTCTTCGACTGAGCCGACAAAATGGATCTGTTTGAACTGAAACGGATTCTGACTGTTTTGTAGAAATGTTGCGTGGGTCTCCTCGTCATAGACTTCAGGGTGCTCCGCAAAAACCCGGGTAAGTTTGGTGGCCAATGGGCTGTCAACGTACACCGGGAACCGGGGCACCTCATTCTCATTATAGAGTTCGTGCAGCACGTAAAGCAGTTCCTGGGTGCGGCCGAAAGCAAATGAGGGTATCATAATTGTACCACCCCGGTCATAGGTGTCCACCAGCACCTCTTTGAGCCGCGGTTTTAAATCTACCACCGGTTCATGAAGCCGATCCCCATAAGTGCTCTCCATGACCAGCAAATCAACTTGGCGGTCCGCTTCCCCGAATTCCAGGGTCGGATCTTTTATGATCGGCTTGTCAAACCTTCCGATGTCACCGGTATAACATATGGTATAATCGCGGCCATTGTCACGGGCACGGATCATACTAAGGGCCGATCCGAGAATGTGTCCGGCATCATATAAGGTGCAGGTCATCTCCCGGCCGATAGAAACCGGATGCCGGTACGGGTAGCCATCGAAAGCGGTGAGCGCCTGCTGCGCATCGTCAGTGGTATACAGGGCACTGACACCCGCTAGATGGTGTCTGTCGATCAGTTCATTGATGGCTGCGACATCAAGACGATGCCGATTTTTTTTCAATATATTTTTAATTTCAGCTGCCTCTTTTTTGGAATGCTTCTTCCCTTTTTTTGAAGATCCCATCTTCGAAAGCGCGGAACGAACGGTTTTGTAATTTAGATAATTGGCATCCGATTCCTGGATATGAGCGGCATCAAGCAGGAGATATTCACATGCAGCAGCAGTTGCCCGGGTGCAAATAATGCGGCCGGCATAATCGTGTTTGGCCAAAAGGGGCAGGCGACCGGAATGGTCGATATGGGCATGGGAAAGCACCACGTTGGTCAATATTTTAGGGTCAAATGGCATGACCTTATTTTTTTCAGCCGCTTCTCTGCGGCGGCCCTGAAACATACCGCAATCCAGTAAAACACGATCATGTTCGGTGGTTATCAAGTGCATGGATCCGGTCACTTCGCGAACTGCGCCGTAGAAGGCTATGTGCATGGGTTCATTCTCCTTTTGCTGGATGCCGGTTGCGGATAGCCGGTAGGTGAAGGATATTTGTGCTGCCCCACCGGTTGAGCCGACTGGCCCGGTGTTCATCTTGTATCATAGTTCGAAATCATAACCGCGGCAACACCATTCTCATATTTTTATCGCCCTTTGTCTGCTGACCTTTAACACTAATCTTCGTATAACCTATTGCTGTTAAAGCAATCTCATAATAAAAAATGTAAATTTGTCACGAAAGCACCAGCCAATCGTCATATTTTCGGAAACATATTGACAGTATTCGCAGAATCACCTAATAGTAAAGTGATTTCAAGTTGTTGTAGTCGTTTTTACAAACTTAGCTTAGCGGACCCCGCCGAACCGGGGTTTTTTTGTGAAATTTAATGACTCAGAAAAAAAACATAGCATGGGCAATATTAAGCGGCGTGCTGCTGACCGGCGCATTTCCTAAAATAGGGCTGGACTGGTTGGCCTGGATCGCCCTCGTCCCCCTTCTGTATGCGATTAAGGATCTTTCGGCCGGTACCAGCTTTCGGGTCGGGTTTATCTCCGGTCTGGTTCATTTTCTCTCGCTATTGTATTGGCTGGTTCCCGTTATGCGGACCTACGGGTACCTGCCAATGTTTCTAAGCGTATCAGTTCTGGTTCTCCTGGCAGCATTTCTGGCGCTCTTTATCGCATTGTTTTCAACCGGGTTGACCGCTTTCGGCCGAAAACCTGCCGCGTGCCTGGCATTGATTCCCCTGATATGGGTCGCACTGGAGTATATCCGGTCTTTTTTATTTTCCGGATTTCCCTGGGAGTTATTGGGATATTCCCAGTATAACCGTTTGCAACTGATTCAGATTTCAGATATACTGGGCGTATACGGACTGTCGGCTTTAATTGCATTCGTCAACGGGGCCATTTTTATCACCTTGCTCCATATAGTCAAAAGGGGGTGGCAGCATACAAATATCACGAAACGGCTGGCAGCGGGTTCAATAATTGCCTTTATCCTGGCAGTTGCTTTAACCTGGTCTTATGGTCACTGGCGCCTGAAAACAATTGACAGTTTAATGACAATCGCTCCAAAAACCCGCATTTCCGTTATTCAGGGCAATATCGATCAGGCGGTCAAGTGGGATCCTGCCTTCCAGATAGAAACCATTAAAAAATACAATCAACTGTCATCATCGGTAATCAACCAACAACCGGATCTCATTGTCTGGCCGGAGTCCGCCACCCCCTTTTACTTTCTATACGATGTGGCACCTTCGAAAATGGTATTCGAGGGAATCAGACAGTCGGCAACAGACTATCTGATCGGAAGCCCTTCTTTTGTGCGCACAGATGGTGTGGTGCAATATTACAACAGTGCCTATTTAATCATCCCTGAAGAAAAGGCCATGGGTCAATACGACAAAACCCATCTGGTCCCATTTGGCGAATATGTTCCGTTCAAAAAATGGCTTCCTTTTTTGGGTAAAATTGTCGCCCAGGTTGGTGATTTCAGGGCGGGCAAAGTCGGCCAAACCTTACCCTGGCGCCAGGAGCAGCTGGGCGTCCAGATTTGCTACGAAATCATATTCCCGGGTCTTTCCCGGGCGATGGCCAAAAACAATGCTTCGATCCTGGTCAATATTACCAATGATGCCTGGTTTGGCAAAACCAGCGGTCCCTATCAGCATTTTTCCATGACCGTTTTCAGAGCGGTGGAAAACCGGCGTTCGCTGGCAAGGTCAGCCAATACCGGTATCAGCGGGTTCATTGACCCGGCCGGTAGAATATTGGCCGCAACCGGTTTACTGCAAGATGCAGTCGCCACGCAGATGGTCCCGATGTTAAAAGAAAGATCCATTTATACCCAAATCGGCGATCTGTTCGCCCAGGCATGCCTGGCTTCAGTACTGCTGATCATGCTGATTGAAACAGTACGGCCGGGTAATAAAAGAAAATCCGGTTAGCCCGTTGGCCCGTTGGCCCGTTTTCCGGTTGACGGGCCAACCGGCTAACCGATTACAGGAGGTAATTGAAATGTCCGAAGAATTAAAACAGAATTTAAATGAGCTTAAAGTTAAATTAGAACACCTGCGGAGCTATCTTTGACCTGGACGAAATCGAAAAACGCCTGGCGGAAATTGAAGCAACCATCGCCAAAGATGGCTTCTGGGACAATCCGGAAGATTCCAAAACGATACTGCAAGAACGCACTTCGATATCCAATAAGATTGATCGGTTTAAAAAATTATGGAATGATCTGGAAGAAAATCATATTCTGCTGGATCTAGCGGTTGAGGAAGCCGATGGCGAGGCGCTTGAGGAGGTCTCCCAGCAAACAAAATCACTTGACCTATTAGTCGGTCAGTTATCCCTCGACCTTTTGCTGGATGGAGAAGATGATTCCAGAAACGCGATTATGTCTATTAATGCCGGAGCCGGCGGCACCGAGGCGCAGGATTGGGCCGAGATGCTTTTCAGGATGTATTCGCGCTGGATCGAACGCAGGGGTTTCAAATTTGAAATGATCGATTTTCAGCCCGGTGACGAGGCCGGAATTAAAGGCGTGACCTTTACGGCCAGCGGCGAAAATGCATTCGGCTATCTGAAATCAGAAATAGGTGTCCATCGTCTGGTCAGAATATCTCCGTTCAACGCCAGCGGCAAGCGCCACACTTCTTTTGCGTCGGTCTTTGTCTACCCTGAACTGGATGCTGAAATCGTCGTTGACGTCGATGACAAAGATTTACGAATAGATGTTTTCAGGGCCAGTGGTGCGGGAGGACAGCACGTCAATAAAACCAGCAGTGCGGTGCGCATCACTCATCTGCCCAGCGGGATCGCAGTCCAATGCCAGCAGGAAAAATCCCAGCACCGCAACAAAGATCTGGCAATGAAGGTGCTGAAAGCCCGCCTTTACCAGCTTGAAAGAAAAAAACAGGACGACAAAATGCAGGAACTGCACGACAGCAAGGAAGATATCGCCTGGGGCAGCCAGATCCGATCATACGTTTTACACCCCTACCAGATGGTAAAGGATCACCGCATTAACCTGGATGTGGGCAATGTCAACGATGTGCTGGACGGCGGCATTGATGTGTTTATTGAAGGCGTGCTGTTGAACAAGAAGTAATACAGCTCATATTTTTCGAAGAAAAAGTTTTATGAACCCTATTGATATTCTAGCGAGATTCTACGATCGGCGTTCGAAAGCATTCGAGATCCTGGTGGATCATGGCCAACAGGTGGCTCACAAGGGCGGCCGTGCCGCCGAAAAGGTTGCCCACCTGAAGCCGGACTTGGATTTAATAAACAATGCCGCCATGTTGCATGACATCGGGATATTGCATACCGACAGCCCCGGCTTTGACTGCCATGGCAAATATCCCTATATTTGCCACGGTTTCCTGGGACGGGAGCTGTTGGACAGCATCGGATTGCCGGAGTACGGACTCATCAGTGAACGCCACATCGGGGTGGGCATCAGCAGCGATGATATCCGGAACTTCGGTTTGCCGCTGCCGGAACGGAACATGGTCCCGGTTTCCATCGAAGAGCAAATAACATGCTATGCCGATAAATTTTTCTCCAAAAACGGCAACGGACAAAAACAAAACCGCGAAAAATCAATTGAACAGATCCTTCTTAGCCTTCAACCTTACGGACAAGAAAAAGTAGAACAATTTCGGACCTGGGTGAAAATGTTCGAATAAACGCCGGGAAAAGAAAAGAGAAAAAGATAAAGAAAAGATAAAGATAAGGCATTGCTTTTTCAGAGCGTATCAAAGGAAAATGCTGAATTGTGCATCGGATTCGGCTACGGCCCCACATATAGAGGCATCAATTAAACGGCACCAATGCCCAAGCTGATAACGGAAGCGGGCTTTGTTGTCAATATCGATTTTTTGAGCTGGAATTGAGCATTCAGGCAAATTCGGGCATAGCTCACCACTTTGCCCGAAGCTGGATTTTTTTAAAGGTAGGTTTCAATTGGATAACCTGTCGAGAG
Organism: Olavius sp. associated proteobacterium Delta 1; assembly: GCA_902749685.1. GTDB lineage: Bacteria > Desulfobacterota > Desulfobacteria > Desulfobacterales > JAFDCJ01 > JAFDCJ01. The sequence continues at coordinate 112,705 of CACVKW010001192.1, read as the reverse complement.
CCTCAAGCTCGTGCGATCGGCATCGATCAGGTAAGCATCCGCATCGGACGCAGAGGAATCATCAAAGATGATTATGGCTTGAGTTGGCGGGTCGTTCGCTCGCGCCGGTGGTTTTCGCTTGACATGCCATAAGTCTAAGTGTTGGAGGATCTTTTTGACGATTTGCTGATCCTCGATGAAGGCTATAATACGCATAGATCCAAGGCACTTAGGACACAATAAGGGGTCAACATGATAGATTTTTTGAATTAAACAGGCCCAATTTTTTCGAAACGCCTTACGCGATAGAGCTGAATCAATCAAGGCTGGAACTTCATCATCGGTACCCGCCTTTTTCCGTAATCCTCGCGATTTATTGGAGTAGAATCCATAATAGCGAATCATCTGTTCGCCCTTATTGGGGATATGGGTTATCAATTGTGCCAGCCAATCCAGTGCCTCAAAGGTTTTAGACGTTTTACCGTCCTTGGATTCATAGATCACTTTGGCAATACCGTCTGAAGAATCTTGTGCCGCAACATACTTCATGCGTTCCTGGGAAAAAGAAGCTCGGATGATGTAACGGGCCAAATTTGCCAATCCGTCTTCATTCTGCGGCCAGATGGCTTTGCCGCAATACACACTGAATCCGCTGTGGTGCCAATTCATCATGTTTTCGATTTTACAATCAGTGATTTTGCCCTCGGCTTTAAGCATTTTGAAGACTTCATAGCGAAACAGCTTTTCAAGCTCACTGGTATCAGGCGGTGGGCAAACCATGAAAGCGGCATCGTTGTATAAGCAGCCGTCGGTGACCAAAATATGTAAATGTGGATGAAAATTTTGAAAATCACCAAAGCTTTGTACTGCGACTGCAGCACCGGCTTTGGCATCGTCATAGGGTACGGCTTGCGTCAGATATAGATTTAATACTTTCCATGCACAGCGACTCAATTTTGTGAGCAACTTCCGATCAAACAAAAAATAGATTCGTATCCGTTTGGGAATACTGAAAACCCACTGCCGGTGTGGCACGTGTTTTAGCACTTCTTCACACAGCCATTCACCGAATTCTACTACCCGTTTCTGATGACAAGACGGACAAAAATGGCGACGTTTGCATGAATACGCCAGCAAATATTCATGGCCACAATCTTCACATTTCACGCGCGCAAAGCCAAAATGCAAATCGCCACAATCCATATAGCGCTGAATGACATCCATCACATAAGGCCGCCAAAAGCCAAAGCGGCGCTGATAACGCTCGTCCCAGACAGCTTCCAGCTGTTCAAAATGATCTTCGACGCAGCGATAATAGGCGCTTGCCTTAGGATTGCGCGGTTGATAAACATCAAAATTAATTGTAGTAGGGCACGCGTTTAACATTTTGACCAATCGAACACGGAAAATACGAGCACCCTACACGATCAAAATGTAAGTGTAAATATTATTGTATAGATATAAATCAACATTCTTCAAAAGTCTTTTTTTACGACTTATTCATTCTCGACCAACGCGATAATCTGCAAAAAGCCCAAGCATTTAGCGTACAATAATGGAACAATTATTTTGCCTATTTACAGCGGATCTGAGCTGACGAAATGGAACATTAATGCGCTCAGGTTTTTTTTAAAGAAGGTTGCAGGTATGGATTTAGAGGAAACAATACTGTGTCCAAATTGTGCCCGTCATGGTCAAATATTTCCAAACAATTCCAAACGAAACCAAAAGTTAGTTGAAAAAGTGGTGGAGAATCAACCAGTTGTAATTACTACGTTTTTGATCTCTTAGAATCCTGGTCTTCGAATCCGTAGGGCAAGCAGCAAGCTGAGCTAAGCGAAATCCCGCCGTTCTTCAGGCGGGATTCGAATCCTGCCGGGCGTACCAGTAATTTCAAGGGGTTATGGTCTTAGGACTTTAACCCTTTTTAATTTGTGTGGGATTTATGTGGGGAAATTCACCAAAACTTTCGTTCAATAAATCCATCGCAAGCTGCTCGGAAGCACCGATTGAATTCATGGCTTGTATAGTGGCGTTCAGAGCAATAGATTTTAAGGTGATCCAACCTTCTGTTCAGTAGGTCCGAAAATTCCATGTCGGTTGGGATCGTTCCCACTATTTCCGGTGATGTTGGTTTTGTTAACTCCTCCTTTCTTTCTGCATAGATAGACCACCTTGCAGCGCATTTGCTGAAGAATACAACTGGATAAGTGCGAATTGGCTTTACGATCAAAGCCAATATATCCTTGACTCAAGGTAACATATGCGTTACTAATTAACATATGATCACAATTAGGGAATATATCGACCTGGATGGCCGCAGTCCGGATGGAGCAGGGCAATTTTTCGAATTCCAAAGGTATCGGAGAGGGTGTTTTCGAATGCCGGATCGATTTTGGACCAGGATATCGTATCTATTTTGGCAAGGATGGGGATGCTCTCGTTATCCTACTTGGCGGAGGCACAAAGAAACGCCAGCAGAAAGATATCGTTAACGCCAAAATACTTTGGAAAGAATATAAGCGACGAAAGCGACAGGAGCGCTGAAAATGGTACTTACAAGAGATTTTAAAGATACAATCAAAGATCGTGTTGCGCGAGATCCTGCTTTCCGGGAGGAGTTGCTCAAGGAAGGCATTGAATGCCTTTTAACCGGTGATGTAGATACCGGCAAAGCTGTTCTGCGTGACTTTATCAACGCCACTATTGGATTTGATGCCCTTGGCACAGCCACCGAAAGATCTCCAAAAAGCCTGATGCGGATGTTTGGGCCAAAGGGAAACCCTCAGGCCCGTAACCTTTTTGAGATCATTGCCCGTCTTCAAGAACATGAAGGCATACATTTGAAGATTCACACAGTGCGATAAAGAAGAACGTATCGCTGATATGTCTGTGAAGATGCCTCTTTAAACCAGCCTGAAAAGGGGAAAACCAGGTTTATTGAAAAGAAGGTTCTTGAAAAGGTTCGAATAAACGCCGGGCCGACAACGATTTGTCAGCCCGGCGTTTTTATTTCTGTTAACTTTGCTATTTTATCTGTTCTCTGTCGTCTGTCTTCTGCTTTCCTACCACCCACGGATCAGATACTCATGTATCGAATCGGCCGCCTTTCTGCCGGCGCCCATGGCCAGAATAACGGTGGCGGCACCGGTCACGATATCGCCGCCGGCCCAAACCCCTTTTTTGAATGTTTTGCCATTGGCCTCGTCCGCTTCGATATAGCCCCACTTGTTTAGCTTCAGATCCGGGGTGGACTCCGTCAATAGCGGGTTGGCACCGGAGCCCACGGCAACGATGCAAAGATCGCAATCCAGATGAAATTCCGATCCCTTGATGGGAACCGGTCGGCGGCGCCCCGAATCGTCGGGCTCACCCAGTTCCATCTTCAAACATTCCATACCGGTCAACCGTCCTTTATCATTGCCTTTATATTGCGTGGGGTTGGTCAGAAGGAAAAATTCAATCCCCTCCTCCTCGGCATGATGAATTTCGGCGATCCTGGCCGGCATTTCTTGTCTGGAACGGCGGTAGACGATGCGGACTTTATCCGCCCCCAGGCGCATGGCAGTCCGGGCCGAATCCATGGCCACATTACCGGCCCCCAGCACGACCACATTTTTGGCAAGGGGAATCGGTGTGTCCACTTTCGGAAATAGATAAGCCTTCATCAGATTGGCCCGGGTCAGATATTCATTGGCTGAAAGAATGCCGATTAAGTTCTCACCCGGAATATTCATAAAGCGCGGTAATCCGGCACCGACTCCAATATAGATGGCATCGTAGCCTTCTTCGAAAAGCTCATCCAGCGATACGGTTCGTCCCACGACGGCATTGCACTCAACCTTGACGCCCAATCTTTCCAAAAAGTTAACTTCCTGGGCAACAATGGCTTTGGGCAGCCTGAATTCGGGAATGCCATAAACCAGCACGCCGCCCGATTTATGGAAGGCTTCCAGCACGGTCACGTCATGGCCCTTGACAATCAGGTCGCCGGCGACGGTCAAGCCGGAAGGGCCGGAGCCCACGACCGCAATTTTCTTACCGGTCGGCTCGGCTTTGGGAGGCAGTTCACCGGTACCGTTTTCTCTTTCCCAATCCGCGGCAAACCTTTCAAGATTCCCGATGGCCACCGGCTCATCTCTCTTGCCGACGATACATAGACCTTCACACTGAATTTCCTGGGGACAAACCCGGCCGCAAACGGCCGGCAGGCTGTTTTTCTGCCATATATGCCGGATAGATTGGGTGAATTCGCCTTCCGCGATGAGCTTGATAAAGCCCGGAATGTCAATTTCCACCGGGCAGCCGGCGACACAGCCCGGCTTTTTACACTGCAGGCACCGTTTAGCTTCTTGCATGGCCATCTCCGGCGTGTAACCCGTCGGAACCTCCAAAAAGTTTCTGGCCCGCACAGCCGGCTCTTGTTCGGGCATTGCTAATCTGGCTATCTTCTCTTTTTTCACTTTTCTCTTTGCTTCGTCCGCCATTGATTCATCCCCCAAGAAATTTTAGTAGTAATTTTTGTGCATTTTGTGGTCAATTTATTCTATGGAGATATTGTACCTGTCCTGCAACGATTGAATATTTTCGATTGAAGATTGAAGGTTCGCCTCCGGCGGATCAATTTAATAAGGACGGAGCAAAGCGACATCCATAAATCTTCAATTTCCTCTATTCTTCAAACACGCAAAATTCATTGTAGCACTTTTGCTCGTCTTCACAGTAGGCTTGTAGTCTTAGCATCAGTTCGTCGTAATCCACCTGGTGTCCGTCAAATTCAGGTCCATCCACGCAGGCAAATTTAGACCGCCCGCCAACGGTGACCCGGCAGCCGCCGCACATGCCGGTTCCATCCACCATTATGGGGTTCAAACTGACCAGAGTCGGCACATTAAATTCTTTGGTGATCAGGGACACAAATTTCATCATCGGCACCGGCCCGATGGCCACCACCTGGTCGATCTTCCCGGCTTCGAGAATTTCTTTCAAAACCTCGGTCACGAAACCGTGGTGCCCGTAGGAGCCATCATCCGTACAAACCCTTAGATCATGGGAGGCGGCCTTCATTTTATCCTCTAAAATGAGCAGATCTTTGCTGCGGGCCCCGATAATGCTGGTGACGTTGTTGCCGATTTCTTTCATGGCCCGGGTAATGGGGTGCAAAACGGCGATCCCGGTGCCGCCGCCGACACAGACCACGTTACCGATTTTTTCAACATGGGTCGGCTTGCCCAAAGGTCCAATAACGTCCGTGAAGCCGTCACCCACCGGCAGGGTTTTAAACAGGGCGGTCGATTTGCCGACAACCATATAAATTACCGTGATGGTACCCTTTTCAGCATCCGTTTCGGCCATGGTCAAAGGAATGCGCTCACCATCTTCACCCGATTTCAGGATCACAAACTGGCCGGGTTTAGCCTTGCGCGCGATCTTGGGCGCATCGATCTCATTGAGGATCACGTTGCCCTCTGACATCTCTTCACGATTCACTATTTTAAACATATTTAACCTCCAGCGAATATTTCGATATTTTGCAAGTCACCGGTCCGCAGTCTTGGGACGGCCGATTCAGAAGAATGAAAAGAGAATATTCTCAAAAGTCAGGAATTAAATCAAGGTAAAATTCTTGATATTCGATAGTCCTGGTGGTAAAAGCCGGTTTCTGGATGTTGGATGTTGGATGCTGGGTGCTGGATGCTCGATTCTGGATACTGGATGCCGGATACTAGATGCCAGATGCCGGATGCTGGTCGCTGGAAAATAATTGGTAAATAAATGATAAAAATATGCGCAGCATAAAGTAATTAAGCCGCCGGCGCCTAGGTAAACAAGTTTCTTCAGTTATCAGCAAACAATCTACAACCCTGAATGTGCTATTTTTCAGTGCGGATTAATTAGAACTATGAAAATTTTTGACAGTCATTGCCATCTGGATGATAAATCGTATGCTAAAGACCTTGATGCGGTTATCGAACGCGCCCGCAATGCCGGTGTTACCCGTATGATGACGATCGGAGTGAATAAGAGAACCTCGGTGCTGGCGGTCTCATTGGCACAATCTCATACCGGAATTTACGCTTCGGTAGGAGTCCATCCGCATGATGTTAAAAATTGTAGCGACTTCACTATCCAGGATCTTACCAATCTGGCAAAAAATAAAAAGGTTCGCGCCTGGGGGGAAATCGGCCTGGATTTTAACCGCATGTACTCACCAAGGCAAGATCAGGAAAAGTGGTTTGAAAAACAACTTGAAATCGCAGATAAACTGGATCTCCCGATGATCTTCCACGAACGGGACAGCAACGGGCGCTTTCTTGAGATCCTGAAAAATCATAAATCCACGGCTATGAAAGGGGTTGTGCACTGCTTCAGCGGCAATCGAAATGAACTCGACCAATACCTGTCGCTGGGACTTCACATCGGCATTACCGGAATTCTAACTATCAAAAGCCGCGGGGCCCAGTTGCGCGAATTAGTCCCTGCGATCCCCGCCGACCGTCTTCTGGTAGAAACCGACGCCCCCTATCTGGTGCCGACACCCGAAAAAAACCGCATCCGACGCAACGAACCCGCCTTTGTGAAATCGGTGCTCCTGAAACTGGCCGAAGTCCGAATTGAGGATCCGGAAGAGCTGGCTCAAATCGTCTGGCAGAATACCTGCCGCCTATATGGCCTGGAGGTTTGAATCTCGATACTGGATACTCGATGCTCGTTTCTCGATACTTGAAAATTGATCATGAATACTCGATTTTAGGCTATACAAAAAATTTCTGGCACGTGCAAAATTCAGGTAAGGATATAAAATGAATTATAAATTATTTGTGGCTGACATGGATGGCACTCTTCTTAACGACGATAAAAAGCTGACCGAAAAAAATATACAATCGATTAGAAAACTTCAAAATTTTGGTATTCAATTTGCCATTGCGACCGGCAGACACGATTCTATGATTAAAGGTTACCTGAAGCACATTGATCTTCAGGTCCCCGTGATATCATGCAATGGCGCGATTGTCAGAGAACCATTTAGCGATCAGGTGTTTCTGTCGGAAGCGTTACCAAAGGAGCAAAGTCTGAATGTTATTGATATATGCAAAGAAAAGAACGTAGATTTTCATATCTATGGGCACGATAGTATTTTTGGAGAAAGTTTAAGCAATAAAATGCTTTACTATCAGGATTTAAACAAGACGCTGCCATCAGATGAACGGACAAAATTGGTAACAGTACCCGATTGTAAGGATATTGTCGTCAATGGATCAGAACCATTATATAAGTTCATAATTATTTCCGACAGAAATAATTACATGCCTCCGATAATAGACCGTATATCTGATATAGAGGGTTTGACGGCCTGTCAGTCCATGCCGATGTTCTGCGATGTGATGAAAGGTGGCATATCAAAAGCGTATGCATTGCAGAAACTCTCGGAGAGTTTGGGAATCAAAAGAAACGAAATTGTTGCAATTGGTGACCAGTTAAATGACCTTGAACTAATTGAATATGCCGGTCTGGGTATTGCGGTCGCCAATGCCGAGGATGAATTAAAAGAAAAGGCGGATGCAGTAACAATTTCCGATAATAATGAGGATGCAGTTGCGGAAGCCATTGAGAGTTTTCTGTTTAATTAATCCGCCTTTGTAAAATTGGAATCATCGTGACCTCTTGAACCGCTCGTAAACTTCGCTATCATTGCGCTTGCCGATAATGCAAATTTTCACTGTACCACCATCGATAAAATTATTAATCCAGTATTCACCGATATCTACGCATAGAAACGCATAAAAACATGTCCCTCCCCATTTACATATGTCAATCTTACGGCAAAATATTTTTTTGACATCAATGGCTATAATATAGTGCTAAATTTGACTGTTGAGTCAAATAAAGCACCTATTATTTGACAATCTCAATTATAACACCTATACTTAGCCTTAAAAACGTTGCAGGAGAAATTGATGGATCGAGATATATATGGATGGTTGAAAAATTGGAAAAATGAAAAAAACCGTAAACCATTAATTATACGTGGTGCGCGGCAGGTAGGGAAAACATGGCTTGTCAATCATTTTGGGCGGTCTGATTTCGACAGGCTTATTGACATCAATTTTGAATTGCAACCACAAATCAAGTCCTGTTTTGCCTCTCTTAATCCGGTGGAAATAATCCAGCGGATCGAACTGTCGCTCAATGTTGACATCATTCCAGGTAAAACCCTCCTTTTTCTGGATGAAATTCAGGAGTACCCCGAGGCCATTAAAGCTCTCCGCTATTTCTATGAAAAATTGCCTGCCCTGCATGTTGTTGCAGCAGGCTCCCTGCTTGAGTTTATCATGGACGCAGAAGCCGTATCATTTCCTGTGGGGCGTGTTCAAAACATTCATTTGTGCCCGTTGTCGTTTGGAGAGTTTTTGTCTGCCTGTGGTGAATATAAACTGAGACAATGGTTGCAGGACCTTTCTATATCGGAACAAATTCCTGAATCAATCCATGTGAAATCCGTTTCCCTGTTGCGTGATTTTTTATATCTGGGCGGTATGCCCGAAACTATCGCCACCTGGCTTGAAACAAAGAGTTTTTCTAAAACAGATGAAATTCATCAACTCCTTTTACAGAATTACAAATATGATTTCGGTAAATACGGTCGACATGTAAATTTCAGACTTCTTGATAAAGTATTTACCAAAGCACCGGCAACCGTGGGGAACAAATTTAAATATGCAGACATTGACAGGGATGTGAATGCGCGCGACATAAGAAAATCGTTAGATTTGCTGATCAAGGCCCACATTCTCCATAAAGTGACCGCCGCTTCAGGATCCGGTCTCCCCCTTGCCGCCCACTGTAATGAAAAATTTTTCAAAATACTCTTTCTGGATGTGGGGCTTTTGCAAAGCGCCATGGGCATCGCCAGGGAAACATACATGTCTGAAAATTTGCTGGCAGTGTACAAAGGGCTTGTCACTGAACAATTTATCGGGCAGCAGCTTTTTGCATTGGGCAAATGTTTTATTGAGCCGGAACTTTATTACTGGCAGCGAGAAGTAAAGGGCAGCGCGGCAGAAGTCGACTATTTATGGCAAAAAGACGAATACATTCTGCCGATTGAAGTAAAAGCCGGGAAAACAGGAACGCTTAAGAGTCTCAGGGTATATCTAACTGAAAAAAACGCTCCCTTCGGCATCCGCTTTTCTCTCCACCCCCTATCCTTTACAGACTCAGTCCTATCCATTCCACTTTATGCGATCGAAGCCCTTCCAGGATTGGTCGAACAAATAAAATAGATAATCAAAAGACATTGCGACAAATTTTTTGACAATCCACATTGTGGCATTAATGTATTTAAATAAAATATTGAGATCTCTATAAGAAGCAAATATTCGAGAGTACGGTCAGAAGTTTTTAATTTTTTCAAGGATCTTACACCACGGCGTACTAGCAGATGATTGGAGGATAGCTGTTTTAAGAGCTGATTATGGCATCAAGCCCCAATTTCATTTTAAACTTAGTATTGAATATTATCGGTACCGTTTCCTTATCATCACCCTGCCCTGCGTAGACCGAACGACAGCAACGAAATCAGCGGCAACTTTCTTAAGATAACAGCTAAATTTAATTTACTACTGCAGTTATTAATCTTCCAATAAGATGCGTTGAATTTACAAGCAAGGCTTAAAATTCTTCTTCCCGGAGCATCCGAAAATTCTTCGCGAAATAAAATTGTCGCTTATATAGCCCCCTCTCCAGGGTTTACTTTTGCTGACTCGAATCTTGTTGCTCATCTGATATCGGGTTTCTGTAAATATTCCTTTTGCTGAGTTCCATTGTTTATTTCTTTTAAAACGGGAGTGCCGTATGACAGAAGTCGGTTTTAAGCGTAAATTGGCCGCCATCCTCAGCGCCGACGTTGAAGGCTACAGCCGGCTCATGGATGATGATGAGGAAGCAACCGTCCGTACGCTGACCGCTTACCGCAACGCCATAACCGACCTTGTCCAGCAGTTTCGCGGACGCGTTGTAGACGCTCCGGGAGATAAGATCCTAGCAGAGTTCAGCAGTGTGGTTGATGCGGTAAACTGTGCCGTTGAAATTCAGCGCGACCTGGCAGAAAGAAATGCCGATCTGGCGTACAAACGCAAAATGGAATTCCAGATCGGCGTCAACCTGGGTGATGTCATCGAAGAGGATGGCAGAATTTACGGCGATGGCGTCAATATCGCCGCCCGGGTGGAATCGCTGGCAGAAGCCGGTGGTATCTGTATTTCAGGGATTGCATACAATCAGGTGGCCAACAAACTTGACCTCGGGTACGAGGATCTTGGAGAACATCAGGTCAAAAATATCAGCACGCCGATACCGGTATACCGGGTGCTGTCATTTCCGGGTGCAGCCGCCCATCGAGTCGTCCAGGCCAAAGAAGCCACCAGAAGAAAATGGCGCAAAACTGCTTATGCAGCTGCAGTGGTCGTTGTGATTGTCGCTGCTTTGGGAATCTGGCAGTTTTACCTGCGCCGCCCATCCGTGGAGCCGGCCTCGGTTGATAAAATGGCCTACGCCTTGCCGGATAAACCCTCGATCGCCGTCCTGGCCTTCGACAACCTTACCGGTGACCCTTCCCAGGAGTATTTCAGCGACGGCATTGCCGAAGAAATCATCACCTCTCTGTCCAAGGTGGCAGAGCTTTTTGTAATTGCCCGCAACTCGTCGTTTTCCTACAAAGGCAAGCCAATCAAGATCCAGCAGGTGAGCGAAGAACTCGGAGTTCGATATGTTCTGGAGGGCAGTGTCAGGAAATCCAATGACAAGGTGCGCATCACCGCCCAGCTGATTGATGCCATCTGGGGGCAGCATCTGTGGGCAGAAAGCTATGATCGTGATTCTCAAGATATATTTGAAGTCCAGGATGAGATCACGATGAACATCGTAACCGGCCTGCGTGTCAAGCTTACCGAAGGTGAGCAGGCCCGCTTCTGGCGTAAAAATCATTTCAAAACCGAAACTAATTATAAATATATGCAGTATATATCCCTTTCGCGGGAAGCCACCCAAGAAAGCATCGTGCGGACCGGTCAGCTGGCACGGGAAATCACTGAAGCTGAACCTGAATCCGGGGTAGGATACAGGCTTCAGGGTTGGTATCACCTCGAAATTGCGCAGAGAGGTATATCACCCCGGGAGAATATAACATTGGCCTTTAAGTTTGCCCAAAAATCGCTCGCTTTGGATGAATCTGACGGATATGCGCACTCCTTACTGGGCAAAACCTTTTTGTTGATGAGGCAATACGACAAGGCGATTGCAGAAGGTGAGCGGGCGGTAGAGCTTCTTCCAAATGGAGCCGCGGTTCTTTGCACATTGGGAATGACGCGATGCGATGCCAGGCAACTTGATGGAGGGATTGCCGATATTAAGCAAGGGATTCGTCTTAATCCTTTTCCTGCCTACTGGTACTATCACCAATTGGGCCGATGCTACCTTCAGAAGGGGCAGTATGAAGATGCATTAACAGAATTTAAAAAAGCACTACAGCGCGCCCCAAATGCTCCTTTCATCCATGCTTATCTAGCCTTTACTTATATTTTTTTAGACCGGCAAGAGGAGACCCGGGCATCAGCCGCGAAAGCCATGGAGTGGCGCCCAGATATTCCGTGGGCCTGTTTGCCAAAGTATTATCTTATAAAAACAAAGCCTATCTAGACGTTCTTCTAGACGCCGCGCGCAAAGCTGGATTTCCGGAGTGAGTATGGGTACATGTCCGACCGGGTTGATCTCACGTGACCGGGATCCCACAACCCAAATTATTTAAGAATGCATCTCAAAATATCCTGCTGAATATGAATTTGGTCACCGATAATAATCTAAATTATCCTATGAAATTTACGATAGTGGCAGTGAAGCGTATTTCATTGGGATCGTATTAACCATCTCAATGATTTAGTTTATGTTTAATGGCAGCCTCAATATGCTGGGCTGAAGCGGAAGCCGGTACATAATTCACCGTTTTCGATTTATCCGCTTTGAAAATGCAATTTCTTTTCTTTTTTATTATTCGTTCGCAGTCACCTCAGCCCCTTGACATTGCACGATAAAATTTGTAATTGTCAGTTAATGCACACGTAACGATCGGTTTGGGTATTCATGGAACATCGTCATATCAACACTAAAAATAACCAATGGAATGTAGCCGTCGTACATTCGATCTGGGAGCGAGGCCTGGAAAAAGATATATGCGCGCTCATCCGTGAAGTGAAGAGAAATGATAAAGCTGCGGACGCAGTAAGAAGGGCTATACCGCATTCGAAAGTATATGGATGGCCGAAATTCTTTAGGCTGTATTTTGAGAAAATTGATGGGGAAAAGTGACGATATCTATTGGCAGCGATGGCAGAAGCTTCTTGAGGCTGCGGCAAATTTTCAGGAACTTCTTACCGGCAGTGTGATGATCGGCGGCAGCGCTGCAGCCCTCCATCTCAAGCATCGTTATTCATTTGATGCGGATCATATTTTGTCTGATCTGGAAGAGAATTATGAGGAGGTTCTCGATTTTCTCGAAGGCAGAGACGATTGGGAGACAGCCCGCATTAATCCACCGAAATTAATATTGGGAAACTTTCAAGGCGTTGAAACTGGCGTTCGTCAATTAAGACGAAACCGGCCATTGGAGACGGAACAAATTCGCATCTCAAGTAAATCGCTCACCACACTGACCCTACCGGAAATGATCCGAACCAAGGGGTGGATGATCGTTTCCCGCAATGCAACACGTGATTACATCGATTTTGCAGCCCTTGCCAAACATATGGGCATTGAAAACACCGTCGAAGTCTTGATCGATTTTGACGACTTTTATTCGGATTTAATAAGGGGCAGCCAAGCGTCGCCGATTGTTCAGCTTATTCGACAATTGGTTGAGCCTAAACCAGGAGATCTCGAACAAATTGATCTTTCCCTGTATAAGGGCATCCAACCGCCTTTTGATTCCTGGGATTATATTGTAAAAATTTGTGAAGAAATTTCTGTGGAGTTGGGAGACAGGCTGTAGGCTGGACTCAGGATGGAAAATCCGCAATATTTCTGCTCAGATCATCGGCAAAGCATTGAACTAGAAAATGAAGCCTAATTCGAAAATCCAGCAAATCAGTTAAATCAATAAGCCGGCCCTGCTCGATCCGCAACCAGATACCAGAAGACAGTGAACAGTTGTCAGTAAAAAGATGATCCGCCTTCCAAACGCCATGCCCTATGCGCTCTGCTCGATGCCCACAACCCCGAACCTCGCGACCCGCTCCTCGCAACTCGCAACCCGCAACCCGCTGCCCGTCTACTTTGCCATCATGTGGGTAACTGCCTGTTCCAACCCATCGATAGTCAGTTCAAACATGGGGAAAATTTCGCGGATGGCGCTGATGGTGCGGGTGTAGTCCCACATGGTTGCGGGTACGGGATTCAACCAAACAGCATGGGGAAAGGTTTTGGCGAGAAAATTGAGGCATTCGATGCTGGGCATGCCGCTGCGCTCTTCAATATGGATGGAACCGTCAGAGGCCATCAGTTCATAGGGGGCCATACTGGCGTCGCCGATGATGACAAACCGGGTCTGGGGATCGAGCCGAACCAAATCATCAATCTTCTTGGGTTTCTTATACCGGGCCGGATCACCCCAGAGCGTAGAGTAAATGGTGTTGTGGAAAAAATAGGTTTTGATATCCTTAAATTGATCGCCGGCATAATCAAAAAGGGTTTGAACGACGGGTATATAAGGATCCATGGACCATCCGCCATTGTCAATGGCCAGGATAATCTTCAAGCGGTCCTTTAACCGTCTGTCAAATATGATCTCGATCTCACCGCCGTTTTTCATGGTCTGGTAAATGGTCTCATCAATGTTGACCTGGTCTCTGGGGCCCACCGGGATCATGTTGCGCAGCCTTTTCAAGGCCTCACCGATCATTGCCTGGGTAAGGGGCCCATGCAGGGAATAATCTTTGTAGCGTCGATCCATAGCTACTTTTACGGCCGATTTGTTGCCGGAAACACCCCCCACCCGCATGCCTCCGGGATGGTAACCGGAATGCCCCACCGGGGAAGTACCCCCGGTCCCGATCCATTTCGCCCCTCCATGATGTTGTTCTGTCTGCTCTTTAAGGCGCTCTTTAAAGTATTCGATCAACTCTTCAGGGGTCAGTTTGTTCAGAGCCGATTCATCGACGCCCAGTAATTTGGAAAGCTCTTCGGGATTTTTCAGCCAGGCTTCCAGCATGGTCCGGGCCATTTCATCGAGCTCGATCCCTTCAGAATCCGGCATTTCAGCACCTCGGAAATGATGGGCAAAGACTTGATCATACAAATCGAAATATCGCTCACTCTTAACCAGTATCGCCCGGGAAGCCGTATAAAAATCTTCCAGGGTAACCACCAGGCCATTGCTAAGCGCCTTCTGCAGGGTTAAAAAAGCAGTCGGGCTGACCGGTATACCGACTTCCTTTAACTTATAAAAAAATTCGATAAACATAATTAATCCGCCCTGCTAAACAGCATATTCAGGGTAGGAAATAGTTCATAAATAATTGACGAATGTTGTTAGATCGAAAGTCCGCGTATTAATTACTCAATGCTGTGCATTATTTTTCAGGCTCAGGAACAAATAATTCAGTGTCCATGATCCTTTGGGGGCCTTCTTATTAGATATAAGTAATTGTTTTAGGTCAAAGAGAAAAGGATTCAATCATTTTACTTTGTGCTTTCAGCTTTGAACTTTGAGCTCTTTTAATTTATTCTCCGTCCATTAACTGCGTGCTGGGCGCGGGCATAGTCCTGGCTTTTTTTGAACAGCACGCCCAGATACGGCAGTTCACCTTTGGCTAACTGTTTGGGTTTAAAATCAGGGTCCGCTTTCAGAGCCCGGATCCAGTTGATCAATTCCCGGGTGGCCGGTTTTTTCTCAACAGCATCCAGCTTGCGCATCTGATAAAAGGCTGAAATGGCCTTTTCCATAAGTTCAGAATCTAAATCCGGAAAATGCACTCCGATTATTTTGCGCATCATATCCGCATCGGGGAAGGCAATATGATGAAAATTACAGCGGCCTAAAAAAGGATCGGACAAATCTTTTTTAGCGTTGGAGGTGATGATAATCACCGGTCTAGTTTTGGCCGGGATGGTTTTATCAATTTCAATAATATCGAATTCCATCTGATCCAGCACATCGAGCATGTCGTCCTGAAAATCCGTATCCGCCTTGTCGATCTCATCGATCAATAGCACGGTCCGTTTATCAGCGGTAAATGCCTGTCCGATTTTGCCCATTTTTATGTATTCTTCAATATTGCTGACATTGCGACTGGAATCCCCAAAACGGCTGTCGTTCAAACGCGTCAAGGTGTCATACTGATACAATGCTTCGATTAGCTTCATACTTGATTTAACGTTTAGCACAATCAACGGCATTTTCAAATTTTCCGCAATGGCATGGGCCAGCATGGTTTTACCGGTCCCCGGCTCACCTTTGAGCAACAGCGGCATCTCCAGCGCCATTGATATGTTCACAATTTTAGCCAATTCTTGATCCAAAACGTAGCGAGTTGCTCCAGCAAACTGCTTTGCACTGTTGTCGTCTACCATCGATTACCTCACTTCTTAGGTTGTAATTATGTCTCTGCCTTTTGTTGATATATTGAATACCGATAAACTTTATAGTCTTTGGTTACAGCAACGCGCAGAGGGCATAGAGTAAAATGCTTTGATTTGAATATACAACACACTTAAGATGAAACATTCCGCCTATTTAGGAATGCATTTTGTTTATTTATCCAAACGCTCTGCTCCATGCGCTATGCACTATGCCGAAAACTTTAATTTTCTGGCCTTCCGAGAAATTGCTGTGGTTAATCTTATCACCTTTTCGGCAGAATCAAGTCCTAATGACCCCATGCCGCAACTTGGCGTAATTAAGGACTGGTTTATCAACTTTTGCATGTTTATCCCAAGCGCCGCTACCTGTTTGACCTGCACCTGCCACAGATCCCATAGCGAGTCAATGGATTCCCGGACAATTTCTTCAGGATTTAACGTCGGCACGCTACCCCAGGCTAAAATTTTGCCGGAATCGATAAAAGTCTTAATCTGCTCAGGATACAGGATAAAGCGGTCAAAATAGGCATAGGCATCGAAACTGATAATATCAGCCGAGGAGTCAAGAACCAGTGACCAATCGGTGTTGGCACAAACATGGACGCCAACCAGGCCGCCTTCCTTGTGCACGGCCTCAAATATTTCTTCAAAGCAATGGCTGATATCATCATGGGATATGCTGGTAAACCCCGATGACCCAAAACCGGCAAGACCGGGTTCATCAACAAAAATAAGAACCGGTTGCTTGAATCGTAGCAGCTGGCGCACCTGCCAGCGGGCTTTCATGGCCAACAGTTTGACGGCAGCATCTCTTAATTGTGCATCGTAAAATATCGCCTGTTTGTTCTGATCGACAATTCCGGTCGCCAGAGTAAAAGGGCCGGTTATTTGTCCCTTAACCGCAATGGGGGCCACCGGAAGGGCAGGAAGACGCTTCAACAGTTCAAAAAATCCTCTGGCGGTATCCTCTTCCAGGGCAAAACGTGAGGCTTCTAAGTCAATTTTTCCATCAAGCACCTTCATATATTCTTCATAAAACTGTAGCAGCTGCTCATCAAAATTTTCACTTTCAGTATTCACAATGACCTTGCCGTTATCTTTACACAATCCCGGCAGCCCGTTTGAGAACTGGGCCATCATCCCTTCTTCCCTGTGTACCGGAAGTTGTGCCCAGAAGGGGATTTGGGGCGTATGCTCCAAAATCAGGTCAATCGCTTCCCCATGATCTGCCAGCGGGAGACTTCCAATCAAGGTGGCAATACCGCCGGGTTGAAAAGTTTCAGTCATCTAAGAATTCCTTGCAAAACAGCAATTTCAATTTTATGGCAACAAAATCGTCAGGTTATCACGGACATTAATGATTAGCAAGGTTTAGATAACGACAAAAAGCGGTCGCACTCCACAACCCATAGCCGTCAGGCTAAGTTGAAACGAAAAATTTCGACATTACCAATTAATTGTGTAACCTATCAGAATATTATATAAATTTACAGACTTTCAAGGCTCATTACGACATCACTTCAACATTTGATGAATGGTTGCTAATTATCTTAGCCTGACGGCTATGCCTCACAACCCGCAACCCGTATCTCACAACTCGTAATCCGCAACTCGCACTTCGCAGCACGTATTTTCAAAACATGTCGATCGTAGCTTGAAATGATTGACACGAAAACAGCCTGATGTTATATTCAGTCCGTCCAATAGTCGACTGAATAGTGAATAACAGCAATCCAGGAACTATACAGAACGATATCCATCATTACGCATACATACACAACGGTTCGTGTGATTAACCGGCTTCGATAGTTGTTAACTCAACGCTCTATCGGCCGAATACGAAATTTTCTGATGAGTTGTTAATTTTGGGGCACCCCATGGCTAATATTATATCATTTAAAGATAAGAAGGGCCTTGCACAAGAAAAAGAGGCGGTATTAATTAAAAAACGCAAGGTTCTGGCTGTTCGCAAAGTCTTTCAATGTACTCATTGCGCATTCAAATGTGAAAAATGCGGTACTCAGGTTGACGGGAATTCGAGCGGCAATACCGAATACCGTCGTAAGCTGAATGTGCCCTATAATTTCTGCGAAGAGTGCTCAGATGAATATTTAGATTATATCGAGCGGCTTAAAGGAGCCGGGGACCAGGATTGCTACTGGCACAATGAGGCCTGGATTGATGCCTGGGGGAAATGGATAGATTATCAAAGCAGCGTAGATCAGTACTTAAAATCAAAGGAGTTCCTACAGCTTTTGAATGAACTCAAACAAACCAGGCCCGAAAAATAGGAGGTATTATGTTTGGAATTGGTATGCCGGAGCTAATAATAATTTTAGTAATCATCCTCATTATCTTTGGAGCCGGCAAACTGCCGGAAATCGGCGCAGGCATGGGAAAAGCCATCCGCAACTTTAAAGGCGCATCCGATGAAGAGGAAAAAAAAGAACCTGAAAAGATTGAAGAGGAAAAAAAATCTGAATAGCCCCCGGGTAATATATAATCAAAAATGATCTATCGACGACTAGTTGAAGGGCAGTTAATGGATATGATTCATACTGCCCTTTTTTAACTGCCGGACCCCACTATATTTTGAATCAATTCATGAATAACGCCGCAAATAAAGTGCCTTAAAAAAGAACACAATTTTGTCACAGGAAATTCATTGTGATCCTATTATTCTGAAAAAATTAAATTCAAAATTTGGTAAATCACAAGTTCTGTTCGGAACAATAAAAAAATAAAGCCTCCAAACTATTAACAGATTGGAGGCTTTTTTATTATTATTTTATCGGTTTGTGTTGCTTTTCAGCCCACAGAATCTTTACATTTTCCGGTTATGACGGGTCAAAACGGAATATCATCGTCACCTGATCCAGTGGCGGGAGTTCCGGGGAATTCCGGAATCGGGGGGCTTTCCGGCCGGCCCGTATCGCCGGAATCTCTGCCTCCCAGCATAAGCATCTGGTTGGCAACAACCTCGGTGGTGTATCGCTTGACGCCGTTTTGGTCTTCCCAATCCCGGGTCTGAATACGCCCTTCGATGTAAACCTGTTTGCCTTTTGCCAGATACTCACCGCAGATTTCAGCTAACCTGGCGAAGGCAACGATCCGGTGCCATTCTGTGCGGGTCTCTTTTTGGCCTTCCTTATTGGTCCATGTCTCGGACGTGGCGATATTGAAATTGGCCACCGCAACGCCACTGGGAGTATAGCGAACCTCCGGATCTTTTCCCAGGTTACCGATCAGAATAGCTTTATTCAATCCGTTTGCCATTTAAACCTCCTCATGATTTAACCAGTTGAACACTGGTCTGTGATACAGCAATCCTGTGATAATGTCAATCGAAGTTAGAAGACATAGGGGTCAGGTCTTCATTCTTGACAGATTAATTTGCTTTTCTAATTTAACAATCTTTTTTTTCAGCTTTTTATCTTTTTCTATCTTTTGGGCCGCACGCCTGCAGACCTGTGATACCCCGGATTCCCCGATGCCGAAATGTAAACCGATTTCCTTTAATTTTTTACCGCTGTGTCTCTGACAAAGATACATTTTTATATTCCTTGCCAAAACCTTATCCTTGGCGAAAACCAATTCCACTTTTTCAAATATATCCTGTATGGATGTTTTTTTAGCCAATCCTTTTAGAGCCGGCAGTTCCTTATCCTGCTTTTTTGCGGATAAATAATTATCTTTGATATTAGCGATGAAATCAGCACTACCCAACAAGGTCGAACTTACGACTTCGTCCAGCGGGCTGTCATATTCCTGGTGCGCAATTGCGTTTACAAATTTTTGGTACCCTTTTTGGGCGGTCGATACCCTTTTGCCGAAATAGCTATGGATAAAATCGCAATATAGCCATTTGGCAGCTCTTTGCCGGCCGATGTAATATTTATAGCTTGACCAGTCATATTCCTCCGGTGTTTCAACGATTTTCGCTCTGACCGGGTTAAGATGTATGTATCGTGAAAGCTCTTTGGCATATTCATCAATGTCAACCAGGATCGCCTTATAACGTCCTTGAAACAAATGTCCGGATCGATCTCGTTTCACATTAAAATAGGTCGTATACGCGCCGTTGATATGCCGCATTATCTGAGGCAGATTACCAGAAGGCGTCTCAAGCAACAGGTGATAATGGGTATCCATCATGCAGTATGCGTGAATGCGTGCATCATATCGCTGCGTTGCGGTCTCAAGATATTCCAGAAATTTCTCCCGGTCGCGTTTGCTTTTGAAGACAGCTTTGCGCTCATTGCCACGCGAAGTTACATGATAGAAGGCACCGGGAAATGTTATTCTCAAAGGGCGCGCCATGCTAGATCCTATATTAAAGATTTGCTTTGCCCATCGGCTGAAGATGGTTTGGATCCTTATAGCTCATAGGGTAATATATGTCAAGAATGAAGACTTGACCCCTATAATTCAACGGAGACACCCTTACCATATTGACATTTATGAGCAGATCCGGCAAGTTGACGGTAGGCCTCGCAAAGACCGCATCGATGCGCCACCTTGGGGAGATCATAAGAAAAGTAAGTTTCCAGTTAAACAATCTCTGTGGTCTCCGCGTTCCCTGCAGTTGGCTGAATTCTTACGATCGAAGAAATCATAAGGAAACATATCGATGTCCAGTGAAGCATCATTATCAAAACGCATCAAGCGCCATGTCATCGGGCGCAGCCGCCCGTATTTTGCCGCCACCGCGCCAGGCTTCGAATCCGTGTGCTTCAAGGAATTGCTGGCCCTTGCGCTGCCAATGGAAAACGTATCCGCAATCCCCGGCGGTGTCGAGTTTAAAGGGCGTCTGATAGATTGTTATCAGGCTAATTTGCACCTGCGAACCGCGAACCGAATCCTGATGCGAATCGATCAATTTAAGGCATCCAGTTTCAGACAAATCGAGAAAAAAACGGCCGAAATTCCCTGGGAACTTTACCTGCCGTCTAAATCGTCTCCGCAAATCCACACCACCACCAAACACTGCCGCCTCTATCATAGCGATGCCATAGGCCAACGCTTAATAAAAAGTATATCAACGCATACTATAAAGGGCACTTATAACGGGGGGCAAAAAGAAGGGATTATGTCGAAGGCAAGAATTTTTGTGCGGGGTGTGGATGACCAGTTTACCATATCCATTGACAGCAGCGGTGAAAACCTTTACAAACGCGGCTTAAAAATGCACCCCGGCCAGGCACCCCTTCGTGAAACAATTGCTGCCGCGGCCTTATTGCAGGCAGGCTACCGTGGCACCGAACCGGTTATAGATCCCATGTGCGGAACCGGAACATTCTCCCTGGAAGCAGCCTTGATGGCAAAAAACATCCCGCCGGGGTGGTTCCGAGACTTTGCCTTTATGGGATGGCCCTCTTTTCAGCAGAAAAAATGGGAATATCTTAAACAACAGTGCCAAACGCATTTTGCCAGTCGACAGACGCCGACAATTTTCGCATCGGACAAAGATCCTACCGCCTGTAAACTCCTGACGGAGAGGCTGATCGAAAATCGGCTAACCGACGTCATTAAGGTTATCAGTCAGGACTTCTTCGATTTTCTGCCGCGCGATTTGACCGATCAAACCGGATTGGTGGCCATTAATCCTCCCTATGGACGCCGGTTGGAAAACCGCGCAAAAAGCGATCAGCTTTTTATCAAAATTTGTAGCCGTTTAAAGCGGGAGTACAAGGGCTGGAAACTCATCCTGATTTCTCCGAACAAAAAGCTGACCCAAAAAGTTCCCTTCAAGCTAACCAAACAACCAATCACCCACGGCGGGCTGAGACCGGTGATGATGATCGGAATTATTAATTGAAATAAGGCCTTGAAGATTGACAGTTGGCACTTTCTTGCCTATGGTCATGCTTTATTCTTAATTGAGTCCAACTTTAGTTCACCAAAAATTCTTATACTAATTTTTCCGTCCCAGGCAGCCGGTACAATCTAAGCTGCAATTATTATAGAACGCATTCCTAATGACATCCCTTGCCATGTTAGTGGGCGGAGAAATTAATGTGAAAGGAATTATTTGATGCCTTCACTTTGGCCGTTTATTTTGCTTGCCTTTGTCGCCGGTTTTTGCCTGCCCACCCAGGCCGGCATCAACAGCCAGCTGAATCTCTGGAGCCGTTCGGCAATTTTGACCGCAACCATCTCATTTGCGGTAGGAACCATAGCCCTTGCTGCCTACGCCCTGATTTTGAGAGTTCCCTGGCCGTCAGGGGACACCGTCACCCGATATTCCTGGTGGATATGGAGCGGTGGATTCCTCGGCGCTTTTCTGGTTGCCTCTACCGTAGTTCTGGCGCCACGCCTGGGGGCGGCATCAATGATGTCACTTATCATCGCCGGCCAGATGTTTGCCTCACTTTTTCTTGACCATTTCGGTTGGCTGGGATATCAGGTACATCCGGTCAGCGGCTTACGAATGTTGGGGGCGGCCCTTCTTTTAGGTGGGGTGGTATTGATACGAATTTTTTAATTGATCAAATTAACGGACTGGGATAACGCCCATAAGCGCTAATTTGATTTTATGTTGGAGGAACTTAAAAAATGAACATCGAACTTGGAACGTCCAACATCGAATAAGGACTTGATTGACGAATAAAACGCTTAATTAAAATTTAAGACGAGATTATAGGAGGAAGTGCAATGGATTTTAAAGATCTGAGAGTAAATGGCCAGCGGCTGCAGGGCTCGCTGGAGGAGATGGCGAAAATTGGCGGCACACCAGGCGGAGGTGTACAGCGGCTAACCCTGACCGACGAGGATAAACAGGCCCGGGACCTTTTTGTCAGCTGGCTCAAAGAGCTGAATCTTGAAATCACGGTTGACGAAATGGGTAATATCTTTGGCAAACGCCCGGGTAGAAATAATGATCTGGCGCCGGTGATGAGCGGCTCTCATATCGATTCGCAGCCCAAAGGGGGACGATTTGACGGGATCTTAGGGGTTATGGGCCCGCTGGAAGTTTTAAGAACACTGCATGAAAACAATGTTGAGACCGAACGCCCCATGGTCATCGTGGATTGGACCAATGAAGAAGGCTCGCGTTTTGCACCCGCCATGGTGGCTTCCGGCGTGTGGGCCGGTGCGCTGGAAAGGGACTGGGTGTATGACCGCACCGACATCGGCGGTAAACGGTTTGAAGATGAGCTGATCCGCATCGGCTACAAGGGAACGGCAGCCTGCAAAAAATGGCCGGTTCACTGCTACTATGAATACCACATCGAACAGGGGCCGATTTTAGAAATGGAGGGCAAGCTCATCGGCGCCCCCAAAGGAATTTTATGCCTGCACTGGTACGATATATACCTGGCAGGCGAAGCCAACCAGGTCGGTCCCACCCCCATGGAAGGCCGGCACGATGCCCTGTGCGCGGCGGCCGAAATGATTTTGAAAGTCAATCAGCTGCCGGGCCGCATGGGCGGCAATATGGTCGCCACCGTCGGCGAGATTCAAAACTATCCAAATTCAAGAAACATCATTCCCGATAAGGTTCACTTCACGGTCGATATCCGCTCCTGGGATGACGAGCATGCCATAAAAGCCTGGGAGTTGGTTCGCAAAGACTTTGAAGACATCGCCGCCAACAGGGGATGTCCGATAAAAATCGAGGAGACCTGGCGCGTCGAACATTCACCGTTTGACGAAAAAAGAGTTCAGCTGGTCCTGGATTCGGCCGACCAGCTGGGATATTCCAGTCTGCACATGGTCAGCGGCGCCGGACATGACGCCAGCTACATGAATCAGGTGTGCCCCACAGCCATGATTTTTGTTCCCAGCATCGGCGGCCGCAGTCATGTTGAGGTTGAAAATACCAGGTGGGAAGACTGTGAAGCCGGCGCCAATGTCCTGCTGCACGCCCTGCTGCAGTCAGCGAATGAGAAATTGTAGAAGGGTATCCAAATCAGATCTTTTATGCGATGAATCAGTCATAATTAACTATAGTTGGTTAGCTACTTATAATTTGTCAAGGAAAATGCAATTCATCCATAATTAGACCAGACGGGTCATAAGGAATAATGCCAATTAGCGCGCTTAATGCTGACAAAATTTGCCTAAGTTAATACGCGCTTTGCGAAGTCATTGCTCTAACCATCTAAAATCATACATATAGTCTCATCACCCTCCAAACGGTACAATATTTGCAATATTTCGTTTCTTTTTGACAAACCAATGCATTTATTGCAATACCATCGCGATCGTTCGTTATTTTCATGAATTATAATCGGTTTACATGTCTGTTCCTGGCATCCGCAATTATTTGCCTGGTGACACTGATTCCGGAAACCATCCAGGCCGAGGAGTATACAATTGCCCCGGTTCGAAGTTGGGTCACGCAATTTGATCTTGAAGTACCTCAACAGCTGCCGGAAGGTACCATCCAGGACGGACAATATTTTATTCTCGTCGACCGCCAGGATCATCCCAAGGGGGAATTGCAAGAGTCTTTCAGACACTATGCTCAGAAAATTGTCGACCAGCAGGGTGCCGAGGATAGCTCGCAGATTAGCATTACTTTCGAACCATCCTTCCAGAAATTGCTATTACACCAAATTGTCGTTCATCGCGACGGTCATCTCATCGATAAGCTAAATCAGGCGCGTATTTCTGTTCTACAAAGAGAAAAAGATCTTGAATCCCTGATTTACGACGGCCGGAAAACTTTCAATGCCATATTGAATGACATTCGCAGCGGCGACATTATCGAATACAGCTATACCCTCCAGGGGGCCAATCCTGTGTTTGACGGATGGTTTTTTAATGACATCAGTGTTCGATGGCGTGTTCCGGTTTACCGGTTTCATTATCGGCTGCTATGGCCGCAGTCGAAAGCACTGTACATCATACCGCACGGTATTGATCTGCAACCGGAGATACGGAAGGCTGACCGTTACAAGCAATATGTGATCTCTCTTAGCGATATACCGGCAATCATCCCGGACAGTGATCTGCCTTCTTGGTATGATCCCTACCCGTGGATTCAAATAAGTGAATTTTCAAATTGGCAGGATGTCGTCGATTGGGGCCAAAAGCTTTATCGAATTCCCACCGTCATCTCACCAGAATTGAAAATCAAGATTGAAGAATTCACCACATCTTCTGCCAACCCAACCGATCGCTTGCTTTCAGCGGTCAGATTTGTACAGGATGAGATACGCTATCTCGGTATCGAAATTGGTCCAAACTCACACAAACCCCGTGATCCATCGGTTGTACTCAATCGGCGTTTTGGCGATTGCAAGGACAAAACGCTGCTGCTGCATACCATCCTGAAAAGAATGGGACTCCAGGCATATCCGGCCGTCGTGAACACCTATCGGCAGCGTAAGATAACTGAATGGCACCCTTCCCCGTATGCGTTCAACCATGTTATCATTGGCGTTGAAGTTGAAGGAAACAGCTACTGGATCGATTCCACGAAGACCTATCAACGGGGCGCCATCGATAAATTGAGTCAACCGGATTATGGATATGCCCTTGCTCTTAAGAGTTCAAGTTCAGCGCTCGTACCAATGCAAACGCCCGTTTCGGAACTGCCCGAGCAGGAAATCAATGAAACTTTTGATCTAAAAGGCGGCTATGAGCAGCCGGTGACCCTGAAAATTCTAACCATCCATCGCGCTGAGACGGCAGATTATATGCGCAGAAGCTTTGCAACTGAAGGCCTCAGAGCAATGGAAAAATCCTATGTCAACTACTACGCGACGACTTACCCGGACATTGAACTAGCAAGGCCCCTTGCGGTCAATGACGACCCCGTCAACAATTTGTTCCGTGTCGCGGAAGAATACATCATTAAAGGATTTTGGCAATCCTCCGACGACAGTGATCGCCAGGAAGGTAAATTCTATCCTTTAGTTATCAATGATTTGATCCAACAGCCGACCACACGAATCCGGACCATGCCGCTAAAGATTACTCATCCCTTGCACTATCGGCAAAAGACAGAGGTTTTATTACCCGATGACTGGGATATCGAACCACTGTCGAATCGGATCGAAGATGAAGCCATGGTGTACACCAGCAAGGTTAATTACCGTAACCGCCGGTTAACATTGGTCTATGATATTCAAACGAAAAGAGATCACCTCCAAGCCATCGAAGCTAAGGAACATATTGCCAAGCTTAAACAAATCCGGAGCGACCTGGGATATGTGATTTATATATCAAACCCGCAGTCCGTGGCCCAGCCGGGGGACTCCACCGAAAGCATCAACCGGACATTTCTGATGCTGACGCTTTTTGTAGTTGCTTTGGCAGTTATCACAGCCGTCAGAACATATCACTACGATCCGGCGTGTCCTACCATCAAAGCGTCTTCCCAATGCGATTTACAGGGGATCGGCGGTTGGCTCATTCTTATCTCCATTTCGTTAATCACTCAGCCGCTTCGTCTGGCATGGCAGGCAGCGACCCTGTGGATTGAATATCCACCCCAAGTCTGGAACGCCCTGACCGTGCCGGGCTCCGACAGCTACCACTGGCTTTGGCAGCCGATACTGATGTTTGAACTATCTGTCAATATTTGTTGGTTCGTATTTGCACTATTGATGTTGGTTCTCTTTTTTAAAAAGCGCCAGACGTTTCCAAAACTATATATGATCTACCTCTTTACAACGCTTGCACTTAGCCTGGTGGACTACTTCGTCGCCGATTATATCCCGGCAGTTGCAGAAAATGCAGATATCAGTGCCAAAAAAGAAATAATCCGCTATGGCGTGACCGTCTGTATCTGGTCCCTTTATCTCGTGAAATCACAGAGAGTAAAACATACCTTTGTCGAGAAGGCAGCCCCGCAAATCCCCATTCAGCAGCAGATAGAACGTCCGACCATCCCACCGCCGATAATCAGCAAACCTCCCGTGAACGCGCCCGTCATAAACCATAGCCGATAAATCGATATGGGCACTATGCTCCAGTCTCCTGCTGTCGTTTTGCAGATTCCGGTTCGCGGTCTGTAATACTTGACCCTATAGTTGCATAAAATTTTGAAATCCAACTTCGCTGCTGCAATGAAGACCATTGAAAGTATTGACTGAATAAATTCTGACACCTGTCCTCTGACTTCTGTCTTCTGTCATCTGCCCTCTGAATTAAAATCCTTCAAAAGGCTCCCGCTTTACAAACCTGCCCCTTCCGACTTCTCCCACGAATTCCATCTGGTCGCCGTTCCACCGGGACACTTTTTTGCCGCGCGAGTATACGGCACTGGGCATACCGGTGATTTCCACACCTTCAAACGGGGTGTAGTCAATGTTCATATGCAGCTTGTCCTGGGTAATGGTAAACATTTTGTCCGGATCAAAAACAAGGATATCCGCATCTTTGCCCACGGCGATTTCACCTTTGTCTTTTAAACCGAACATCCGGGCCGTACCCGAAGACAGGACATCAACCATGCGTTCAAGGGAAATGCGGCCTTTGACCACGCCTTCCGAGTGCAGCAGCATCAGCAGGGTTTCTATCCCGGGAGCGCCGTTGGGGATTTTTTTATAGTCATCTCTGCCGTTCATATCTTTTTTGCCGTTGAAGTCAAACGGACAGTGATCGGTCGCCACGACCTGCACATCACCGCCTCTCAACCCTTCCCAGAGGGCAGCATTGCTTTCTTTGGTTCGCAGCGGGGGCGACATGACATATTTGGCACCGTTCCAATCCGGCTCTTTATAGCGCTCATCGTCCAGCAGCAAGTACTGCGGGCAGGTCTCGGCATAGACATCCACACCGCGATTGCGGGCTTCTCTGACTTTCCAGAGCCCTTCCATGGAAGATAAGTGAACAATATAAATGCGTGAGCCCGTCAATTCCACCATCTTGGATGCCCGGTAGACGGCTTCCTCCTCAGCAATGTTGGGTCGGCTGACAGCGTGGTAATACGGCGCCAGCTTGCCTTCTTTTTCCAGAACCTCATTCATATGCTGAATGATATAGACATTCTCGGCATGAACCTGAACCAGGCCCCCGTATTTTTTGGTTTCTTCCAGCAGCTGAATCATGGTGGCATCATCCACCCGGAAGTCATAGACCATGAATATCTTAAAGCTCGGCGTGCCGTATTCCCGGCAGGCCTTTTTGACTTCGGCGATGACATCCGGCCTGGGGTCCATGATTGCCGGATGCAACGAATAATCGACGCAAACTCTGCCATCGGCCAGAGCCTTTTTACGCTCCAGGGCCTCCAGCAGGGTTTCCCCCTTTTGCTGCAGATCAAAATCCACCACGCAGGTGACGCCGCCGCAGGCCGCTGCAACCGTGCCGCTTTCATAGTCATCCTGGGCATAGGTTCCCATAAAGGGCATGGAGATATGGGTGTGGGGATCAATCGCCCCGGGTAGAATGTATTTGCCCTTGGCATCGACAATTTCATCCGCCGGATTATCCAGATCGGTGCCGATGGCTTTGATTTTATCGCCATCGGCAAACACATCGGCCAGATAACGGCCGCTCGCGTTAACGACGGTTCCGCCTTTAAATAACACACTCATTGGGGCCCTCCTTTGTAAATGGCTCAATTTTTAAGTCTTTTTCCAGGCTGCGGTCCATAACCGCAGTCTCCTGCCGCTTCCATTCGCCGGGCATTTCCTTATAGGTAATCAGATCCGGAACCGGGCACACGAATTTGCACAGCATGCAGCTTAAACATTTATCTTCAATCAGGTTCGGCCGGCGCGCCGCTGCATCCCATTCAATCGCCTGACCGGCGGCATCCTGGCACACGGTATAGCACTGGCCGCAGCCGATACAACGATCCAGATCGTACTGGGTAATGCCCTGCCGATCAACCTCAAACGCCTCGGTTTCGTGCAGATTGGGCAGTGCTTTGCCCACCAGGTCAGAGACCCGCTCAACCCCCCGTTCGGCCATGAAATCGCTGAGGCCCTCGATCATATCCTCAACAATCCGGTAGCCGTAATGCATGATGCCGGTGGTGACCTGCAGCGTTGAGGCGCCGACCAGAATAAATTCCAGCGCATCAATCCAGGTCTCGATGCCCCCGATTCCGGACAAAGGCAAACCGAGCTGCTCATTTTTGGCCATGGATGCAATAAAATTCAGTCCGATCGGTTTGACGGCCGGACCCGAGGTACCGCTGATGGCACCCTTGCCGAAAACATTCGGTGTCGGAACAAAGTCATCCAGACCAACGCTTGAAATGCCTCTGACGGTATTGATGGCGGATATGGCGTCGGCACCACCGTTTTTGGCGTACATGGCCGGTTCATTCATGTCCGTAATGTTCGGTGTCATTTTGGCGATCACCGGAATGGACACCTCTTTCTTGACGGCTTCGGTGAATCCTTCCAGCAGTTGAAATGCCTGGCCCACCTTATGGCCGGCGCCCTCGATACACATATGGGGACAGGAAAAATTCAGCTCCAGCATATCGGCCCCATTGTCCTCGGCCGCCTTGGCCAAATAGGCCCACTCATCGCTAAAAAATCCCATGATGCTGGCAATGATCGGGTGGTCCGGATAGTTTTTTTTCAGGTATAGAAAATCCGTCAAATTATCCCTCAGGGGCCGGTCTGAGATCATCTCAACGTTTTGAACAGCAACTCCCTTTTTGGCGCCGTAGTCAATACAGGCCATCCTGGGAGAGGGATGAACGATCGGCAGTCGATCGGAATTCAAGGTTTTAAACACCACCCCGCTCCAGCCGGCATCAAACGATCTGGCCACCATCTCGGCACTGTTGGATACTGGAGAAGATGAAAGCAGAAACGGATTTTTAAATTTCACACCACAAAAATCTACGGATAAATCGATGTTGTTAGTCACGCTTGGTCCTCCTGTATAGTGAGTTTGCTTAGCAAACTTTACCCAATGCAAAATTTTAGAATTGAGCTTGAATATTCGAATTTACACCTGAAAATAAAATGACAGGATACCTTAAATCTTCAATCTTCAATTTTCACTATTCAATCTATTTCCGCAGGTATTCCTTGATGGCCGCAGCAGCCAGTTTACCGTCGGCAACCGCCTGGACCACCAGGGCCGGGCCGCGCACGATATCACCGCCGGCAAAAATACCGTCGAGCGAGGTTTTACCGGTTGCCGGATCCACTTTAATGAGTTTTTTATCATCGATATTAACGTTGGGATACCACTGCGGTGAATCTTCAGGGGCGATGTTGCCGATGGCCTCGATCACCACATCGGTGTCCATGATCCATTCGGAACCCTCGATGTTTTCAGGCCGCCTGCGACCCGACCCGTCGGGCTCTGCCAAACGCGTGCGGACCAGTCTCAGTCCCAACAGGCGATTTTGGTCATCCGTTACATAATCCAGCGGTTGATTCAGCAGCAGGAAATGAACCCCGCAGTCCAGCGCCTCGATTCTCTCATCGGCTTCGGCCGGCATCTGGCAGTATGAACGCCGGTAGATCAGATAGACATCTTTGGCCTCAAGCCTGACGGCAGACTCAATACAATCCATCGCCACCGACCCGCCGCCGATGACCGCTACGGTTTTGCCTTGGATTTTCTTTTCCACTTCTTCAAAACGGCCATCGCGCAGAGCAGACAGATAATCCACCGATGAAAAAAGGCCATCGATGTCGCGGCCGGTCGATTTGATACTGGCGGCTGCCCAGAGCCCGGGAGCCAGGAATACCGCATCAAAACCGTTTTGCATTAGTTCTTCAGCGCCCGCTTTGCCGCTGACGGCAGAGTTGCATTGGAATTGGACTCCCAATGCCTTAATATCATCCATTTCATGTGCGAGAAAATCCATGTCAAATCTGTATGATACAACACCATACCGCAGCACTCCGCCGGGTTCGGGTTTGGCCTCCAGGACCGTCACCTGATAACCATCTTTGGCCAGCTCGGCGGCACAGCTCAATCCGCCGGGCCCGGATCCCACCACCGCCACTTTTTCCGGGCGCACCGTGGGTTTTTCAAAAACTATAAAGTCTCTATCCCAGGAATGTTCGACTAAAAACCGTTGGATGGCGCCGATCTGGATGGGATGGTCAGCACCTTCGGGACGATCTTGGGATTTAAACATGGCGCTGCACTTTTCCTCGCACAGGCGGGAGGTCGGACACAGGACGCCACAGGCTCCCCCTAAAATGTTGTTTTCCTTGATCGTGCGAATCGCCCCGGTAACGTTTTTAAACCGCAGTTTACGAATGAATTCAGCCGGCTTGGTGTCAGCCGGGCACGCCTCCGAGCACGGCGCGTCATGGCAAAGCAGGCAGCGATCGGCTTCGGCGACCGCCTGGGCCAGGTCAAGCCCCCTGCTCATTCGCTTAAATTTTTCAGCATTGCTCACAACTATCTCCTCCTTAATTAAATATCGTTAAACAGTTGGTTGGATGACAATTAATTGCCCGTAAGTTACCCGTTAAATTGAAGCGCTGTGTATTTTGACACAAGTGCTGAGTTTAGGCGTTGCGGCAAAAATTGTCAATTACTACCTCAATTTTGCACGCACACACCCCCCGGTCAAGTTCGAGACCAGGTTACCGCAATTGGCTTGCAGGAAATTAGATGATTTCATAAAAAACTTGACGCCCTTTTCTGTTGCCAATATAAGTAGTCTGTTTTTCGCTTTAGTTTTATTATAACGAAAATGTATTTGAGGGGGGATTTATGTCCAGAATTGTAAAATGTGCCCACATCCAGGCCTCCAATGCCAAACACGACGGCACGCCCGCTGAAATAAAAGCGGCTATGATCGAAAAACACATTCCGCTTATTGAAGAAGCCGGGAAAAAGGGGGTTCAGATTCTCTGCCTGCAGGAAATTTTTCACGGACCTTATTTCTGCGCCGAACAGGACATCAAGTGGTACGGCACTGCCGAAAAGGTTCCGGGCCCGACGGTCGACCGACTGGCCGAATATGCCAAGAAATATCAGATGGTGATGATTATACCGGTTTACGAAATGGAGATTGCGGGTGTCTACTATAACACGGCCGCCGTCGTTGATGCCGACGGCACCTGTCTCGGTAAATTCCGCAAGATTCATATTCCGCATACCTGGCCGGGATTCTGGGAAAAATTCTACTTCAAACCGGGTAATCTGGGGTTTCCGATATTTGAAACCGCCTACGCTAAAATAGGCGTTTATATCTGCTATGATCGCCATTTTCCGGAGTGTGCCCGGCTGCTGGCATTGAAAGGCGCTGAGATTTTATTTAACCCGTCGGCCACCACCGCCGGCAAATCCCAGTATTTATGGCAACTGGAACAACCGGCCCAGGCCGTGGCCAACGGTGTGTTTATCGGTGCCAATAACCGGGTGGGACTTGAAAAGCCCTGGGAGTTCGGCCGGTTTTACGGTTCCAGCTATTTTGTCGATCCCCGCGGTGAAATTCTTGTCCAAGGCGGCGAGGAACAGGATGAAGTCGTCGTTGCCGACCTGAATTTAGACGAAATCCGGGAAGTCCGTGACGGCTGGCAATTTTTCAGGGACCTGCGCCCCGATCAGTATACCGGACTAACCGAAACCGTGGGCAAGTATCGATAAACTGATTCCATAAGGCATCCGGCACAAGCGTAACAGCTTTGCGTTAAACAATAATTTTAAGCAAAAGGAGGTGTATTTTTTTTCATTAACAACATATATCGCACTAAATCGAAAGGAGGTTAGAATGGCTGAAGAAAAAAGGTGGATCATCTATACCATTGATGACAAGCCACCTATAAGCGAGAGTATCTTTCTGGGGATCCAGCACTATTTAACCATGTTTGGAGCCACGGTCTTGATCCCCATTCTATTGGCGGGTGCGATGAAAATGCCCCCTGCTGAGACGGCTCTTCTCATCTCGACCATCTTTCTTTGTTCGGGAATCACAACCTGGTTGCAGTCAACCATCGGAAACAAGCTTCCAGTTATCCAAGGTGGATCGTTCTCCTTTCTGCCCCCGGCATTCGTTATCATTGGCGCTACGGTAGGAAAGGGAATGGGTTATGAGATTGCCATCCAACAAATCACCGGTGCTATCATTGTCGCTTCTTTCTTTGAAATTATTCTGGGGTGGTCCGGTGTCATCGGGAAGGTTAAAAAATATGTGGGACCGATCACCATTGGACCCACCATCGCCCTGATTGGTCTGGCTCTGTA
The DNA here is from genome assembly GCA_902749685.1 of Olavius sp. associated proteobacterium Delta 1. GTDB lineage: Bacteria > Desulfobacterota > Desulfobacteria > Desulfobacterales > JAFDCJ01 > JAFDCJ01. Next base: position 80,014 of record CACVKW010001192.1, on the reverse strand, counting down.
CAAGGTAGGGGCTCCGGTAGCCTTTGCAGAAGGAAAGGGCAGCAGCTGGCTGGTTGCCGGATTGACAATCATTGCCCTGATCATTTACTCACAGTTTTTAGGAAAAAAGTCTCGAATATTCCTTCTGTTTCCGGTTTTACTGGCGATCCTGACCGGTTGGGCGATTGCAACTATCATTTCACTGGTGGGAATCGTCGGACCCGGACATCCAGCTTATGTCGATTGGAGTAAGGTGGCCGCAGCTCCATGGGTCAGCATCAAACCAATCCTTCCTTTTAAATGGGGCTTTCCACAGTTTAAGATCGCTCTGATCCTTGCCATGGTGGCCGCGTATCTGGCTTCCATGATCGAGTCGCTTGGCGACTACTATGCAGCCGCCCGAATGAGTGAAGCACCCACACCCACGTCTTCTACAATCAGTAGGGGATTGGGAACCGAAGGTATCGGCTGCTTCATCGCCGGATTGCTCCAGACCTGCAACGGTTCTACAACCTATTCGGAGAATATCGGTGCCATCGGTCTTACCCGCGTGGCCAGCCGATACGTAGTGAGATGGGGAGCCACCATAATGATTGTGCTGGCATTTATTACTAAGTTTGGCGCTATCTTTACAACACTTCCCGGACCCGTCGTCGGTGCCATGTACTGTGGCCTTTTCGGCATGATTGCTGCGGTAGGCTTATCCAACTTGGTCCTTTGTGACATGACCTCTTCACGGAATCTATTCATTATCGGATTTGCTTTCTTCATGGGTCTTAGTTTGCCTGAATACTTCGATAAATTTCCACTGGGCGCCAATTGGCCGGTCGGAATAATGTGGCTTGGCGATATCATCACAACGATCGGCAAGACAGGAATGGCAGTGGCCGGAATTATCGGTCTTGTTCTGGATAATATTATTCCCGGAACCGAGGAAGAAAGAGGATTGAAGGCATGGGCTGAAGCCGGCTAATCGATAAACGGCGCTCTATTATCATACTATCTTAGAAGTGGGGTTCGAAACGAACCCCACTTTTTTTAGAAGGGCAGGAGGCAACTAAATTATCACTTTTGAAAATTTAGTCACTTAATGCTTAAGGGCTTATTTACAAGTTTCTCTATCTTTCTGCCAAAGGATCGGAGGGATTGTTTATCGGGAACATCTTGAATCAGTCTTAGCGGCTTACCGGAAAAAGGGACAGCTTCTAATCGATAAAGAAAAAGGCCCGTCTTGATGCGGTATTTGTCAACCTGAAATTCTTTGATATCATCGAACGAAACTTGCTGTTTGCGCCATAAACTTTTGAGGGAAAGATGCCTTTTCTCACCATCAAATAGGATCTCACCATAATGGAGAGATTGTCTGATCAAAACACCAGCTGCAAGAGGTATTATAAGAAACAATGAGATGGCGATGAAATAAGGGAGTAGCTCTCCAGCATCATTGGAAAGAAAGATAACAAGGACGTAAAAAACACCCCAGATAAAAACAACCGCAATCCCTGCATCGGCCAATATCTTTTTGAACGGAAACCGCTTGCCGGCATTAATTGAAATGGTATGCCCCTTTTCAATAATTTCCATGAAATCACCTAAAGGTATTCAGGTATGCCGCAACTTTTGGTAATTGCCAATATTATTTGGCTTTGTCTAGAAAAGGATATTTATTCATTAATTCATTAAACAGACGATCGGCTTCCCGGCAACACTCTTTCAAATAGTGCTCAACCGCCGTTGTCATCATCCAGCGCTCCTGCCAGACACCCATGCCGACAGATGGCCGTAATTTTGTTTCCATATATCTAACCGGGCGACTAAAGCAGGTAAAGATTTCCTGAACGAGCTCAAATTGTTTTAGCCGAGCTCCTTCATTATTGCCGTATTTGTGTTTGAACTGCTTGATGGCAGGGCCTACATCATCTAACCTCTTTTTGTAGGCCTTCATGAAACGAACATTAGTTTTCTTTCTCTGATCTATCCAGGCACGAAAGTCATTCAAGGTCTCTAAAAGATCCAATGCGTCGGGTCTGAATGAATCATCAAGCAACGGGTCATCATTATCTGGTCTAAGTCGTGTTCCGCACTTGCTGCAGAAAACATCTTCTTGCCTGTGATGAATTCCACATTTAGGGCATTTGAGATCCACGTCCGCACCTCAATTCTTGTTACCACTTTCCTTATCTTTATCTTTCCAGAAATTATATACAAAGAAAACGACTATAGCGGCAAATAGGATTGCCCAGGGAAGTTTACCCTCCTCCCCCTTGTAGATCTCGAGTCCGATGGTAAAGGCAAGGATGAGAGCCAATACAATCCATTTTATATACTTCTTCATATGCGATTCTCCGTTTTCAGCCTTTACGCCTAGCACCATTCCAGCTTCCGTGCTGCGTTTTCATTTGTAACAATTCTATATTCAATACGCTTTTCGGATTCAAGCTATTTTCTATTTTGGGAGCTACTTTTTTAATACATACATTAGAATCCTAATGGGCATCACTATATTGAGGTTTAAGTTTAGCAATAACTATAACCCGGTTAAGACGGAACCAAACAGAATTTATTTTTTAGTGATTGATCTTGTCCGGTAAATTCGTAATCCGAAGCACGAAATTCGCATTTTTGATTATCCCCGTTTCGCCGAACCATTGCGCAATCAGATCAGAGACAACGCTGAAAAAGTTGCTCAAGATAACGGTTTGCAGATCGAGTCTATCAAAATGAAAAACTTTCGCAAAGAAGAGCGCATTCAACTGGTGCATTTGAATGCCGATCAAATCCGCAATTTTCGTCAAAAGGGTAAAAGCGATAAAGAAATTGTGGACTCCATTCTGGCAGCCATGGGCAGCAACATTGGTTATCGACACAATTTATAAATAAAATCAAATCGTGAAATCCTGCCATTTGGCGGGGCACATCAAAAAAATATCTCATTTCTGATCTAAAAAATGGCAAATTAGAGCAATGATAGAACTATTAAAACAACAGCAGTGGCTGATTATTGCCGTGGTTTTTTTCGGGATCATGGCTTATATTGCCTGGGTTCGCTGGCGGGATCGCAAATGGACCGATCGCATAAAGGCGTGAACCTGCATCAATTCCTGGTCAAAATCGAGTTTCTAAATGCACGCAATCAAAAAGACACCGCCGCATTTAAAGTGCCCTACCCGCCCCAGTGGATCAACGCCATTGAAAACAATTTGCTTAAAGAACAGTCAGGTTCAAAGGTTCAGGGTTAGGGTCGATCTGGAAAGGGCATGAGGCGGATTTGACCAGCGCCCCAGCCTGCCTCCGATTTTTTACACATTATACAATCTGAAATTTCGCAATGAACTTCCCCGCGGCAAGCCCCGGGGAATTAAACCCGGCAGATTTCGCAATCTCCACCACACATTCATTGTAATCTGTGTAATCTGCGAAATCTGTGGATTAAATCCATTGAAAACCTGCTGAATATCCGGTAAATGTTGAATGCTTTTTCTCTGGCGGTTTTAGCTGTATCCATGTGACCCAAATAAAAATGGAGCTTCCTCACATGAAAACTACCGATCAGCTCGAAATCCTGCACATTTCCGACTTGCACATCTCCACCAAAGACACCTTCGACCAAGACACCGTGCTGGGTGCGCTCCTGGACCGAATAGTGGCCGATCGTCAAAAGGATCTGCAACCGGAGATCGTGGTGGTCACCGGCGATATCGCCAAAACCGGGATTAAAGAAGAATACACCCTGGCCCAAACCTTCTTTAAAAAACTGCTCGCGGCCCTGGAGCTTTCCCCGGAGCGGCTCTTTATCGTTCCCGGCAATCACGATGTCAACCGCAAAGCCTACCGGCCCAAGGATATTCCGGTCTACGAAAATATGACCGAACTCAACCGCGAGCTGGAAGACCCGGGTTACCGGGCCGACCTGCTCAAGGGCATGGACACCTACTTTGCCTTTATCGAATCAGAATTCCCGCATTTAAAGCCGCTGGACAGCCGTCTGGTGCCTTTTGTTACGTCCTACGCCGCCCGGAGCGGCAAAACGATTTCCATGGTCGGTCTGAACTCGGCCTGGATGTGCCGCAAATCGCCGGATGAGCGCGAGATTGCCATCGGCGAATATCAACTGGTCAGAGCCCTTGAGGAATCGGGCAAGCAGGGAGAAACGGATTTCTCGCTTTATCTGTTCCACCACCCCCTGGCATGGTTGTGGGAGACGGACCGGCGAATCTGCCGAAAATTACTGGACCGTAACATTGTGCTGTGCGGCCATCAGCATGATGCGGCCGGCGGTTATTTCCATGACCTGGACGGCAGTCTTTTTCAGTTTCAGGCCGGGGCGGCTTATCTCGGCGTAGAATCTGAATGGCCCAACCGCTACCAGCATATCACAATCGATTGGAGGGCCAACAGTATCCATCTGAATTTCAGGAAGTTCGATAAAACTAAACGAGAATGGGTGATGGACGGTGCAACCGGCGACGACGGGACGAAAACAATCCCTTTCTTTGATACCCAAAAGCTAAAAAGTCCAATAGTTAAGCCAACTTTAATCCTGGAATGGCCGGAAGCCTACTGTCAATGGGTTACGAGTAACTATGGACATATGGATACGGAAATGCTCCAAGGCCGGGGACAGGTGATAACCGCGCGACTGCCGGAAATATTTATCCCCCTGTTTGCCCTGGACCCTAAAAAAGTGGATACGCCAGATTCTGAGAAAGTGAAATCGGAGGCCGGTCAGGACCCGGTCGAATTGGAAGTCCTCATCTCCCGGAATCCGTCACTGCTGGTGGAAGGGCACCCCGGTTCGGGCAAGACGACCTTGTTAAAACACATTGCCTATTGCCTGGCGGAACAAAAACCGACCGAGTGCAGATTGGACGGATCGTGCGATTTATTGCCGGTACTGATCCTGTTGAAGGATCTTGATCCGATTTTTGATGGCCCCAAGGTCGATACCAAAACAGGGTTTTCGGCAGAATTGTGTTTGGACTGGTACTTTCGCCAAAAGATCGCTTCAATTTTCGATCTTGAGACCGTCACATCCTTTCTACAGTCTCATCGTGTTCTGCTGATGCTCGATGGCCTGGATGAGGTCCGCTTAAATCGAAGAAACAAAATCGTCCATGCATTTGCCGATTTAATGATCAAATTCCCCGGCAATAAAATTGTATTGACCGGCAGACCCCATGGAATCTCCGAAGTGCCCCGGACGAGATTCGGCAGCAGTCACGCGAAGATCCTCGCTTTAACCACGGACCAGGTGAGGGAGTTCATCCGCAAATGGTTCACCCATCTCTATCAGTCCAGTGCCGGCTTGGGTGCAAAAAATGCACAAGCCATGATCGGAGAAATCAATGCCCACCCGACCATTGGCAAACTTATTGACAACCCGCTGATGCTGACAGCCGTCTGTATCCTTTACCAGGACGATAAGGAGCTTCCCGGACAAAGGGCTGAGCTGTATAAAAAATTCATCGATAACATGCTCTACCGACGCTTTGACGAACCGGAGAGGGTTCATCAATTTTTAAAGCATCTGGCATATGAAATGCATTCCCAGCGCAAGCGGAGCATTGATCGTAATTTTGCCATCCGTATCCTCACCGCGCTTAACGCAAGGCGCAAAGAGGGAAAAGATCAGGGATTAAAAAACCGCATGGATCAATTGTTTGATGACATCGAATCCCGATGCGGTCTGCTCAAATTCGAAAACAGTCAATACAGCTTTTGGCATCTGACCTTTCAGGAATTCCTGACGGCCGACTACATCTCCGACAACTCATCCGACCATATTGCAGCTATCCATAGCTACTGGGGTAAAGAGTGGTGGGAAGAGAGTTTAGAGCTTTACATCGGCTACCTCAGCATCGAGCACATGCGGACAGCCAATGATATAATAGCAATGGCATTGAAGTCAGCAGATGGAGCCAATTTCGCCCGCTGGCGGCTGGCGGCCCGATCGCTCCTGGATATTCATCAAAGCCGCAGAGATTCACAGGTTGTTGATCAGGCCGGTAATCGTTTGCTCGAAATAATCGACAGGGGCGCCCAGCCCAAAGCCCTGGCCGATGCCGGCGAGACCCTGGGGTGGTTGGGCGATCCCCGGAACCTCGCTATTTTCGTTTCCATAGAGGGCGGGGAGTACGACCTGGAAGAGTTAGGCAAACATACCGTCGAACCCTTTGAGATCGCCAAGTATCCGGTGACCAATAGCTGGTTTGGAGAGTTCATAAAGGCCGGGGGGTATGAAGCCGAATCCCTTTGGAGCCCGCAGGGCCAAAAGTGGTTGCGCGAAAAAAAGCCCAGACAACCGGCATTCTGGGATGAACGGCGCTGGAAATGCCCCAACGCACCGGTGGTGGGAGTGTGCTGGTACGAGACTGATGCGTTTTGCCGCTGGCTAACTGCAGAACAGAAGGACGGCCATACCTATTTTCTGCCCTCAGAGGTCCAATGGCAGGCTGCGGCCGCCGGCAAGGATAAACGCGAATATCCCTGGGGCAAGGAGATCACACCTGACCATTGCAACTATAGTGATACGAAGCTGGAAAAAACATCGGCAGCAGGAATTTTTAAAATCGGCCAAACACCTGAGGAGATGGCGGACCTGGCCGGCAATGTCTGGGAGTGGACTACCAGCGACTACCATAGAAAACAGCAGATGAAAGACTTTGAATACGATGCCAGTATAGAAAAGCTATTAGAAGGGGAAAAAGGCGTTGATGCATACCTAAAAGCCCTGGAAGATAAAAAGCGTCAGTTACCTGTTTTGCGTGGCGGCTCGTGGATCAATACGGCTCGGGACTGCCGTAGCGCGGTCCGCGACGACGGCGACCCGAGCGACCGCTACCACTTTATCGGGTTTCGTTGCGCCAGGATTTAGCCCTTTGTGCTTTTTTTCTTTTACCCTTTTTGGGCCGCCGAAGGCGGTCGCGATTTTTTTTCAGGGTGTTATATGAATCGACCGGCAGAGCGCGCTAAAAAGGAGATCAGCGCGCTGACAAAAACCTACGATCTGATCGCCTGGATGGTTCCGACCCTTGAAAAGCTGCCCAAAAGCCAGCGGTTTCTGCTGGGGGACCGCATCCAATCCGCTTTGCTCGATATCCTGGAGTTTCTGATCCGGGCCGCCTATTCCAAAAACAAGGAGAGTGCGTTGCGGGAGGCCAATCTCAAGCTCGAAACCGTGCGTTATATGGTCCGGCTTACCAAGGACCTCAAATACCTGAGCATCAAAAGATACGAATTTGCATCCAGACATATCGACGATATCGGCGCTGAAATCGGCGGCTGGCTGAAATATGCCCGCTCCGCTGCCGACAGGTCCGGGAGACAGCGGTGAAACGATTCGGCCATCTATTTCCGCAAATCATTGCCTTTGAAAACCTTTTAACGGCGTCGCGCAAGGCGCGCCGGGGAAAACGGCTGCGGCGCTCCACAGCACTGTTCGAACTCAACCTGGAGCAGAATCTGTTCCGCATCATCCGCCGGTTGGAGTTCAAAACCTACACGCCGGGCGAATACACGGATTTTATGATCCATGACCCCAAAACCCGCCGGATAAGCGCCGCACCCTACCGGGACCGGGTCATCCACCACGCCCTGATCAACGTGATCGAACCGCTGATCGGAAAATCCTTTATCTACGACAGCTATGCCTGCATCAAGGGCAGGGGCACCCACAAGGCCGTGGCCCGCTATCGCAAGTTTCTGCCCAAAAACCGCTTCGTCCTGAAATGCGATATCCGGCAGTATTTCTTCAGCATCGATCACGCCATCCTGCGCGAACAGGTCCGGCATAAAATCAAATGCCCCGACACCCTCTGGCTGGTGGAACAAATCATCGCATCCAAGCAATGGCCGGCCCGCGCCCCCCTGGACTATTTTGGCGGAGACGGCCTGTTTACGCCCGTCACCCGCAAAAAGGGAATCCCCATCGGCAACCTGACGAGCCAGTTTTTTGCCAACCTGTATCTGAACGACTTCGACCATTTTATAAAGCAAACCCTGGGCTGCCGGCATTACATCCGTTACTGCGACGATTTCGTAGTGTTCGGCAATGATAAAGATGAACTCAAAAATACTAAACAAAGCATTTCCGAATACCTGGCGACGTTACGGTTGCGGCTGCATCCGGAGAAGAGCCGGGTATTCCGGACTTCAGAAGGGGTGGATTTTCTCGGCTACCGGATATATCCGGAATTTATGCGGGTCCGAAAAAGTAATGTGAAGCGTTTCAGAAAAAGGTTGAGAATCATGGCCCGACTGTATAAGGATGGAAGCATCGGTCTGCGGGATATTCAGCGCTCCATCCATAGCTGGCTCGGCCATGTGAAGCATGCCGACAGTTATGGTTTAAGACAGGAGATCCTGTCTTCGGCGGTGTTTCAACGCTAAGTTTCATAATAATAGGGATCGGGTCGTCCAGAGGCCTGTTTTGCGTGGCGGCTCGTGGATCAATACAGCACAAAACTGCCGTAGCGCGGTCCGCAACAACAACAACCCGAACAACCGCAACAACAATATCGGGTTTCGTTGCGCCAGTATTTAAAATCGCATGGGAAACAAACCATGCGTGCCGGAGTCCGGTTTTCCACGGAGACCCGGAGCGTGCAATCTTTAAATCCATGGCCCGGTTCCTGCGTCGGCGGTGATGCCGCCGCCGAACGAATCATCACCCGCCCGACCCGGGGTGAGTAGGTTTGCCGAAAGCCCCGGTTTGGGTAACCTTTTATTATTAAAGACGAATATTATTATGGATGAATGCACAATCCTCCACATTTCCGATCTTCACCTCTCTGTTAAGGATACCTTCGGTCAGAACACCGTACTGGGAGCGCTCCTTGCGCGGGTGAAAGAAGACCGCAAAAATGGACTGAAGCCCGAAATCGTCGTGGTGACCGGAGATATTGCCAAAAGCGGTCAGGAGGCGGAATACGTGCAGGTGAAAATCTTTTTCAATGATCTGCTCAAGGCGCTTGAGCTCCCGCGGGAGCGACTCTTTATCGTACCCGGCAATCATGATGTCAACCGCAGGAAATACAGGCCCAAAGATATTCCGGTCTACGAAAACATGACCGAACTCAACCACGAGCTGAAAGATCCTGACTACCGGGCCGACCTGCTCAAGGGCATGGACGCCTACTTTGCCTTTATCGAATCAGAATTCCCGCATTTAAAGCCGCTTGACAACCGCCTGGTGCCCTTTGTCACGTCCTACACGGCCCGCTGCGGCAAAACGATTTCAATGGTGGGCCTGAACTCGGCCTGGATGTGCCGCAAATCGCCGGATGAGCGGGAAATCGCCATTGGTGAATATCAACTGATCAAGGCCCTGGAGGCAGCGTCCAAGCTTGGCAAGACGGATCAGACGAGCTTTCTCTTTCATCATCCCCTGGCCTGGCTCTGGCCGGCGGACCGGGATATCTGCCGCGGAAAAATGGATCAAAAAATCATCCTCTGCGGTCATCTGCACGATGCTGCCGGCGGGTATTCCCATGACCTGGACGGCAAGCTATTCCAGTTCCAGGCCGGGGCCGCCTACCTGGGTGTGGATTCGGACTTTCCCAACCGGTTTCAGCACCTCAGCATTGATTGGGAGTCTAACCGCATTCGTTTGAACTTCCGCAAGTTCGACAAGACCCGGCGCCAATGGGTGCTGGATGGGGAGACCGGCCAGGACGGGATGGCGGAGCTGCCGCTCCGGGATTCGTCCTCAAAGGCTTCTCCCAAACAACCAACCAAATTAAAGAATGAATGGCCGGCTGCCTACTGCCAATGGATTATAGAAAATTACGGTCACATGGAAACCGAAAGGCTCCAGGGCAAGGGGCAGGCCATTGTTGTCCGTCTTCCTGAGATTTTTATTCCGCTGTACGCAATGGATCCGAAAAAAGAGGATCAATCAAAGGTCCAGGCAGCAGCTCCCGATGACCGGCAGAAGCCCGTGGAATTGGAGACTCTGATTGCACAAAACCCGTCAACCCTGATTGAAGGACACCCCGGTTCGGGCAAGACGACCCTGCTCAAACACCTGGCCTTCTGCCTGGCAAGTAAAAAACCAAAGGAATGTCACTTCGAACCGAACTGCGAATTATTGCCGGTGCTCATTTTATTAAAGGAATTGGAGCGAATTTTCGATGATCCTGAATTTAGCCGTCAGGATTACTTTTCGGCGGATGCGTATTTAGCCTGGTATTTTAAGCGCAAAGTCAGTGGAATTATCGATTTTCATACCCTAGAGAATTTTCTGGAAAAAAAGCAAACCTTAATCATGCTCGATGGCCTGGATGAGATCCGGCTTGAGCGAAGGGACAAGATCGTTAACGCCTTTGCCGATTTGATGATCAAATATCCCGGTAATAAAATTGTGCTGACCGGTCGGCCCCACGGCATATCCGAGGTGCCGCTAAAAAGATTCGGCCGCAGTCTTGCCAGGATTCTGTCGCTCACCATGGAGCAGATAAGGGATTTCATCCACAAGTGGTTTTCGTATCTTTTCCAGGCAAGTTATTCCTTAAGCCTGAAAAATGCGGAAGCCATGATCGCGGAAATCAAGTCCCATCCGGCGATCGAGGGGCTGATTGATAATCCGCTGATGCTGACGGCGGTCTGCATCTTATACTATGACGGCAAAGAACTGCCCGGGCAGCGGGCCGAGCTATACAAAAAGTTCATCGATAACATGCTGTATCGACGATTTGATGATCCCGAGGTAGTTCATGATTTCCTCAAATCACTCGCCCATCACATGCACACCAAAAACCTGTCCCTGGTGGATCGGGAGACCGCCATCGAAAATTTTAGAAAGGTTGATCAAATACAGGCCGATGAAACCCGGGAAGGTTACCGGAAAAGGATCCAAAACCTGTTTGATGAAATCGAGCCCCGTTGCGGGTTATTAAAGTACGAAAACGGCCAGTACGGGTTTTGGCACCTGACCTTCCAGGAATTCCTGGCAGCCCATTTTGTGGCAGACAACTTCTCCGACCGAATCAAAGCCATTGAACCCTATTGGGGTATAAGTTGGTGAAAAGAGGCCATCGAGCTTTATATCGGCCTGTTAAGCATGGAACATAAAAAAGTGGCCAATGACATCGTGGCCAAGGCGCTGAACACGGGTGATACAGTGCCGTTTGGCCGCTGGCGGCTGGCCTGCCGGTCCCTGTTGGATATTCATGAAAAACGCCGGGAAGCCGGGGTTGCGTCGCTGGCACGGCAAAGGCTGATCGAGATCATCGATGAGGGCGCCGAGCCCAAAGCCCTGGCCGATGCCGGCGAAACCCTGGGGTGGCTGGGCGATACACGGAAGTTGCAGACCTTTGCGGCCATCGAGGGCGGCGACTATGATCTTGAAGAATTGGGGCCGCACACCATCGAGCCCTTTGAAATCAGCCGATACCCGGTAACCAATAGCTGGTTTGCCGAGTTCAAGGCCGCCGGGGGGTATACGACGGAATCGTTTTGGAGCCCGGAAGGGAAAAAGTGGCGGCAACAAAACACGCCGGAGCAGCCGATGTTCTGGGACGAACGGCGCTGGAAATGCCCCAATGCACCGGTGGTGGGGGTGTGCTGGTACGAGGCCGATGCCTTTTGCCGCTGGCTCACTACCGAGCAAAAGGACGGCCATACCTATTTCCTGCCCTCAGAGGTCCAATGGCAGGCTGCGGCCGCCGGCAATGAAAAAAGGAAATACCCCTGGGGCAAGGAGATCACACCTGACCATTGCAACTATGATGATACGAAGCTCGAAAAAACATCGGCAGCAGGAATCTTTAAAATCGGCCAAACGCCTGAGGGGGTGGCGGACCTGGCCGGCAATGTCTGGGAGTGGACCGCCAGCGACTACCATCGGAAACTTGTGGTGGAAGATTTTGAGTACGATACCAATCTGGAAGAACTCTATAGAAAAAAAGATTTGAAAAAATATATAGCAGCTCTTGAGGATAAAAAGCGGAAAATTCCTGTTTTGCGTGGCGGCTCGTGGATCGATTCAGCTCGGATCTGCCGTAGCGCGGTCCGCGACAGCATCTTCCCGCTCTACCGCGACAGCGATATCGGGTTTCGTTGCGCCAGGATTTAGCCCTTTGCACTTTTTTTCTTTTACCCTTTATTGCCGCCGCAGGCGGCCGCGCAAAATTTTTCGACTTGTGCGGTCAGTTGACTCAGCACATCGATGATATCAAATTGTTTTCACCGTGGCGACGCGAAACACGCAGAGATGTTTTTTCTGAAAACAATTATAACTTTGCGTTCTTGGCGCCTTTGGGGTGAATAACCGGATCTCAAAAGCGCCCGCGGGCGGCCCGATTGCAGAAGGGGGAACCGAGCGATGCCAGCGTTTTTGAAATATATTGTCAATTTTCGACTTTTATATTTATGCTGCGCCGGGATCTTTTTTTTTCTGCTCAGCAGCACGTTTGACCTGATCTTTATCCCGCGGCTCGATATGCCGGACCACTGGTGCGACAAATGGGCCGAAAGACGGATCGGCTTTAAGGTGGTAGAGGAATGTGTCCAATTTACGGATAAAATTCAAAAACTTAAATACCAACACAACAAGCGGATGGAAGAAAGATATTCGCACAAGATGCTGGGTATTTTTTTGGCGGCAGCGTTGCTGACCTTTTCGATTATGCTGCTCAGTCCCTATAAATTCTTTGACCGCAAAATCACTTTTGAAAACTACACCGGCGCGGTAGCCGCTGCGGTATTTTATGGCGCTATCATCGGGTTTCTGATACCCGCCGCCCTGCAGGCGCTATCGCCCTCACCCGCGGAGTGGCTGCCGGGCGAATTTTACGAGATTCAAAGAGCAAGAACCGAGCTGATATTGAAAGAAATCATGGAAAACGCCAATTAGAAAACGGTGTAAAGGGCTAACTTTATGGGCATCAGTTTACCGGTAAATTTCATCACCCCGGTCAGAGTGAAACTGCTCAATACAATGCCGTGCCCCAATCATACTGCCTTTTGATATAATTCAGGAATAAAGACGTTTCCGTTTTGAGGACCCCGTCGATCTTGTTGATCTTTTCAAAAATCAGCTCATTGAGCTCATCCAGCGACTTGGCAACAAATTCCGTATCAATTCCGGTACCGCCCGTTGTTTGAACGACGAACCACAGCGGTTTCAAATTTTTCAGTTCTTTTATAATGCGGTCCATCTTTTTAATTTCGACATGAATTCGAATGTTGCCGACAATTTTAAAACCCAGCTTGATGGGGTTGCTGACCGCCACGATTTGGATAAACTCTTCTTGAATCAGGCGGTTCAGACGGGTGCGCACCGTCGCTTCCGACATGCCGATCTTTTTGGCGATGTCGGTGTTTGAAATGCGCCCATCCTTTTGCAGCAACTCGATCATCTGACAGTCGAGTTGATCGAGCGGCCTTTTCTTGCCGGTTGAATTATTTTGTTTCATAATTTCCCCTTTTGGAATGTCGAGTGTCGATTGATCCGCCGCAGGCGGAATTAATTGAAGAATAATGAACTTCCCCGCGACAAGCCGCGGGCAATTAAACCCGGCAGATTTCGCAGTCACCACCCCACATTCATTGTAATCTGTGTAATCTGCGAAATCTGTGGATTAACCTTCGAGAGTCTCAGGATCTAAGGGCACGGTCGAATGATCTATTTACAAATTGATGGAGCGTAGCGACGTCCATCATTCGTCATTTGTCATTCGAAATATTCCTATCATTTGACAATTGAAAACACAACCACGAATTGCCATATAGCGCATAATTATATTAATATTTTATTTTAATTCGAATTTTATTAACATATTTTTTGTGTTTTTCGTAGAAAAGCACAAAAAATATCTTGACAAGAAAATATCGATTGCCTAAAGTGGCTCAAGATTGATAATGTAAGCCGTTCTGTTCGTTCTCGAAAATATGCTTAATTCTTATACCCTGGCACAATCGGTTTAAAAATATATCAGCAAAGGAGGAATTGATATGCAACAACCAGCAATACAAGAACAATCACTGCCATTAGTGAAAAACTACATCAACGGTGAATGGGTGGAGTCCGACTCCACAACAATTGGTGACGTATGGAATCCGGCTCTGGGAGAAAAAATAGCCCAGGTTGCCTACGGAACCGCAAATGACGTGGACAAGGCCGTCAAAGCCGCCCGTGAGGCTTACTGGGAATGGCGCACCACACCGCCCCTGACCCGCGCGCGGTATCTGTTCCGACTCAAAGATGCCTTTGAAGAAAATTTTGAAGACATCGCCAGGGTTCTGACCACCGAGCAGGGCAAATGCATCGACGAAGCTCGCGGCGAAGTCCGGCGCATGATCGAAAACGTGGAACATGCCACCGGTGTTACGACCCTGATGTGCGGTTATACCTTAGAAGATATCGCCAAAGACATTGACTGTTTTGGCCATCGACAACCCATGGGGGTATTTGCCGGAATCGTTCCTTACAACTTCCCGGGCATGGTGGCCTGGTGGTTTCTGCCCTATGCGCTTGTCACCGGCAATACCTATATTTTAAAACCGTCCGAACAGGTTCCCATGACCCAGACCAAGATTTTTGAAATTATGGATGAGATCGGATTTCCGGAAGGTGTGGTCAACATGGTTCACGGTTCGCGGGATGTGGTCAACGGCATCCTGGACCATCCCGATATCGCAGGTGTCTCTTTCGTGGGGTCATCACCCACGGCCAAATATATCTATGAGCGCTGCGGTGCAACCGGCAAAAGAGTCCAGGCTTTAGGCGGCGCCAAAAATATTGTAGCAGTAATGCCCGATGCCAATCTGGATGCCGGCATGCCGTCATTGATCACCTCGTTTTATGGCTGCAGCGGACAACGTTGTCTTTCCGGTTCGGTACTGGTCCCGGTGGGAGACGCCGCCGATGAGTTGTTAGAAAAATTCAGTGCCGCCGCCAAAGACATGAAAATCGGCAGCGGGCTGGATGAAAAAACGGCCATGGGCCCTGTGGTCAGCGCCGCGCATAAAGAAAGAGTTCTGGGCTACATTGAAAAAGGAATCGAAGAAGGTGCCGACCTGGTAATGGATGGGCGAAATTTTACGGCAGCCGAATTCCCAAACGGCTTTTTTGTCGGCCCGACCATTTTTGACAATGTCAAAGCCGATATGACCATCGCCAAAGAAGAAATATTCGGCCCGGTGGTGAGCGTGGTTCGCGCCAAGAATCTGGATGAGGTTATCGATCTGATTAATACGCGCGGGTTTGCCAACGCGGCCTGTCTCTATACCAACGACGGCGCCACCGCGCGCGAATTTAAGTACCGGGTCTTACCGAGCATGGTCGGAATTAACATCGGTATTGCTGCTCCGATGAGCTTCTTCCCCTTCGGCGGAGCAGGAAACTCCATGTTCGGCGACACCAAAGCGCACGGCCAGGAAATTTTCAATTTCTTTACCGATACGAAAGTGGTTATTCAACGCTGGTTTTAAGAATCGGTTTTAAAACTCATCTAATGGCCGAGGACTGCGTTGCAGGCCGGTTTGAAATGCTCACGTACTAACGTGTACGCTCCGCTTTAGAATCGGCGCGCGCCTTGTCCTCGGACATGATCTAAGCTTTTAAAACCGATTATTTAATTTTTAAATTTAAGTCGGAATGCGTTATCGAATTCGGGTAACATACAGAAGGATTAATTAAATTTCATCTCTATCAAACAAGCGCCATGTAACGCGCAACTCGTAACCCGAAACACGAACCTCGTATCCCGCAACACGTGCCACCCAACGCGTAACCCGTACCACGCAACTCGTATAAAGGAGACTATCGTGCCTCTTGAAAATTTTGGAAGCATTCTCAATTTCGCCGAGGAGCTGGAAAGCCAGGACCAGGAATTTTACGAAACCCTGGCCGGCAATCCGGCCTGCAGCGATCACAAGCAGATGTTTGAACAGTTCGCCGCCAACGCCAAAAAAAATCTCAAAACCGTGCAGCGGACCCGCCGGGAAAATGTCACTGAAATGATCCTGGAACCGATCAAGGATTTTGTCCGGGCGCCGTATTGCGAAGTGTGCCAGGCGGCACCGGGCATGACCGCCAAAGACGCACTGGCTGCGGCCGATCGGCTGGAGGATCGGGCGGTGCGCTATTATACCGAGGCCGCTGCCAAAATTAAGGCCCAGCCGGAAGTTGCCCGCGCTTTAAAATTACTCGGCAAAAAACATACCACCCATCGCGACAGCCTGGCTGCTATTTAATTGAATAGTTGATCTGCCCCTCTCCGGGGGCGGCCGGCTCTACCCTCCGAGGCGCAGTCCTCTAAGGGACGGAGTCAAGCCGCAAGCCGGCGGATCATCGCGTGGATATGGCTGTCCAGGTAAGGTTAACCGAAATGAAAAAGGAGAAAGCAACATGAGTGATATGACTGAAAGGATCAAGGAAATGACGGCCCATACCTACGGCACCTGGGGGCGCCAGAATGCGTGGTCGACCCCGCTGTTGATTACCGATGCGGAAGGCGTCTATTTTTATGACAACACCGGCAAGCGATATCTTGATTTCTCTTCGCAGTTAATGTGCTCGAATCTGGGTCATAAAAATAAAGTCGTCATTGAAGCCATCGTTAAACAGGCTGAAAAGCTGCCCTATGCTGCACCCGGCTTTGCCACGGAAATCTTAATTGAGGCGGTTGAAGCCCTGCGGTCGGTGTTTCCGGAAAAACTCAGCAAATTCTTTTTTTCCACCAGTGGAACTGCGGCCAATGAAGCCGCCATGAAAATGCTGCGGCAATACAAATTTCCGGCTTATAAGGTGATTTCGCGCTATCACTCTTATCACGGCGCGACCGCAGTCGGGCAATCCTTTACCGGCGACCCGCGGCGCTGGTACGCGGAGTTGGCCCGCACGGTGGTGGACGGTGTTGTCTTTGCACCGGATAATTACTGCTACCGCTGCCCGTTCGGCATAACCTATCCGGAATGTAACGTGCAATGTGCCCGTTATCTGGACTATATGATCAAGGAAGAAGGCAATGTGGCCGCCATCATCGTCGAACCGATTGTGGGCACCAACGGCCGCCAGATACCGCCGCCTGAATATTATCCGATCATTCGCCGGATCTGTGATGAACACGGGGTTCTGCTGGTCTGTGACGAAGTCATGTCCGGCTGGTTCCGTACCGGCAAAACCTTTGCCATTGAGCACTGGGATGTTTTGCCCGATATCCTGACAACGGCCAAAGGGGCCAGCGCGGCTTACACCCCGGTGGCCATCACGGCCTCAACCCAGGAGGTGGCGGATTTCTTTGACGAAGAAGTTTTCTGTCACGGTCACACGTTTGCCTACCATGCGCTGGCAGCCTCCGCCATTCCGGCCGCCATCTCCGAGCATGTCAGATTATTTGACTCGGGCCTGCCTCAAAAAGCCAGTCAATACATAAAACAAAAGCTCTATGAACTGGCGGATAAGCACATCTGCATCGGCGATGTCAGAGGAGTCGGTCACTTCTGGGCCCTTGAAATCGTGAAAAACCGTAAAACCAAAGAACCCTTCGACACCAAGAAAGATAAGTTCAGCGGCAAGGCCCTTACGACAGGTAAAATCGCCGGCGACGCGATGCAAAACGGACTGTATATTTCTGCCTGGTACGATACGCTGGTAATCACACCACCCCTGATCATAAATGAGCAGGAAATCGACGAGGCGATCCACATTCTTGACAAATCCCTTGAGATTGCAGATAAAGAGGCCGTCGAAACCGATGTAGCGGCCTCAAGAAGTTGCGATTATTCATCCTGACCGTGATCCGTCAAAGCGCAGAAAAATTTTCCACCAAGGCACCAAGACACAAAGCAGAACCTTTGGTTTATATTCACCTTAGTGTCTTTGTGTCTTAGTGGCGATTTTGTATAGCCAAAATATTAAAATTTCAATCGAAAATATCCAATTGACCGGGGGAGGAAGCAGAAGCTTTTTCCCCCATTTTTTGCCGGTCGAACCTGAAACCTGATTTGACCCGTTCTCATAAAATCCGGACGGATCTCCTGTGCATTCCAACCTGTCGGGGGCAAATCCGCAACATATACCCTGCCATACCGGCTCGAGGATTTCAGGGCAAAGGAATTGATTGTCGTTACAATTGGCGCAAGGCTGCAAGATCTTGGCCCGCTGCTTTGCAAAAGTTGCGCTACGAGTCCAAAAATTTACAACTAATGTAATTTGGCATATTGCCGATAATAGAATATCGGCCCCAAATTGACCGGTATGAAAATATTTGGCTAAGCGGTCAGAACAGGCAAAATTTCGTATGCTTTTTATGTCATGGAAATGCGTTGTGCCTTGACACATCCACAACAGCTTTCTATAATTACCTAATTATTACAAATTACAGTATATTTATCCGGAACGGCTTCCACTATGGCCATAATTAATCTGAAAAAAAGAGAAGTTGAGTGCAAGCTCGTCTACTATGGTCCGGGTAGATGCGGCAAAACGACCAACCTGGAATATGTTTTTAAAAACAGCCGCAGTTTAATGACCGACGAAATGGTTTCGATTAAAACCAAGGGCGATCTGACGATCTTTTTCGATTTTGTCCCCATGGAAGCCGGTAAAATTAAGGGATGTGATGTCCGCATTCAGCTGTACACGGTCCCCGGTCAGGTTAAGTACAATTCCACTCGCAAGCTTGTCCTAAAAGGTGTGGACGGCGTGGTTTTTGTTGCCGATTCACTTAAGATCCGTCACGAAAAAAACATCCTGTCCTTAAAAAATCTAGCCGAAAACTTGAAAGGCTATGGGATGAATATTATGAAGTTGCCGTTGGTCATGCAATGGAATAAGAGAGACCTTGCCAAAGAAGGTGTGCCGCTGATGTCCGTCGAAGAGATGCAAAACGCATACAACCGTCAGCTCAAAGCCCCCGCTTTTGCCGCCAGTGCCGTGTCCGGCGAAGGTGTCAATGCGACATTAAAAGCATGCCTGGTCGCAGCGTTGAAATCATTGAAGAAAGAAGCTGGCTGGGAATAGTGGAATTCGGCCTGCGACGAGTTCCCCTCGACGTGCTCGGGGCCTGAGCTTGTCGAACGGCAGTCGAGTCGAAGTCGGAATGCGGAAGGTGGAAACTTGGAACACGCAATAACATTATCAATTCTTTTTAGAAGGCCTAATAAGCTTTCCCACTTCGGGGAAACTTTTTTCTAAGTTACGAAACTCACGCCGGTAACTCTTGCCGGAACCCATCATAACGCTTATCGGCTGCAACGGTTCAATATTCTCGCACACAATTTTCAATGCCGCTGTTATTGGTACCGAAAGCAGTGCGCCAACAACTCCCCAAAGCCAACCCCAGAATAACAACGACAACAAAATAACCACCGGGCTGAGATTCAATTGATCGCCCAGAACTTTGGGAGCAATTCCGTTCCCCATCCCAAGTTGAATTGTCAAAATCGATAAAAGTGTGATAACTCCGGGCCAAATACTTGGATAAAATTGAACCAGCGCCAACAGAATCGGAGGGATGGAGGAGGCAATAGACCCCACCGTCGGAATAAAATTTAAAAAAAAGGCCAGCGCACCCCAGGTAATCGCAAAATCTACACCAATCATAACAAGGACAAACCATACCAGAAAACCGGTCACAAAACTGATTAAAAATTGCAGCGATAAATAGCGCCGGATCTGGGCGGTAATCGAAAAGGAAATCTGGCTGAACTGCTTGGCTTTGTCATCCGAAAATGATTTCATAATTTTGTATTTGAAAAAAGGCTTGCCCAGCAGGATGAAAAAAAGAAATATGACCACCAGAACCAGCTTAGACACAAATGCAAAAATGGACCCGGACAAGGTCACCAGAAATCGGCCGATACTCTGCCCCCAATTATAGCCGGCAAGCGGATCAAAACTCAGGTTCAGCTGGCTTGAAAAAGTTGCGATTAACTCGGTCATCCGTGAATGATATCTAGGATAGGCGGCCGCAAAGGCCGTGATTCGGGTATACAAAAAGGTTCCCGACAAATAAATAATACCAAGTAAGACAATCAGGATGATAAATACAGCCAGGGTCGTGGGAACCTTGCGTGCCGTCATGTAATTGACCACCGGCGCAAGCAGAAACGATAACAGCCAGGCAATTATCAAGGGCAGTATGACGGTCGCTGCGTATTTTAACACAACACCAACGGCCACCAGCACCAGAATACCCAAAAATACCAGGGTAATTTTATTTCGATCGATATCTACCATACGCAATGAATCCGCCCGGAGAGCACCAAAACATTCTCATCAGTTTCAAACGAGCCGTTATTTATCCTAACCTGCTATTGCCATTTTTCAGGGTGGAGTATTAGTCTATATCAAAAATATCACAGATTGCAATGCAATTGCTAAGATGTCACAGTCTATCCGGCTGTCACCAATTTCGAAATAGCCGGCAGGTCGATGTTGATTTTTCACCCGATATGGAATTTTCTTGACATTTGTCTTGGTACGAATATAAACATGTTATAAAAATATAACAAATTATATTATTAATATTTATTAATATTAACAATGGCTTTAAGAGAAAACCTGCTCCATCGAAACATTTTTCAAAGGCTAAGAGACCGGATTGTTCACGGAGATTATCCACCAGGGATGAGTTTATCCGAGAAGGACCTCTGCCGGGAGTTTAATGTTAGTCGAACCCCGTTGCGGGAGGCATTGGCCAAGCTTGAAAGCATGAAGCTGGTCACAATCATTCCCCGCTTCGGTACCAATGTTTCACCGATTGACATCAATGAAATCCGTTGCGCTTTTGAGGTGAAAATTAAACTCGAATCCCTGGCCGTTGAGCTGGCAGTTGAGCGCATCGATTCTGAGAACTTAAAAGCACTGGATGATGTCATTCAGGAAGTGATTCAACTCAACGGGGAAGATGATCAGCACCGGCACCATCGTCTAATAGAGTTAGAGAAGCGGTTTCATCGCATCATCCTGCAGGCGGCTCAGAATCAGATATTAGAGGAATTTCTGGATAATCTTCATTACCGTTGCGCACGCCTGTGGAGTTCCTCCCTGAGCCAGGTCGTCCCCAACGAGGATATCCTCAACCAGATGAAGAATATATACCAGGCCCTTGCAGAGGGGGATGCAAAACGTGCCAGCCGCCACATGGAGCAGCACATTCAATACTTTATCGAGAAAATCAAAATGCGACTGCTTTAAAATGCAGTCTCCAAATCGGGGTGTCAGTATAGGCTTTCAGATAATGTTTTTGTCATTAACTCAGGCGGACTAGAAGGAGCTTCCATGAGCAAGGCGTACAAGCAGTACGTTGTCAACGGGAGGCGACTGATAAAGCAGCCCAAAAACTTTATCTGGAAGACCATAGCACCAATAACCTTTAACCCCTTAAGGAAGGAGGCGGTTATGACCAGAAGGACTTTATTCTTATTTTTCATTGGCTTGTTTGCATTGAGTATCATAACAGCGGGAGTCATTAACACACCCCGGGCGGCAGCCGCAGAGGATGCCGTTAAAATCGGTTTATCAGCGCCGTTGACCGGCGATTGGGCCGAGTACGGCAATGATTTCAAACGGTCCGTGACAATGGTTATCGACCGGGCCAACCGTATGGGGGGCGTTCATGGAAAGCGTATCGAACTGGTAATTTCAGACAGTCGCGGCGATCCCAAGGAATCGGTGCTGATTGCCGAAAAATTCGTCGCAGATCCGGATATTATTGCCGAAATCGGTGATTTCAGCAGCTCCAGCAGCATGGCGGCGGCCCCTATTTATGAAAAAGCCGATATGACCCAGCTTTCACCAACGGCTTCCCACATGGGCTTTACCAAGAGGGGGCAAAACATGTTCCGCGTGGTGGCCACCCAGGGCTACGAAGGCCCGTATAATGCCAGGTGGGCGGTTAAGGATCTCGGCAAAAAGAAACTTGCCACCATTTATATCAACAATGACTGGGGGGTGGACGCGAATAAATACTTTACCCTGGAAGCCCGCAATCTTGGAGCGGAAATTGTCGCCGAAGAAGCGTTTGTAACTGGAGAAAAGGACTTTACGGCAATCTTGACCAAATTGAAACGGTTGAAACCGGATCTAATATATTTGCCCACCTTTTATGCGGATGCCACGGCCATTTTAAATCAGGCCAAGCGCATGCGGTTTAAACCGGTGGTGATGGCAAACAGTTCATTGTTTTCCCAGAAAACGATTGAGTTGGGCGGTGAGGCGGTTGAGGGAATTATCATCCCCGCGAATTATTTTAGTGCCGATCCCCGACCGGCGGCCCGGGAGTTCACCCGGGAATATCAGGCCCATTACGGTGCCGTGCCGAATCAATTCGCCGCCCTGGCCTACGATGCCGCCAACCTGATGATCGCGGCCCTGCAAAAGGCAGGGGTTGACGACCGGGCCAAAGTCAAGGATGCACTGGTATCCCTGAAAGGTTTTCAAGGTGCCACCGGATCCATTTCTTTTGCCAACAGTCATGACCCGGAAAAAGAACTGGTCCGGATTATGATTAAAAACGGCGAGTGGGTATTGTATCAACCATAACCGACCACCTGACCCCAGGTGAAATTCACAGCGAAAGCACGAATAGGTTCCATTATATTTCGTGCTTTCGCAATTGGGATATCCAGCAAACCGGCCTCAAGATCAAATGACAGGGTCGAACGATCGATTTTAAAAAAGACGGAGCGAAGCGACATCCACAAATATTCAATTTACAATCTTCAATTTTAAATTGACCGCCTATGGACTTTCAAATCCTCTTTGAGCAGTTTATCAATGGAATCACCCAGGGAAGTGTTTACGCTCTGTTGGCGTTAGGGTTTACCATGATTTTCGGAACCCTGCGCATGGTAACTTTTGCCCACGGTGAAGTCTACATGATCGGCGCCTATATGGGCTTTGAAATCATCAGGCTGCTGCACCCCAGTTTTTTTCTTGCTCTGGCTGTGGCGCTGGCCGCCACCGCCCTGTTGGGCGTCATCATCGAAATCTTAGCCTTCCACTTTCTACGCGATGCGCCCCATGCCACCTCCTTGCTGGTCACGATCGGGATCTCCATTCTGCTGGTAAACGCGGCTCAGCTGATCTGGGGCCCCGAAACCCGGGCACTGCCCTATTCCCTGCTGGATAAACTGGACTATGGTGAAATTGAAATCGCCGGCGTATACATTTCATTTCTGCAAATGGCTGTTCTGGGTATCACCGTGCTGTTGATGGCTTTGCTGTATGTCCTGATCAATAAAACCAAACTCGGGATGGTGATCCGGGCCACCGCACAGGATTACGAGGCCGCCTATGCCATGGGTGTCAGGGTAAACGGAATTTTTATGGTCGCTTTCGCTATTGGCTCCATGCTGGGCGGTGTCGCCGGGGTTCTGATTGGCGTCTATTATAATCTATTCTATCCGACCATGGGCGGATTGTATGGGTTAAAAGCCTTTAGCGCAAGCGTCGTTGGCGGGCTTACCAGTTTGCCGGGTGCGGTGGTGGCCGGATTGCTCATCGGCGTCGTAGAAACGTTTTCAGTTGAATTTGGGGCTTCCAATTTTCGTCATATCTTTTCGTTCCTGTTTATGTTTCTGATCCTGCTTTTTCGGCCGGGCGGACTATTCGGCGGCAGGGAGCTGATACAGGCCCGGGGTGATTGATGACTCGCATATCACGACGCATTCTGGCCAATTTACCTTATCTCGCTATTGTCGCAGTTTTAGCGCTCATCCCCCTGTTTATCAGCAATCATTATTATATTCAAATCCTGATTTTCATCGGCATATATTCAATTCTGGCATTGAGCCTGAACCTGCTAAACGGGTATGTCGGTCTGCTCTCCATCGGCCATGCAGCCTTCTACGGCATCGGGGCCTACGCATCGGCCAAACTGGTCATGGAGGTGGGATTCCCCTTTCCACTGGCCATGTTGGGTTCGGGTATCATTGCCGGCGTCTTCGGATATGTGATAGCCAAGCCCACCCTGCGTCTTTCAGGGATTTATATGACACTGGCAACACTGGGCTTTAATATGATCTTCTTTCTGGTATTACAAAACTGGATGAGCTTCACCAATGGTCCGCTGGGAATCATGGATATCCCATCTCCCAGTATTTTCGGTTATATAATTGAGTCCCGGGTCCAATATTACTACCTTATCTTTTTCCTGGTATTGCTGACCATTGGGAGCATGCACCGCCTGATGACCTGCCGCTTCGGCCGTGCGCTGGTGGGAATTCGTGAAAACGAGTTGGCAGCTGAAGCCATGGGGGTCCACACAACGCGCTATAAAGTACAGGCCTTTGTGCTGGCCGCGTTTTATGCCGGTATTGCCGGAAGTTATTATGCCCACTTTATCAAATATATCAGCCCGGACAGCTTTTATATATATGAGTCGTTCATTTTGCTTGCCATGCTGGCGTTTGGCGGGCAGGGCAACCTGATTGGCCCGGTGGTCGGCGCAGCTGTTTTGATTATTATTCCGGAAGTCTTTCGGTTTTTGCAGGAATACCGGATGCTGGTATACGGCAGCGTTTTAATTGTTATGATGCTGGTACGTCGCCAGGGATTGCTGGGCGGCAAGAACTATAGCCTGCGACTGACCCGGTTTGACGATCAACAACAGGCTGTCTACACCCGGGGAGACAAATTTTTACCGACACAGTAAAAATGGCACTGCTGGAAATCACAGACGTAACTAAGGACTTCGGGGGGCTGGAGGCGCTTCACGATGTTTCCCTGCAGATTAATGCCGGTGATATCATCAGCCTTATCGGACCCAATGGTGCCGGCAAGACAACCCTGTTTAACTGCATCACGGGAACCATGCCGCCCAACACCGGATCGATAAAATTTGAGGATACCGAACTGGTCGGTCTGCAGCCCCATGAAGTGGCCCGGCAGGGGATTGCGCGGACATTCCAGCATATTCGCCTGTTTAATCGTATGACGGTCCAGGATAATGTCATGGTGGGCAACGACTATAAAGGCCGCACCGGAATTTTCAGTGCCCTTTTGCGTCCACCCCGGGTCGCCCGGGAGGAAACAACTTCAAGGGAAAAGTGCCGTGAGGTATTGTCCTTATTCGGTGAGAGACTCTTGCCCCGCCTGACCCAGTATGCCAACATGCTTTCCTACGCCAACCGCAGACGCCTTGAAATTGCCCGGGCCCTGGTATCCGAGCCCCGCTTAATTTTGCTGGATGAACCCACTGCCGGCATGAATCCCCATGAAACCCAGGGAATCGTTGACTTGATCCGTTTGATTCGGGAGCGCGGCCACACGGTCATGGTCATTGAACATAAAATGAAGGTGGTGATGACGGTTTCCGATCGTATTATTGTGCTGGATCACGGAGAGAAGATCGCCGAAGGTACACCGGATCAGATTGCCGCCAACAATGACGTCATCGAAGCTTACATGGGGGGACGCCAACGTGCTCAAGCTGAGTAACATCGACACGTTTTACGGACCGATACAGGCATTACGCAATGTTTCGCTGAGTGTTGAACAAGGTGAAATCGTCTCCTTGCTGGGCGGGAATGCCTGCGGCAAGTCCACCACCATGAAAACCATCCTGGGGCTGGTGAGACCCAGGCAGGGTGAAATCGAATTTCTAGGGCAAAGAATTGAAAAGCTGTCGCCTTCTGCAATCGTACGGGCAGGTATATCTCCCGTGCTTGAAGCCCGGCGCCTGTTTCCGTATCTAACGGTTTATGAGAATTTGCGCATGGGCGCTTATGTCCGTAAAGATAAAAAAGAAATCCTCGAAGACATCGAGCGCATGTACGACCTTTTTCCGGTGGTCAAAGATCGATACCGACAGCTGGCATCAACACTTAGCGGTGGAGAGCAACAAATGGTTGCCATGGCCAGAGCCTTGATGGCCCGTCCCAAACTGCTGATCATGGACGAGCCTTCGATGGGTCTGTCACCTCTTTTTGTGGATAAAATTTTTGAGATCATTCAACAGATCAACCAAACCCGGGGCGTATCCATACTCCTGGTGGAACAAAATGCAAATATGGCTCTGTCTATCGCCAGTCGGGGATATGTCCTTCAGACGGGTGAAATCGTGCTGTATGATACCGCCCGGAAACTATTGAACAATCCCCAGATGCAGAAAGCCTATCTCGGAGTAGCTTAAAAAGGGTTAGATAACCGTTCTGGGTTCAAGGTTCAAAGTTCAGCGCCGCCACTGGCTTGAAAAACAGCCAGTCTAATCGTAGAAAAACCTAAATGTTACATATAAAAGATTAAAAATGAACGTCGAACATTGAACCTTTGAACCCATATTGGAAAGGAATTAGTTGATGGATAAAATTGAAAGAGTCGATCGAGTTCTAAACGGAGAAGCGGTGGATCGCCCGCCGGTTACGCTGTGGTATCACTTTGGGGTTCAGCATGCCGGCGGTGAGCAATTTGCCAAAATTACCACAGAGTATTTTAATTATTACGACTTTGATTACCTGAAAGTGATGAATGATTATTTCTATCTGCCGCCGGAAGGCCTGGACGCGGTAAAGACCAAGGACGACTTGAAACGCATCACGCACTTTGATGTGGAGAAATGCGACTGGCAGGAACAGTTCAAAGCTTTAAAAGTCATCAGTCAAGAGCTGAAAGGCAAAGCGTATTTTATCGATACCGTCTTTGATCCCTGGCAGAGCATGCGCCGCAATATGGCGGGCGAAAACATCGATGCCCTGATGGTCGAAGAGCCTGATGCGCTGCTGGCGGCACTGGATATAGTTGCCGACAATCTGATCGAATATTGCAAAAAGTCACTAGCGATAGGAACAGCAGGTATTTTTATGTCGTTGCCGGCCGCCAGTGAGCTGATCAGCAGGGAGAATTTTCTGCGGTTTGTAAAGCCGCCTGTCGTGAAAGTATTTGAAGCCATATCCGCCCTGGGAAAAATGAATACTGCTCATATCCACGGCGAGGATTTATATTTTGAAGATGTGCTGGATTTTCCGGTCGACATTTTCAGCTGGTGGGATCGGAGTCCAAAGGGTCCATCTTTGAAATGGGTCAAAGAGCGGATCAAGGGCTGCGTCATGGGCGGAATCAATCAAAAAATCGTCGCCCGAACCACCAGGGAATTCTTAAGAAATCATGTCCGCGAAGCAATCGAACTGGGGGGTAAAACGCGATTTTTCCTGGCCAATGGCTGCAGCAGCGATACATGGGGATACCCGCCTTCAATGCTGGCGATTGTGGACGAAACCAAGGCGGCGGGGAACACGTAATCGGTAACCGGCTGAGCGGATGATTGAAATGACGCCGCCTATAATTAGGATGGTCCCTGGTAAAAGGGCAAGATGCTGGATACTCGATGCTGGATGCTGGATACTCGATGCTGGATGCTGGATACTCGATGCTGGATGCTGGATACTCGATACTGGATGCTGGATACTCGATGCTGGATGCTGGATACTCGATACTGGATGCTGGATACTCGATACTGGATGCTGGATACTCGATACTGGATGCTGGATACTCGATGCTGGATACTGGATGAATTAGGATCATTACCGTCTCTTGATCAAGTATCTGAGCAGTCGGGGAGGTGTAGGGTGGGCATTGCTCACATTTGACAGATAGTCCAAAGCCTATGAATTTCCTTGTAATAGACATTGGTACGTCGGGCTGCCGGGCCGCGGTGGTTTCGGGGAAAGGTGAAATCCTGTCCCAAAGCCGTGGTCCGATCAGGATAGATCAACCCCGGGCGGCCTTTGCTGAAATAGATACTGACCGGCTCTGGCTGCTGGTTCAACAGGTAATCAAATCCGAAGTTAACAGGCATCCCGGCACCACGTTTGACGCCATCGGTGTCAGCGGGATGCTGGGTTATGTGTTTCTGGACAAAGCCGGTCAACCGCTGATGCCGGCCATTACCTATGCGGATAACCGGGCAACCCTTGAGACAGAAAAAATCCGACAACTTTTCCCGGACGAAAAATTCTTTGCCATAACCGGCCGCAAGCCCAGCCCGTTGCTTCTGGCGCCAAAGATCAAATGGCTTGAGAGACACAGGTCGGAGACAGCTAAAAAACTGGAACATATCATTGGTCTCAAGGATGAAATTATAAGACGCTTAAGCGGCAACATCCAGACGGATGTTGCCCATCTTGATTATTCAGGGGTATACAACGTATACACTGGAAAACTGGCGTCCGGCATTCTGGCGGCCCTCAACATCAAGCCGGGCCTTTTTGCGGCCCCGCTGCCGGCAACGACCATGGCCGGCACCCTCTGCGCGTCGGCCGCCGCACAACTGGATCTGACCGGCGGCACACCAATTATTACCGGGAGTTCTGATGGAACCACCGCCATGTATGGAGCGGGTATCCTGGATGACGGCAAAGCCGTTCTGGTATCCGGCACAACGGATGTTTTGATGATGTGCTGTATGCCGGCACCCCGCAACCCCAGTCTCGCCCTGAGCGTCAACTCCGGTATGCTGCCGGGCACCTATCTGGTCGGCGGACCCCTGGGCTTATCGGGCGGCAGCCTGCAATATTTTGAGCAGTTGCTGCAGGTTTCGGTTCCCAAGCTTGAAAAAAATATAACGGCCCTGCCGCCCGGGTCAGATGGTCTTCTAATATTTCCAGGTTTAACCGGCGAACGATCACCGTACTGGAAGGAGTATTTGACCGGAGCAGTTATCGGGTTGACACCGAATCACAAAAGCGAACATTTTCTGCGGGCTGTCATGGAAGGATGTGCGTTGCGCATCCTGAAATTACTGGATATCTTGTCACAAAATCGACTGCACCCGCGCGCGCTGAACATTGTGGGCGGTGGTGCAACCATTGATGTGTGGAACCAAATTCGATCGGACGTGTCCGGCCTGGAAATCCAAAAACTATCGATTACCGAGGCCACCTGCCTGGGTACGGCTCTTTTCTGTATGGCCGCACTGGATAAAGCCCGATCGCTGCCGGAAATCTCCGCTGAATGGATAAAAGTGGCAAAACGTTTCCGGCCCAATCGTGAACATACACAGACATACCAAAAGCTGGCCCTACTATTTGAAAACTATCTCGAAACCAAGGCGGATCTATTTCAAGGTTTAAACGAGTTCAGGCGCTAACTTGAACTCGTCATTTAGCTTGAAAAAATGGCTGTGAACCTTTGTACGTTCCGCAATTGCATGAAAATTGGACATAGATCTAATTTAGGAATTCGTAATAAATGAATATCTACTTTTGCGGCATGATTGGCTCCGGTAAGACGACCATCGGCAAACGCCTGGCGCAAAGCCTGGCGCTTGATTTTTATGACCTTGATCAGGAAATGGACCGAATTCTGGGATACTCTTTCCATAAGCTGGTAGAAGAAGAAGGCTGGGTGGCTTTCCGGGAGCTGGAATACTCAATTTGTAAGCGGTTTGCCAAATTTGAGAATTCGATCATCTGCCTGGGAGGCGGAACGGTGCGCTATGAATGGAACTTGGATGTTATCCAAGGAAGCGGTTTGGTCATCCTGATGACTGCCTCTTTAGAAGAATTGATCCGGCGGGTTAAATTGGCGGATCGCCCCCGTGTTAATGTCGGCACTACCGTAGAAGAAGATATCCGGATGATATGGCAAAAATCCAGAGATAAATATTACGGTGCCGCAGATCTTGTTTACGCTACGGATCAAAAAAGCATCGAGGAAGAAGTTCGGGAGCTGAAACAATTGGTGAGAGAAGTTTACCGAAACAGAATCTACCCGGATGGTAAAACACCGAAAGACGATAACCAGAAAAAAGCATGATGGGAAAGCGTTGGCCTTAATTAGACCCAAGACCACCATGATCAATGCTGCAACGGTGTTTTTTGATTCCGATTGATTTAACTCAATGGGATTTTAATGCGACAGGTTTCAAACAATAGATTCCAAGATCAGGAGAGCTCATGGCGCCATCAATTTTGAATCGTTGACTTAGCAGCTCCAACAGGAGCTGATTTATCGGGTTGACACCGGCGGTGGCGATCCAGACGCGATGCTCCGCGCCGGCATATAGATGGAGCGTCTTTGAAAGGTTGAGGCCCTCATGGTGCAAATCATCCATGCGGGACATCATATCTTCTATCGAAATCCAGGCCGGGTGCCGGTCGATTTCAGCGGGAAAACTGCTCTGATGGGATGGTATGAACCCACGGCGGCCAAGGGCGTATTCAAGCCTGGACCGTCTCAAACCCTGATAAACCAAGGCATCCCCCGGCTGCATCTTGTCTACAAGAAATGAGGCCGATAAGCTGCTGCGCATAAAACGTGGGTTTTTTAAACCTTGATAGTAAGGGACAAGGGTTGTCATCCACATGCTGCCGAGCAAAACGATAACGATGATGCTTCGAAGCCGCAGCCAGGTTGGCCTCCCCGATTTTACCCAGCGAGAAATACCCCAGCCTGCAAGCATGCAAAAGGCCGGTAACGCGACAATATCGTAGCGCCCGACCAGATAGATCGGGCGCACGCTAATACTGTACCCCCACATCAATAGCAAAGGACCGAACAGAAAAGCGATCAACAGCCAACGAATCTCGGGTTGGGACAGCTTTGCTGCCGTTTGTTGCCGGCAGTCGGCAAGCGGCCGAATGGCATAAAAAAGGGCGCCTCCGACAAATAATATCGGTATTAAAATAATAAATCCGGCTTGATCCGGCATGGGCCGCATAATGATTGGATAAGCGGTCCCTGGAACCAAAACAAGCAGGCTCTTTGGAAGGGCCAGGGCCGGTGGTAGCGCCTCCCAGAACGGAACGAGCCACTGAAGTGCTACAGAGCCCGCCTGATCCAGGATAACCGGCAGCCAGGGCAGCCAGAGGGCGATGGCCAGAAAAACAGCCGAGACCGATGCCAGGCGTCGTTCTTTGAACCGTGGCATCCCAAACGGCAATAGTGCGATGGGCAGTAAAAATACCAGGACATTGTGAGTATAACATCCGGCAGTCAACACAAAAGTGACAATAATCCAGTCCCGTGGACGGTTTCGCAAAAAGGCCCGATACAAGGCCGCCAATGCAAGTAGGGCCAATAGGGCAACCAGAGAGTACATGCGAACATCTCTGGAACGAAAAAGCCACAGGGGGCTTATCGCCATTAAAAATGCACTCCAGCGGGCCGCCGATTGATGGAGGATACTACGGGTTATCAAGTAAGTCACTGTCAGGGCGATGAGTCCGATTGAAACGGACAGGAGTCTCAATGCAACGGGGGCCGAACCGAACAGCGTTTGCCATCCCCACAGCAGATAAAAATAAAGGGGCGGTGTTGATGCAGCTTTAACCGAACTGAATATCTGCCCGAAATGTTCCCCGGCAACCAGGGCCGTATAAGATTCGTCGATATCTAGATCGGCCATTCCGAGTCGAAACAGGCACGAGCCGGCACCGAGGACCAAAACCAGGAGAAAAACCGGATCAAATATAAATTTCAGTTTTTTCGTCATAGGAAGCAAAGAAAAGCAGAACTTAGTTCGCTTCGCTCATCCGCCGCAGGCGGAGTAATTAAAGCATACCCGTGACTAAGAACTTTTTCACCCGTCTGGTTTAAAACATCAAAGAAACTGCAACCGATTTTTTGATCCGCTAACGGCTCATAGACTTGCAAGGTTATATCACTGCCGGGAAGCACCATCCCGCTAAACCGGCAATATATTTCCTTTAGCCGCCAAGGCTGGCTTTCGGCCTCGCGCCTGATTAATTCTCGTACTGCCAGAGCAAGGGTTGCCGTACCCTGAAGTATGATGTCCGGCAGGCCGACCAGATGGGCGAATTTTTTAGAGGTATGGATGGGAAACACGATATTGGTACACCCATCATAGATAAACGGCAGGAGCGGGTCGATGGTAATTTTTTTCTCCCAGCGCAGCTGATGGACATCTCTG
Organism: Olavius sp. associated proteobacterium Delta 1; assembly: GCA_902749685.1. GTDB lineage: Bacteria > Desulfobacterota > Desulfobacteria > Desulfobacterales > JAFDCJ01 > JAFDCJ01. Next base: position 48,215 of record CACVKW010001192.1, on the reverse strand, counting down.
CCATCTGGAGTTGCCGGATAGTTTTCCTCTTTTTGGCCGGCACCCCCGCATTGAACGCCTCTCAACATGGCCCCGTTGAATTCGGTAAATACCAACTTCTGAGCTTGATCAAATGCCTGGAACCGGACGACGATGTGGCTACCGGCCCGGTGCGGTAATACGGCCACGATTTTGCCCTTGATCGCAAGCTCCTCATCCGGCCTGATTTGACGGTGAAATATCAGATGTTCGCTGTAATGGACCTGGGTCACGAGTACCTCAAGCGGAATATCTGCCGTATCAAGATACTGTGATAAATGTTCAACGATCGGCCAGGTTACGGCAACACTGAACATGGGATGGACCAGAACTCCCCCATCCCGTTCATCGTCAAAAAACAGTGGATTGCTATCATATATTGCTGCCGCATAGTTCATGGTGTCACGCCAATGAATTTGGGCAGAGTACGGTTTTAGGTGGGTACCGACTAATTTGGGACTGATTTCCATTGGGGTTTTTAGTCTCGCAAGCGAAATTAAACATTCCGGCGATGAACCCGAAATTCTACTTCAACCCGAATTGTGGTTTACGCTTTTGCGAAAAAGCGGATAATCCTTCCAGGCCGTCGCGATGATCGGCACAAGCCTCGAGTGCCGCTCTCTCGTTTTCAATTTGGGTTTCAAAGGACGTATTAAAAGAATCCGTGATCAATTTCTTGGACCAGGCAAAAGAGTTTAGCGATCCCCGGGCGATTTGGCCGGCCATTTTGCAGGCTTCTTCCCGGGCCTGTCCATCTTCAACCACTTTCGTCACCAGGCCCCATTCCAGGGCACGACTGGCCGGGATCGGTTCATCAAAGGCCGCAATTTCCAGCGCTCGTGCATATCCCACCAAGCGGGGCAGGGTGAATGAACCGCCGCCGTCGATGCATAATCCGCTGGCGGTATACGCCTGCCTCAACACAGCGGAATTTTCGGCCACTCTCAAATCACAGGCCAGCGCCAACGAAAATCCGCCACCGGCCGCCGCCCCGTTGATGGCGGCGACGACCGGTTTTGGCATTCTTCGAATCTCTAATATGGCCAGATGAAACTGTCCGGCCAGTGTATGGAAGGCAGCGGCCGGCCGGTTTGAATATTCAAGGGCCCACTTTAAATCACCTCCGGCACAAAAGGCTTTGCCGTTTCCGGCAATGACAACAGCCCTGACAGTATTGTCTGAAGCCAGAGCGGTCAGGTGGTCAGCCAGTTGTGAAATCATCTCGTAATTAAACGCATTGTACGCGGCGGGTCGATTTAAGTCGACTTCTGCAATAGAATCATGCTGCTTGATTTCGATTAAGCCGCCCATGGAACCATCCTCCTTGATTTGCCGCCTTCCCTTTAATTTTTCAAAAGAGTCGGCGGCACACCAACCAATGATTAAAGTAAAAGATAAACGGGCTTTGTTAAACACAACCCAACCATCCAAACTATCTAATCCAACATCATATATCTTCCATTTTCAAATCAGTTGATATATCCACACAGCCCTTGATCGTGCGGGCCACCGGACATTTATCAGCATGAAAATCAAGCACCCGCTCGGCGGTTTCGCGCTGCTCCGGTTTTAATTTCAGGTGGTAGGTTACGTGAATCCGCTTGATCACCAGGACATTGCCGTCTTTCTCGATCTCACCGCGTACGTCTGAAGTCAATACTCCCTCGCCGGCAGGTATCTTACGCGCTTCCAGCGCGCCACCGAAGGTGCCGGTCAGTCAGCCCCCGGCTGAAGCAACCACATAATCCAGCGTTGTGGCCTGCGGCTCATGTACCTCCGGATCCATCCCGTAGTGTTCGGCAATTTCGGAATGCACCCCGAATTTAACCGGCTCTTTCACCTGGGGCAGATAGGCCCGGCGCAAGGGTCCCTTTACCCGTTCAATTCTGGAATTCGATATGTAAACAACCTGGTCACTCATAAATGCCTCCTTTTTTTTCAATGTATTACCCAGAGTCTGCCCTGCTATTGCCTAAAATCTAACCCGGATGAACCGGAACCGAAAAGGTCTCACGCAAAGACGCCAAGATTTAATGACTGCTTTACCTTGGCCTGCTTTGCGGCTCTGCAAAATTTTTTTTTAAAAAGCGCAAAATCGATGAAAAAATTATACAGGAGTTCGCACCCCTTTAAAAAATCTTTGGGATTATCTCTTGATATCTCCTTTCGTTGGGTTTAAACAATAAGGCTGATACTATATGCAGGATCAAGTCGCGATAAGATGCGTGAAATGCCGATGTAACAGAGGGGGTAGAGCTTACCGTTGCAGCAATCTATCCACCTGCTACACCGGTATTATCGGATTGGCTTAAAATGTCAAGTATTTAGTTGAGGTTGTGCGAATTTGGTATGTTGTAAGTTGTCGGTTGTGAAAAGGAAAAATCCTGACCGCCTTTTCGCTTCCAGGCTTAATTTTCTCCCGTCTTCCGGATCTGCAACAGGCAGGCTTATCGGGCCCAAGGAGGGCTTTTGAAACAGTTTCTAAAATAATTTACTGCCGACTTTCGCACCAACAGCCGGTGAAACAAAAGTGGCTTCTCCGCTGTCCGCCTTGGGGAATTGAACCCCGAGCACCAGGACTTCGGATAATACCTCACCCATACTCCGGGCATCAAAATTTAATACTCCCAGGACCAGCCTGTTTCTGACTTCTTCAATCGGATGCCGTGTAAAACGACCGTAACTAACCCGTTTTCCAAATTTCCCGAAATCGATTTCCATTTTATAGGCCGGCTTCGACGTCCGCGACTCCAACTCAACATCGATAATTCTTCCGACTCTGATGTCCAGCTTATCAAAAGTGTCTGCTATTGCTACGATGGGTTTTGTCTGTTTAGGCACTATTATTTCCTTATTGTACCATCTCGCCGCAGCAGCCTCCGACAGGAGGCAATGGCTCGTACTACAGGGATATCCGTGCAATCTGTGTTTATCTGTGTCCCAGAATTATTCAGCTTCTCGGCTGAATTCCTCTATACTGATTACTCGCGCATAGGCCGATCCCAATGCTGCCATAAAGGAGCCGTGGACATCCGCGGCGGCGATGGTTTTTCCGCCAAATTCCAGATCGCGAGTGGCGCAGGCATCCTGCACAACGGTGCAATCAAAATAGTGGTCAAAGGCAGCCCGGGTCGTCGCATCGATACACATGTGACTCATGGCGCCGCAGATAACCAGTTTTTTTACATCTTGTCTCTCCAACTCTTGCAAAAGCGAAGTCTCCCGGAAACTGTTGGGATAATGTTTTTGGATGACTAGTTCGTCACCCTGCGGTTCAATGCTATCGTGCAGTACGACGCCATCAGTTTCGGGAAGGAAAAATGTCGCGCCTTTTTGGGCGGCGATGTGTTGAATATGGACCGTCGGCCAGTTTCTCTGGCGAAAAACAGATAACAACTCGCCCGCTTTTAACCCGGCTTGCTGCATTTCTAACAATTCCATGCGGCCGCCGGCAAAGTAATCGTTTTGAATGTCGACAAGAATCAAACCTGTTTTCATAGAATGCTCCTTTTTTTGTATGGTGTATTTTTCAGGGCGGAGTAATTAATGTTTAACGCCGCCAAGATTGAGCCCGACGACGCCTGCTGTTATCAAGAGAATGCTGAATACCTTTACCAGGGTCAGCGGTTCTTTGAAATAGAATATGCCGATGACGGCGATCAGGGCCGTGCCGATTCCGGCCCAGACGGCATAGGCGATGCTGACATCTATTCTTTTGAGTGCGATGGTCAAGCCCACAAAGGAAAGACCGTAAAATACAAAAATCAATACTGATGGGATTAACCTGGAAAACCCTTGCGATAATTTCATGTAATTCGTACCGGCAACTTCAAGAAGTATTGCACCGGTCAAATACAGCCAACTCTGCATATCCTGTCCGCCCCCTGTTTTTTCTACTTTAATAACCCGCCTGTTTAGAAAAGCGAACCGCAGAACCGCAGAATATCGAATGTCGAATTACGATATTTTTCGTCCCTGGAGGGCTATTCCGTTATAGAGGATAGGCTTTACTTCGGGTGTGACAACAAAACAAGCCCGAAGTCTTAATTCCGCTTGTTCTGGTCGCTGCGCGGCCGGCATCTTAACTGACACCTGAATCCGTAACCTGCAACCTTCATCTAAGGCATTGTTGCTGCCTTGGCAAACTTAGCCAGTGCGCCCTTAACTTTTTTAATGACTTCACCGCACCCTGCAATTTGGTGACGTTCGACCAGGTAATTCGGATCGTTATAAGACAGCCAGACCTGGCCCTGAGGGTCCTGCCAGATCAGTGCTTTTTGGGGGAGATCAATTGCAACGCTCTGGGCACATTGCATCAGTGGTGTTCCAACCTTCGGATTGCCAAAAATGATTAGTTCGGTGGGACGTAAATCTTTACCGATCTTTTGGGCACCTTGTGCATGGTTAATCCGGATGAACACCTTCATCCCCTTTTGTTTCAGCATACTTTCAAGCCGGTCGGCGGTGGTCTTGACATCGTGTGAGCTTTTTACGGAAATGATACCACTGTCCGCGTACGCTAAAGTCGTCAATAAGAATATCGTTAAAATGGTTAAGCATAGTTTTTGCATGGTTAAGCCTCCTTGTTTTTTTGCATTTATGACGGCACGTGCCATCCGATTTACGACCAGGTGTTTCAATTCATCAAATCGAGGCAGATATTCCATTAGCATCCGATCTCATTATTTTTCAGACAATATTCAGGTAATAAACTTCCATCAACCGGTCAACCAGATTGCGGAAGTGCTGGATTGCCTGTTCAACCGGTTCAGCCGAACTCATGTCGACCCCGGCATCCAGCAACTCATCCAGGGGAAATTTGCTGCCTCCCAGCTTTAGAAAATTCAGGTATGCTTGCCGGGCCGAATTTCCCTCGGCAACAACCTGGTCAGCCAAGGCAATCGCCGCCGAAACCCCCGTAGCATATTTGTAAACGTAGAAGGCGGAATAGAAGTGCGGGATTCTCAGGCATTCCAGTGACAGCTCCGGGTCGAGCGTCAAGGCATTGCCAAAGTATATTTGGAGCAATTTACGATATTCTTGGCAGATCACATCCAGGGTTAGCGGATGATTGGTCTCAACAATGGTGTGGGTGATTTTTTCAAATTCGGCAAACATGGTCTGCCGAAACAGGGTGGCGCGGATATTATCGATTTCCCGGTTTAATATGTAGGCTATCATCTTGGGGTTGTCTTTGTAGAACTCCAGCAAATAGCGGCTTAACAGCGCCTCATTAAACGTCGAGGCAACCTCGGCCACAAAAATCGTATAATCGTGGTTTACGTATGGCTGATTTTTTTTTGAATAGTAAGAATGCATGGAATGGCCGGCTTCATGCATCAGGGTGTAAAGGCTGTTGATATTATTCTCTTCGTAGTTTAGCAGGATGTACGGCGGTGAGTCATAACAGCCGGAAGAATATGCTCCGCTTCGCTTGCCCCGGTTTTCATAACGGTCCACCCAGCCGCCTAGCAGACCCTGCTTGAGGATTCGGCCGTACGCTTCACCCAGCGGCTCGATTGCTCTGATACTGACTTCAACTGCCTCTTCGTATGGCATCCGGAATTCAACGTCTTCGATGATCGGGACATAGGTATCATAAAAGTGAAGCTCATTTAACCCGAGCACCTTTTGCCTGAAATTAAGATATTTAAACAGCGGCGCAACATTACGCTTAACGGTTTGCATCAGATTATCATAAACTGTTTCAGAAACGTTGTCGCTGAAAAGAGCGGAAACCCGACAATTGGAAAACTTTCTGGCCCGGGTATAGAAAAGGTCTTTTTTTATGGACTGCGCCAGGGTTGCCGCCAGTGTGTGCCGGTGATTTTGATAGGCCTGATAATACTGAAAGAAAGCCTTGCGGCGCACATTGCGGCTGGGGTTGATTAAAAAAGTTGAGAAATTTCCGTGGCTTAATTCAACTTCTCTTCCGTTTTCATCTGCGATACTGCCGAAATCCAAATCCACATTGTCCAGCTGTCCGAAAACCTGAGACGGACCGTTGGCAATCTCTCTTGTCATGGCCAGAATATGTTCTTCGGATTCACTGCGGGTGTGGGGTTTATACCGCAGTATTTTTTCCAGATAAAATTTAAATTCATTTAACGAATCATCTGCCAGGTATTGGTTGATGACGTCGTCTGCAATGGCCTGCATCTCCGGCGTCATGAAACTGGCCGATTCAGAGGCCCTGGTAAACAAATTAAGGGCTCTTTGATGAAGTCCCAGGTAGTGCTGATCGGACTTGTCCTCATCACTTTTCAGGTGCGCGTATGTGTAAACTTTTTCGAGTTTGCGTGTTAATCCCAGGTGAAATTCAATCGCCTCTTTGAATATCGCCACGGAATCTTTCAGATGGCCCTTGTACCGGTCGTAAACCACCAGGTCTTCTTCGCTGGCGCTAAACAGGCTTTCCCATGAGTTATCGGATTCAAACAGGCCGGATAAATCCCATTTGTGATCATCGGAAATATCTTTTCGAGCCGGAATCAGCTTGCCTGACATATAAACCTCCTGAATTTTATCCAGCAGACTTCACTTCGGAAAACCTAAAGATATACATGCGCTTTCATTGTCGGTAAGAATGCATGCTAAATTCAGGTATTAGCACTAAGATAAAGATGAATTTTAAAATCGCAATATCAAACCCGGCCGCCAATCGGGTTTGGGGAGAAGCCCGCGATGGGTCAGCAGCATTTGATTTTAATTTAACCATCTGAATTTAATACCTGAATTTTTCACGTATGCTTACCAGCAATGAATATGCGTATAGTTCAGGAATTAATCCGAAGCTAAGTTTGCTGTTAATAATTTCAGGAATGCTGGCACGTTTTTTGTATATGTTTATATTTGTAATGACAGGCATTCCCCGCATTATTTCTGGTACAAAATTCTGGTATTGAAGAGGCAGTATTGGCAACCAAAACGATCAAACTCAAATATATCACTGTTGAAGGATTTCTAAGAGATTACGCTCAACTGCGCAATGGCAGCCTGACGCTTCCCGTCAAATCCCCGTCACCTTTGCACACCTGCGTATGCTTAAAAGTTTCCATTCCGGACATTGAACCGCGGTTGACCCTAAAGGGAACCGTGATAAAAAGCGTTGCCCCCCTCAGGGATGCTCGTCTGCAAAAGGCTGGCTTCATGCGCATCGGTTTCAATGGCGATTCCCGGGAGGCGATCAAAAATTTTGATAACATCCTGCGCTGCCATGAAAAATACCGGGAGTCGCTGGGTTTGGCAGCTCCGGGGGGCTCAAGCAAAACGAATCCACCCGCAATTTCAACGACAGCGGTGCCGGCGGCCTATTCGGGCAAAAGCGGCGCTTTGTCCATGGACTGGCTTCGCACGGCACTGGCACCGGCGATAACTCCGGCTTCAAATGAGGCCGCCGCCCGATACCAGGCTGATACAGTTGAAATGGTCACCAGCGTGCGGCACAACATCCGCAGCTATATCGACCGTATCCTGCGAGTGAAAACAACCGGGGAGGCCGTGGTCCTGCTCAAGCTTTTCCGGCGCATTTTACCGAATTTGACTCAGCTGGCTGATTGGCCGACTATCCTCTACCTCACCCGGGCAGTAGACCAGGCGGCCAAAACAACCGTATTTTTTGCGGCAGCCTCCGGTTTGCCGGCCAACCCCCTGGAATTCGTTTTTGAGGACCGCAAGGACGATATCGTCAGCGCGTATGCAACGGCAGATGCCACCCAGCGAATAATGATCAATGACATCGCCGGGCGACTGGACGCAGCGGGGATTGAAATAATGACCCAGGCACTTTCAACCTGCACGGATGGCCGGGTGCGCCAAGCCGCCATGTCCATCCTGATCAAAAAAGGTGCGCTGGTAAGAAACTGGATTCTGGCGGTGCTGGACGCGCCCGGTCAGAAATGGTATTTGAAGCGGACGGCCCTGATGCTCCTTGGATATGTGGGCAAAAAAGAGGAAGAAATCGACCGCGCCCGCAAACTCGTTTATCATGACCATCCCCGCGTTCGTGCAGAAGCCTTAAATGTGTTAATCACGTTGCAGGCCGTGGGCGCTGAAGAATTGATTATCGCTGCCTTAAATGATGCCGACGATAACGTTCGCCGGCGGGCCATGAGTTGTCTGACCCGGCCTTCACCGATATCCGACAGCGTCATCAATCGCCTGCTGGCCAACATATCCGTCGCGACGGATCCGGATAAAAAGGAGACCGCCAGACATTACCGCAAAATCATTCTCCTGATCAAAGCCCTTGGGGCGACCGCCGACATAGCGAATCATGCGAAAGCCGAGAACATCATGCTGACCCTCGTGCGCAAATTGTCGTATCGCCATATGGGAGTGTTTCGCCGCCTTAAAAAATCCATCGATTCAGACCAGTCCGATGTCCTGTCAGCGGCCATCGCGACCTTGGGTAAGATCGGTACGGATAAATCTGAATCGATTCTCGAAAAACTGGCCGGCAGTAAATTACCCCAGGCGGAACCGGCCCAGGCAGCCGCCAACCATATCAAGTGGCGATATATCGCGATGCTTTCAAACGCCCCGGCTGACGCCGGCATACCCACCACGGTTCGGACTGCGAGGCCCTTGGCAACTACTGAAGTATTAGCGGCACGTTCGTAAGGTTGACCACATTTAGCCGGATCGGGCCAATTTCCTGGCATAGGTCGCCGCCCCGATACCCGCTACGCAGCCTTCGCCAACTGCTTTGGCCATCTGCCATGGGGGGCCGCAAACATCGCCGGCGGCATATACACCGGGAACATTGGTTTCCATCTGCTTATTGGTTTGGATATATTTCATCTGATCATCGAGCAGAACGCCGAGATGGGTGGCAAGCTCCATGATTCCTTTGGCGCCGAGTTCAATGAATACGCCGTTAACCGGTATTGTTGCGCCGTCTTTCAGAACAATTGATTCCACGCTGTTCCGGCCCACAATTTGCTTCACCTGCCGGCCTTGGTGGATCATGACCGCACTGTCTTGCAACTGCTTTCCGAGCACATCGCTGACTTCCAGTTTCTCACTGATCAGGTGAACGGTTGCGGCGTAGTCTAACATGGTCAGCGCGCCCGAAACCGCCGCACTGGCACTTCCGACCACGGCGACATCCTCCCCTTTGTAGAAATTGGCATCACATTCTACACAATAACTGACCCCGCGCCCCAACAACTCTTTTTCGCCGGCTACCCCAAGTTTATTACGGGTGGTACCGGTGGCAATGATGAGCGACCTGGTCTGCAGCTCCTGCCCGCTTTCAGTTATGATCTTAAAAACCGGCCCGGCGGGTGATACCCGCAGCACATCTTCTTCCAGCAATTCGGTACCGAAATTCACCGCTTGCTGACGGCCGACATGGAGCATGTCTTCGCCTTTTACATTAAACAGGCAGCAGAAATTCTCAACATGGGCATGGAAGAGACTGCTTTTGGTTTCTTTGCCCAGCAGCAGGACCGAAACTTTTTTGCGGACCGCGTGGATGGCGGCCTGCAAACCGGCTGGACCGGAACCTAAAATCACCACATCATAGTTTTTGGTATCAAGCATACTAAACTCTCCGGATTATAAAATATTGGATCGGCTCAATTTGTTCGCCCGTAAAAATAATCATCGAACCAACAAATACAAGCGGTCAGATTTTTCACTGATTGACATGCTGCCTTCAGTTCTTTATAACTCCGACGGATCAGGGTGAAAGAGGTCAATCCAACATATGGAGGATCAAATGCAGCCAATAACCCCGCTAAATTACAAAATCCAGCTGGAGCCGGATCTGTTGAATTTCAGCTTCAGCGGCCAGTGTGAATTTTTATTCCAGGCAACCGAACCAATCGCCGAGGTGGCGTTAAATATACTGGAAATCGCCATTTGGAGCTGCCGGGTATGGCAGCCCGATCAATGGATGAATTGCGCTTTCAAGGTCAAGCCGCAAGATGAAGAAGTCCTGATATATCTGCCCGAGCCCATGTCGGGAAGTATCAAACTGGCAATAGACTACCAGGGATTTATTAATGATAAAATGGCCGGGTTTTACCGCAGCAAATATACTTATCAGGAGCAAACCCGCTATATTGCCGTCACCCAGTTCGAAGAAAGTGATGCCCGGCGGGCTTTTCCCTGTATCGATCATCCGGCCGGCAAGGCAACCTTTGAAATCATAATGGATATTGACAGCCATCTAGTGGCGATATCCAACGAAGCGATCAAAAAAGTAGCCGTGCTCGAAAACGGAAAAAAGCGCATTAGCTTCGAGCAAACCCCAAAAATGTCGACCTACCTGGTGTTCTTCGGTGTCGGTGAATTTGAAATTACCGTTAATGAAGAAGACAAGCGGGTCAGGGCGGTCACGCTGCCGGGTATGAAACAATTTGCAGCGTTTGGCACTGAATTCGCTCGCAAGTCTTTAGCGTTTAGCGAATCCTATTACGCCATTGCCTATCCGCTTCCCAAAATGGACTTAATTGCCATCCCGGATTTTGCCTTCGGAGCCATGGAAAACTGGGGGGCGATCACTTTTCGTGAAAATCTGCTGCTTCATTATCCGGGGATTACCTCAAAATCCGGCGAAGAAAGAATATGCGTAGTCATCGCCCATGAAATTGCCCACCAGTGGTTCGGCAACCTGGTGACCCCGTCCGATTGGAGATACCTCTGGCTTAACGAAAGCTTTGCCACCTATTTTGGTTTCGGGGTGGTGGATCACTATTATCCGCAGTGGGAGACCTGGCAGCAGTTTCTCTACAGCCAGACCGGTACGGCCATGGTGCGGGATGCGCTGCAGGAGACATTTGCAATTGAAATTCCGGGAGGGGAGCACGTCGTTATTAATGCCAGCACGGCACCGATCATTTATAACAAGGGCGGCAGTATTTTAATGCAGATTCAAGGCTATATCGGCGAAGAACATTTCAAAAAAGGATTGCAGCACTATCTGAAGACCTATGAATACGGCTGCGCCTCTAGTCACCATCTCTGGGAATCCTTTGAAACCGTTTCTCAGCAACCCATAAGCGCCATGATGAAAAGCTGGATCGAACAACCGGGATTTCCAATGATCACGGTCAATCGCCGGGGCAACCAACTGGTATTGAGCCAGCAGCGATTCACCTACCTGCCGAACAATTCCGATCAAAAATGGTTGGTGCCGCTGACCATCAGTCTTTTTTCTAAAACAGGCGCAACGCAACGGGTATCCCTGCTTTTAGATGACATCGAACAGGCAATTGACATCGCTGATGATATCGTGGCCTACAAGGTCAATGACCGGCAAACCGGATTTTATCGCGTCAAGTACGGTGATCAAAAAAATATCGACGAACTTGGCCAACGCGTGCGGGAACAATCTTTGCCGCCCGAAGACCGCTGGGGGCTTCAAAACGATTTATATGCCCGGGTTAAAAGCAGTGAGACAACGCTGGATGAGTATCTTAAATTGCTCAGCTTCTATAACCGGGAAGACGCTTATTTGCCCCTGGCCAGCATGGCTGAGAATCTGTATTCGGCATATCTTGTGATGGACGAAGATCGCCGGCAAAAAATTACATCCCTGGCCATCCCTAAATTTGAAGACATATTGGCGAATATCGGATACGAACCGACGCAAGATGAAGACCATCCGACCTCCATGTTACGTGACCAAATCATCTGGCATGCGGCATTATATGGTTCCGGGCCAACCCTTGATTTTATCCGCGATCAATTTGCCGCGTTGATGAAGGGTGATGCGGTCCACCCCGACATCATGAAAAGTGTGATGCAGGCGGGGGCCCTGTCCGGCGATCAGCAGGTGTTTGCCTGGTTTGATCAGCGATTGCAGGTCTCTCAAATTGAACATGAACGCATGAACATCTTAAGCGCCATCGGCTGTTTCAAGGAAGCTCGGTTAATTCAGAGAACCCAGCAATACATAATCGACAGGGTGCCGGCCCGCAACAAATTCATGCCGGTGGTGGCGTTGTGCTCAAACCCCCATGCCATTGGCCTGATGTGGGATTGGTATGTTTCCAACTTAGAACAAATTGAACAATTTCACCCGATGCTTTATGAACGGGTGGTTGCGGCCATTATCCCGACCGCCGGGCTTCAGCGGACTGATGAAGTGCAGGCCTTTTTTGATGATTACCGGACCCAAAAAGATAAGGCCAAAGATGTGATCAACCTGTCGCTGGAAAGGCTGGAGATAAATTTAAGGATGCGAAATACCGTTTGAAGATGGGGTGTTTAAACATCTAAAATAAAGTATTCACCCCATTAACAATTAACACATTTTATAATAAAGCACCGGTATCCACCTCCTTTTTTGATCATACCGGCTTGACAAGAACCTCGCATTTTTTTATAAGGCTTTAACCAAGAACGATTCCTAATTAAGTCGTATGTAACTGGTATTGATTGGCCTTCACATTATAAATAATATTTCTAGAGCGCATATCCTTTCAGTTCTGTTATCAGGAGATTGGTTTTAATATGAATCGGCGCACCTTTCTTAAAATTGCCGGTATGGGCAGCATGTCTTTCGCATTTGGCTGCAATCCTCCCCCCAAAAATCTATTTTCCCAAGTTCAAGCGCCTGACGACATGGTGGTCGGTCAAGCCGCCTGGTATGCGTCCACTTGCCGTGAGTGCCCGGCAGGTTGCGGCATATTGGCCAAAAACAGGGAAGCACGCATTATTAAAATAGAGGGCAATCCGCTTCACCCGATCAATCAGGGCAAACTCTGTATTCGGGGACAGGCTGCCCTGCAGGGGATGTACAACCCGGACCGACTTAAAACCGCCATGCTGAAAAAAAACGGCAAATGGCAATCAATTTCCTTTTCGAAGGCTGAATCCATATTAAAGGTCAGGGCCGCTGAGGCAGCCCAAAAAGGAGCCAATCGGGTGCGCATGCTGACGGAAATCGTCGGCAACAGTCTCATGAATCTGTTCGCGGCAACTTTGCAAAATTTAAATTCCCGGCCACCGCTAGTGTTTGAACCTTTCGCCTATGAATCCATAAAAACTGCCAATGAAAAAGTATTCGGGGTCGACGGATTGGCATCCTATCACATGGACCAGGCCGATATTCTGGTATCCTTTGGTGCGGATTTTCTGGATACCTGGCTGTCCCCGGTTGAATATGCATGGAAATTTAAAGCCATGCATGCACTCAGAGACGGAAACAAAAATCTATTTTTCCAGATCAGTCCCTGTCAAACTTTGACCGGTGCCAATGCCGATCACTGGTTGGCCTGCAAACCCGGCAGTGAGTCCGTCATCGCCCTCGGCCTGGTCAGGCAGGCATTGGATATCGGTAAAGGTAAATTTCTTCCCAAGTCTTTTCAGGAATTTTTAAACAAAGCCACCGCGCCTTACTCCCAGGACATGGTTTTGGAACAATCCGGTATTCCGCTGGTATTGTATGAAAAGTTGATCATACAACTGATGGGCGCTCGCATTCCATTGGTGCTGGGAACCGGCACCGGTGCATCCGATCCGAATGGATTGCAAACCAACCTGGCCGTAAACCTACTCAATCTTCTTCTCGATCCAAAACTCAGATTGATCGATTTCACCAACCGTCACCGGGTTGAACAGGCCGCCAAACGATCCGACATTTTACAATTTATTAATTTTCTGCACAATGACAGCGTCGATTTATTGATGCTCAATAATGTGAATCCGGTATTCACACTGCCGCCTGACAGCCGGGTAAAGCAAGCACTGGAAACCAATGATATTTTCGTTGTATCTTTCAGTAATTTCATGGATGAAACCGCGGAGATGGCTGATCTTGTCCTGCCGGTCCAAATGCCCCTTGAAACCTGGGATGAATACAGCGGCAAACAGCTGCTGGTATCGACCCTGCAGCCGGCCATGGGCAAAATGACGAAGGCCTCCAATCTGGGGGATGTCATGCTGTATGCCGGTTTTGAAGGAAATCCGCCGGCCAAAAATTACAAGGACTACCTTATTGCTGATCTTGCTGAAAAGCGTGGCATTGACAGTGAAATTCAATGGGTTGAGGCGCTTCAGCAGGGAGGAAATTTCGGCCTGACCGTCAAACCCGCTAAAAATCGAAAAAGTCCCCGCTCAAAAAACCTGGCGGGCATACTGACAAAAAAGATTGAGCCCTTGAAATCGGATTTAGCTTTTGCGGCAATGCCGTCTATCCGCTTTTTCGACGGACGGGGAGCGAATAAACCTTGGCTCAATGAAATCCCTGACCCGCTGTCCCGCATCGCTTGGCAGACACCAATTTTTCTGAATCCCAAAACAGCCGGCGCCAACGGGATTAAGCAAGAAGATATCATCGAGCTTCAGACCGAATTCGGTAGGCTGGAGGCAGCGGTGTATCTGAGCGAGCTGGTCATTGCGGGACTCGCGGTGATGAGCATCGGACAGGGGCACACCGCCTATGGACGGTATGCCCGTGATGCCGGGCTTAATCCCATAACGCTGCTCTCGGCCGGTATTAACCCCGATTCCGGTGGCGCCAGCCTTAACGTGGCTGAAATAACCATCAAAAAAACAGACCGGACTCAAAAGTTGGCCAGCACATCCGGCAGTCGCACGCAACACGGCCGGACATTTGCGCTTTCGGTTAAGCTGGCGGATTTACAAAAATCGACCTCGCACCATAGAGAGGGTCTGACCATGGAAAATTTCCCGCTGACGCTTCCGTTGCCCGAAGGCTACGATCCGAAGCGCGATTTTTATCCGCCCCACGATCATGAAAACTATCGCTGGGGTATGGTCGTTGACCTGGATAAGTGTATCGGCTGCGGAGCCTGCGCCGCTGCCTGCTACGCCGAGAATAACATCGGCATTGTCGAGGTGCAGCGGGTGCTCGAGGGACGTGAAATGGGCTGGATGAGTATTGAACGATACCATTCGGAAGATGATATGCAAAAACTAACATTTTTACCCATGATGTGTCAGCACTGTGACAATGCGCCCTGCGAGTCGGTTTGCCCGGTGTATGCACCCCATCATTCCAAGGAAGGGTTGAATAATCAGATTTATAATCGCTGCATCGGAACCCGCTTCTGTGTTCAAAATTGTCCCTATAAAGTGCGTCGTTTCAACTGGTATGACTGGAAGTGGCCCGAACCGATGAACCTGCAGTTGAACCCGGATGTGACCGTCCGCAGCAAAGGGGTCATGGAAAAATGCTCATTTTGCATCCAGCGCATTAAAGCAGCCCACAACGACGCCAAAAATGAAAAACGCATGATCAAAGACGGTGAGGTCACTCCGGCCTGTGTCCAAACCTGCCCGACCAATGCCCTCGTGTTTGGCAGCCTGATGGACCGGCAAAGCCGGGTACGCAAACTCACCGATGATCCGCGCGCCTATCAGGCCATCGGTTATGTCAATACCAAGCCGGCGGTGATCTATTTGAAAAAAGTGACACATGAGATATAAATTCGAGGTTGGGCCGGTTAAATCCAATTGGGGTTATTGGTTAATAGTTTGATAGGAATATTATCCTTATTTATATTTGATCTACCGCAAGATTATAAAACGAAGTGATGACCTATGTTCTAATAACTAATAACAAATAACGAGTAACGCCTAATTGAGCGTTATTAGCTCAATTAGGATGGTTCAATCAGCTATCTGCCCGAACCGGTTAACGGATCAACGGGAAAACGGGAAAACGGTTGAAAATATGTCGCAACTTACTTACGCAAAAATTGATCAAACGATTCTGGACACCTTAAGCCCGCCCAAAAAGTCCTACTGGCTTGCTATATTTCTTTTACTGATCGGGGTGCTGATCGGGGCTGCCTGCTGGACCTATCAGATCTTTAGCGGGATCGG
This sequence comes from Olavius sp. associated proteobacterium Delta 1, assembly GCA_902749685.1. GTDB lineage: Bacteria > Desulfobacterota > Desulfobacteria > Desulfobacterales > JAFDCJ01 > JAFDCJ01. The sequence continues at coordinate 32,393 of CACVKW010001192.1, read as the reverse complement.
AGTCGGCGGTCAAAACAACCCGGTGGGATGGGGTACTTACCTGATTAACTTTGTCTTCTGGGTCGGTATCGCCCATTCCGGAACGCTGATCTCGGCCATTTTGCATCTGTTTAGAGCTGGCTGGCGCAATCCCATCGCCCGGGCCGCTGAAACCATGACCGTGTTTGCAGTCTGTATCGCCGGACTGTTTCCGTTTATTCATCTGGGGCGCGTCTGGCAGGTGTATTATATGATTCCGATGCCAAACCAGCGCCTGCTCTGGCCCAATTTTCTGTCGCCGCTGATGTTCGACGTGATTGCCATCAGCACCTATTTAACCGTAAGTTCGCTTTTCTGGTACACCGGCCTGCTGCCGGACATTGCAGCCGTCAGAGACCGTTCGACCGGCACCCGTCACAAAATCTTTAAATTCCTGTCATTTGGCTGGACCGGTGCCCACGAGCAGTGGCGTCATTATACGCGCGGCTATTTATTTTTTGCGGCCCTGGCCACCCCGCTGGTCATCTCGGTCCACAGCGTCGTTTCCTGGGATTTCGCCCTCGGTATCGTCCCCGGCTGGCACACCACCATATTTGCACCCTACTTTGTGGCCGGGGCGATCCATTCCGGCCTGGCCATGGTGCTGACCCTGATGATTCCGCTGCGCAAAATATTTAATTACCAGGATATCATCACCATCGAGGTGCTGCAAAATGTCGCAAAAACCATTGTGCTCACCGGCTTAATTGTCGGGCTGGCCTACGGCACGGAATACTTTATCGCCTGGTACAGCCACAACACAGTCGAAATGGAACAATTTCGCTGGCGGGCGCTCGGCGATTACCGCTGGGGATTTTACTTCATGGTTCTGTGCAACACCATGATTCCGCTTTTGTTCGTGTTTAAAAAAGTCCGCACGACCATCGCAAGCCTTTTTATCATTTCTTTGATCGTCAATTTCGGGATGTGGTGGGAACGATTTGTCATCATCGCCGGGGGCGTCGCCCACGGCTTTGCGCCCCACGCCTGGGGGCTTTATGCGCCAACACTGATAGAATACGGCATCATGCTGGGTGCGTTTTGCCTGTTTTTCTTTTTATTCGTATTATTCGTGAAGCATATGCCGTCAGTTTCAATGACTGAAATGAAAGAAACCCTTGAACAAGGAGCTGGCCATGCCGCGTAAACGACACATCATGGGGCTCTTTAAGAATGAAGAGACCGTCGTCTCGGCCATTAATGAGCTCAAAGAATCGAGTTATCAATTTATCCGGGTCAACACGCCCTTTCCCAGCCATAAAATTATGGCTGCCTTGAAATTAAAAAAGAGCATGGTGGGCTGGTTTACATTGATCGGGGGAATATCCGGGTTTATCGGCGGGTTTGCCCTGGCCATATTTACGGCAACCCGGTGGGATTTAATTGTCAGCGGCAAACCGATTGTGGCAATTATACCCTTTGTGGTGGTCGGATTTGAAGCAACGATCCTCGGTTCCGTGTTTGGCAATGTCCTGGGTCTTCTGACCCAGACCCGGCTGCCCAGTTCTCGATGGTTTAAGTATTATGATCCGCGCTGTTCCGGCGAGCACTTTGGAGTACTGGCAGCCTGCGAGACAGATCAGGAAGACGGATTAAAGAATTTTTTTCAAAAACAGGGTGCCGAAGTCAAAGTATTTGAATAAAAGGAAAGTCCGCAGCTATGACTGAAAGCGATACAAAAACCATGGAAATTAAAAAATCAAGAACATTCTGGGTGTTTATCATCCTGGTCGCTATCGGTCTGGCCGCCTTCGTTTTCGGGCTGGCCAGCCAGCATCCGGAAAGGGCCTGGCAGGCTTACCTGATTAATTTTCTCCTGTGGTCGGCAATAGCTCAGGGCGCGGTTTTATTTTCAGCGGTTATGCACATGACCAATGCGCGCTGGACCGGACCGCTTTCCGGACTTTCGGAATCATTTACGGCGTTTTTTCCCATCTCTTATATCCTGTTTCTGGTACTATTTCTGGGCCGGGCCCACATTTTCCCGTGGCTGCACGAAGATCTGCACGGCAAGGAAGTCTGGCTCAATATCCCCTTTCTGTTCACCCGTGATTGCATCGGCCTTTTGATTCTGTACGTGCTCGGCTTCGGGTATCTGTTTAACGCCCTGCAGCTCAAATTCGATCCCAACCAGCCCAGGGGCAAATTGCGCCAATCGATTTTTGAAGCCTGGCAGCGCAACCACCGCAAACCGGAAGAAATCAGACGCCGCATGACCATTTGGGGCGGTCTTTATATTCTGGCCTTCGCACTGGTTTTATCTTTAATCGGTTTCGATCTGGTTATGAGCATGGATCCCCACTGGGTTTCGACGCTGTTCGGCGCTTATCAGTTCGTCAAAGCATTTTTTATCGGACTGGGGGCGCTGATCATTCTGGCCGCCGTCATCCGACTCAAGCAAGGGGCGGCGTCAAATCTTAATGCCGCCCATTTTCACGACATCGGCAAGCTGTTTTTTGCCTTTTGTCTGCTCTGGGCGGATTTCTTCTATGTCCAACTGATGGTAATCTATTACGGCAATATTCCGGAAGAAACCCACTATGTGATTATGCGCACCATGCTGCCTCCCTGGAATAAACTGGCCTGGACGGTGTTCATTGTCTGCTTTATCGGTCCCTTTTTCATCCTGTTGAACAAGCGCATAAAGACCAAGCCGATCCTGATGATGATTATCTGTTCCATCGTGATCATTGGAATCTGGCTGGAACATCTCCTGCTGTTGGGACCGGCCTTAAACCACGGGGCACAATCCATTCCCTTAAGTTTTGTTCATGAGGGTTTGATTTCGCTGGGCTTTTTGGGGTTAATGGTAATTGCCGTCGGATATTTTTTAAAAGTCTTTCCGGAAACCATCCTGGTTAAGGAAAGTAATTGATCTGAGGAAGATAAATCGCTTTTGCGACAAGGAAATAGCACGTTGAAAAAAAACACAGCAGCAATTGTTCTAACGCTTATCACCATATTCTCGGTGGCGGCATTTGTGATTTATTTCTGGGCGTCACCGTCAGCCGGGCTCGGGCCCGAGCAACCCATACCCTTTAGTCATAATGTGCATGTCGCTGTCAAACAGATTCAGTGTCAATACTGCCACCCGTATGTCGCTTACTCAAATTTCCCGGGCATCCCGCCGGTGGAAAAGTGTCTGCACTGCCACAATTATATTATTGAAAAGCACCCGCAGATCCAGAAGGAACATAAATACTTCAACACGCAGACCTCAACGCCCTGGGTCAAGGTAAACTACGTGGCAGAGCACGTTCTGTTCAACCATCAGCGCCATATAAACAACAAGATCGCCTGCCGGGAATGCCACGGTCCGGTTGAAAATATACACCGCCTGCCGCCCAAAAACTGGCAGATGGGTATGTGTCTGGAATGCCACAACAAGAAGGATGCCAATGTGGATTGCTGGTTGGCATGTCACAGTTAAATAGCATAGCGCATGGAGCACAGGGCATAGCATTTATGAACTAATGAATTTTCGCTATGCGCTTTGCGCTCTGCCGTCTGCGGAGAAAAGCGAAACATGGGAGAACCAAATTTGTCAACTCCAGAACAAAACTATCAAACGAGCAATCCAACGGCCAAAGCATTTACGCTGACATCCGCCTTTTGGTTTGCGATCGCGACAACTTTTGGTCTGATCGGCGCCGGATACTTAATTGCTCCCGACTTCCTGGCGAATATCGAGTACATTCATTTCGGACGGATCCGGCCGATGCATATCAATGCCGTGCTGTTCGGGTTCGTCACGCCGGGTTTGCTGGCCGTCGCCTTTTACTATTTCCCGAAGCTGCTGCGAACCGAGCTTTTCAGCCATAAATTGGGTGTCATCAGTGCGATCTTCTGGAATTTCATGGTTGCCGCCGGCGTCATCAGTATCTCCATGGGATACACGCAGGGCCGGGAATATGCCGAATTACCGTGGGCCGTGGACATCATGGTCGTCATCTGTTTTGTGATGGTCGTGATCAATATCCTGATGACCATTCGGCAGCGTAAAGAGCGAATATTATTTGTATCCATCTGGTATGTGACCGCCGCCGTGGTGCTGACCTCGATCACCTACTGCCTGGGCAATGTCATCTGGAAACCGGACACCGGCGCATTGCAGGGTATTCCGGATGCGATCCTGCTGTGGTTTTACGGTCACAATATCTTCGGGCTGCTGCTTTCCCCCATGGGCCTGGCCGTCGCTTACTATGTTTTGCCGATTGCAACCCGCAGCCCGCTGTACAGCCACACATTGTCGCTGCTGGGCTTCTGGTCGCTGATCATTGTCTACACGCACATCGGCACCCATCACCTGCTGCAGGTCCCGGTGCCGACCTGGCTTAAAACCATCTCCATCGTCGACAGTGTCGCCATGGTCATCCCGGTCATGATCGTACTGATCAATCTCTGGTACACCGTCAAAGGCAAGCTGGGAGATATTCATGCCGACATCGGGGCCAAATTTGTATTTACCGGCACGATTATGTACTTTTTTGTCAACATTCAGGGTTCGATGATGGCGTTGCCGCATGTGCAGCGCATCACCCACTTTAACAACTGGGTCGTCGGCCATGCCCACCTGGGTGTTCTCGGGTTTGCCGGCGTGACGGCGCTGGGCGGCCTGTATTTCATTATGCCGAGAATTACCGGCAAGCCGCTGTACAGCAGATTCCTGGCTGACGTGCAGTACTGGTTCGTGCTGATCGGCATGACCGGGTTTGCCGTAGTCCTGACAACGGTCGGATTGATTCAGGGCAATGCCTGGTACAACGGTGAGACCCTCTACCGGACGTTGCCTGAAATTCAGCCCTATTATATCCTCAGGGCAGCGCTTGGATTATTAATTGTGGTCGGAGCCTATATCGGATTATACAACGTGATCCGATCTTTGTATTTCAATCGTGGAGCTGCAACATGAGAATGACCCCAACAGTCATTTTGGTCGGTATTTTAGCCCTGCTAACTGCAATTACCGTGACAGTCGTATACTGGCCGTATGCCACCCGTGATACGACCCCTTCGGATATCTTCCGTCAGCGGACCGCCGTCGAGGAGACCGGCCGCAAGCTGTATCTGGCAAACGGATGTGTCTACTGCCACAGTCAATCCATCCGCAGCATTGATTGGGGCCATGGTGCGGACCGCATCGCCCAGCCCGGCGACTATATTGCCGACGAACCGGTTGCACTGGGATCCCAGCGCACCGGCGTGGACTTATCCCAGGAGGGCGGTGAGCACCCGGACGATTGGCACATTGCCCATTTTATCAATCCCCGCTACACGCGGCCCAGTTCCATCATGCCGCCCTTTGAGTGGCTGGGCCAGCAACGCGTCAATACCCTGACCCAGTATATCCAGAGCCTGGGGTTTAAGAACGCGGATCGCCGCATGCAGCGCCAGCGGTTCTGGAAAGCGGAATCCATTAAAGCCTATGAAGCCGGGCCTGACGCCAACGCCAAATGGCTGTCGGACATCGTCCCGGCCGGATGGCGCACGATTCCGAATCCCTATCCGACGACGGATGCCAGCCTGCAGCGCGGACAGAAAATCTATCAGAATTTTTGTATCGGATGCCATGGCCCGGTCGGTGACGGCATGGGACCGGCCCAGCCCTGGATCTATCCGCCACCCTTGAATTTTACGATATTAAAAGACCGGGGGGTTTCGGGCGGTATCCTTTATTATCAGATCATGAACGGCATTACCGGAACCGCCATGCCCTATTTCAAACGCGATCTGGAATCGCAAAAAATCTGGGAAGTCGGTGACTACGTGGCGGTTTACTTTATCAACCAGAGTGATGCCAACACCGAACCGCGCGGAATTGACTCGGCCTGGGAACCCTGACCGGGTTACGCGTTTCGGGTTGCGGGTTGCGGGTTTAATTGCAGCACGAAACCCGTAACTCGCAACAGGTAACGCGCAACCCGTAACACGTAACGGTATTTTATTATGTATTTCCCCTACTACATCGCCTATATGTCGGCCGGTTTTGTGATCAGCATCGTGGTATTTATATGGGCCCTGAACAGCGGTCAATTTAAAGACCAGCAGCGGGCGCGGTTTATTCCGCTGGAAAGTGATTTGAAAACCGAGCCGGTAAAAGCATCGCGATTTGCGCGCATCGAGACCATTGCCCTGTTTGCGCTGGTCGGCATCTGTCTGTCGTGTTCCATTGCCGTCATCACGTTTGCCTTGATGAAGGCGGTGAAGTAAAATCGACCGATTAAGCGGTGAGATTTAAGCGGGCCTGCCAGGTTCTCGATGTCTGCCGGCTGTCGGGGAATAAGAGGAAATAAGTTATGAGATATTTCGAAGTACTGAGCCTACAGCATTTTGTGATGTATTTGTTTCCGACGATTGCGTTCATCGCGCTGTTCATCATTGGCCTGGGATTCTATCATATTAACCGTAAGGATTCTGCCGAACGCGAAGCCCGGATCATCGAACGCTTTCCCGAAGGAATTGAAGGCCGCAATGCTCCGTTTCCGTTAATCGTATACCTGGTGCTTTTTGGAACTGTCATCTGGGTATTGGCGTATATTCTTTTAATCGGTGTTTTAAAGGTGAAAATCTGATGAATCAGCCGCAACACGCAACATCCGCAGTCAAGACATACTTGCTCATCATGCTGATGGTGGGATGGGTGGTATTCAAAGGCTGGTTGGCATTTACCGTGATCGGCGATCTGGGCCAACCCGATTGGGACTATCGGCCGATTATGGATGTACCCGGTGAATCGGCCTATGCCATCGACAATCCCTATCATGCGCTGCCCTATGCCCAGCATGTTCGGGGTGAGTTGGGCAAAGAAGAAAATCCATTGCATTTAAAAGCGCTTCCGATTCAAGGTGTTGAATAAATGAAGAAAATAATTGGCTTAATGATCGTGGTCGGTGTGGTGCTTTACGTGGCGTACGAAGCATTGATATATTATGATAACAATTTCCGCTATGGCCGTATGCGTGAAACCCCGGCGGTCAGGCCCCATGAAGATCCACTCCTGAAAATGGAAGCAGGCATTGTCCCGGTCAACGGGGGGGAGGCCATTTACCGGGCGACTGCCGGTGATAAATTGATTTCTCCTTTGGATATTTCGCAACCCGGCGTCCTAACCCGGGGTAAAGCCGTATACCTGACATATTGTGCCCAGTGCCATGGCTACAATTACGACGGCCAGGGTACGGTCGGCCAGAGTTTTCACCCGCTGCCCGCCGATCTGCGCAGTCCCCAGGTCCAGTCCAAACTCGACGGTGAATTATTCAAATCCGTCAGTTACGGCATCCCCGGCGGGCGCCAGCCGGCCTTGCAAACCACCATCACGGTCGCGGACCGCTGGCGTGTTATCGCTTTTGTAAAATCCCTTGGCAATCGGTAAACACTCTCAGGAAATCCCGGTTTAGTTGACTCTGCCGTAGCCCAAAGGAACAGGTTTTGGTGTTAAGATGTATATTTTCTCCCACAACCGAACCTGCAAATAGGTCACCAGTGTTTTTAGACCATGCCTGATTTTAAATCCCCAGTTAATGTTAATACCCCACAATACTCCTCCAATGTTTGCGATCTTTGCGGTCTTGCCCTGAGCGCCGGAAGGTTTGAAGCACCCTTTTCCGGTAAAACCTACCAATTCTGTTGTCAGGGCTGCCGCCAGGTCTTCAGCATTCTGATCGAAGCAGCCGACTCCGGTGACCCGGCAAAATTTCGCGACTCGGATCTTTTCAAGCAGTGCCTGGAAAAGGGCATCATTCCGCGATCGGAAGCCGACTTGGTTTCAACCCAGGTGCATGGCAAATCAGACAAATCCCCATCCGGTCCGACAAAAAAACCGGCGCCCGCCGGACAGCTGGAGGCCCCAAGAGACGGCGTTCTAAGCCTCAATCTAAAGATCAGCAATATGTGGTGCCCGGCCTGCGCCTGGCTGATTGATGAAAGTCTTAAAAAAACCCCCGGTGTTATGGATTCAGCCTGTAACTTTTCAACCGACAGACTACAGGTTAATTATAGCCCCATCCTAACCTCGCCGGACCGCATTATCGACGCCGTCAAGAAACTTGGCTATCGGGCGGCTGAACCCGATGAGTCCCGGGATGTTCAGGAAAGGCGCCGGGAATTTATGCGCTTTGCCATCTCAGCCTTTCTGACGATGAACATCATGATGCTGTCGTATGCGCTGTATTCGGGCTTTTTTACCGAATTCAGCCCGGACACCATTTATAAGCTGTCCTGGCCGGCCTTTATCATGGCAACCATGGTGGTGTTCTACGGCGGCTTCGAATTATTTAAAAAAGCCTGGTCCGGCCTTACCAATGCCGCCTTTAGCATGGAAACGCTGATTATCATGGGATCGATGAGTGCTTATGTTTACAGCACGGTCAACCTGTTTGCCGGCAGCATTCACATTTACTATGACACAGCCGCCATGTTGATTACGCTCGTCCTTTTGGGCAAGACGCTGGAACGCCGCGCCAAAGGCAGGGTGTTGGAAGGGCTGGAGAACTTTTTCTCTTTAAAACCTTCCAAGGTGCGAATTTGCACTGATGAATATCCGGCCGGCCGCTATGTAAGCGCCGACCATCTCTCAAAGAAAGATATTTTTCGGGTCGATGAAAATGAAATCATCCCCGCCGACGGCAGGGTAATAGACGGCAGCGGCACAGTGGATGAATCTTCTATAACCGGCGAACCGCTGCCGATTAGAATAAGACCGGGGAATACCGTGCGCAGCGGTACCAGCGTCATCAAGGGAACGCTTAAAGTCAGCGCCCAAAAGGTTGGCGCCGGCTCGACATTAGGCCAGATGATCGCCATCATCGAAAAGACCCTGATGACGAAAACACCGCTGGAAGGAAAAACAGACGCTGTTTTGCAATGGTTCGTCCCCATAATTATCACGATGGCAACCGGCACGGCGCTGATATGCCTATTAATGGATATTTCAATGGAAGAGGCGATTCTGCGGGCCGTCACCGTTCTGGTGATTTCCTGCCCCTGTGCCCTGGGCATCGCCATACCGCTGGCCCGGGTGGCCGGGATTTCCATCGCCGGCAAAAAAGGGCTCCTGGTAAGGGATTTTAAAGCCTTCGAACAGGCTCAAAGAGTTACGGCCTTTGTGTTTGACAAAACCGGCACCATCACCGCCGGTAAATGGAATTTGCTGGATATCGCCTGCGATGAGTCACTTACCACAGAACAGGCCCTGGCATTGGCCGCCGGCCTGGAAAAGGATTCAGAACATTTCATCGCGATTGAAATTCTCAGCCAGGCACAGGCAAAAAATATTCAACCACTCTCCCTGCCCCACACCCGACATGATGATCAAGGAATCCAGGGCGAATTTAACGGTCAAACCTTAAAAATCGGATCGGCCGAATTTCTGGATAAGGAATTAAAGTCAACGAATACCCTGGGGGATACAGCGGTATTGGATGAAACAGCCAATCATTCTTTTGTGTATTTGGGGATCGATAGCCGGCTGGCTGCGATATTTGTTTTTGGTGATACCTTGCGCCCGGATGCGCTGAAAACGGTACAAAAATTAAAATCCAAGGGTCTGCGTCTGGCCCTGGTATCCGGCGATGGTGAGCATACCACCAAGGCCGTCGCCGAGAAAATCGGAATTCAGCAAGCCCTTGGCGGCCAGCTGCCCGGTGATAAATCCCGCTTTATTATCGAATTGCAGCAGAAGGGCTATCGGGTGGCCATGGTGGGCGACGGGATCAATGATGCGCCGGCGATGGTCCAGGCTGATCTATCGATTGCCGTTCATTCAGGCGGGCAGCTGAGCAAAGAAGCGGCCGACATCACGCTGATGCGGGGTGAACCGTCTCAACTGCTCCAATTTTTGGATTTTGCCGAACAGGTCAATAAAAAGATCTACCAGAACCTTGCCTTTACGTTCCTCTACAATGCCGCCAGTATTCCCATCGCCATGAGCGGCCTGCTCAATCCCCTGGTGGCGGTAACGGCCATGCTGCTGAGCAGTTTGAGTGTCACCGGCAACACCCTGATGCTGGTGCGCAGGAATACCTGAACCGCTATCGCCGTATTTAATTATTATTGATTGATTTAGAAAGTATTGCTGCTTAACGGATTCAAATTCCAAGCACCAAAAACCAAATCCCTGGCCCAGACCGAATTAACCCCAGAAGTATCAATTGACGCCCCCGCCAAACCCGAAACGGATAACAATATACACCGACCAAGTCGCACCAGGGCGGGCTCAAATAATCGTTCATGTTTTGGTCATTGCTTATTGTGATTTGAAATTTACCCTTCGACCCGGCTCAGGGTGGTGAGCTTGTCGAACCATTTGCTATTTGGTGCTTGAGATTTGGAATTTTATTATCTAGGGTGCAAGGTCCCGATAACCTTGACTTTTTTCCGGGGATTGAGAGGCGGCATCTGTAAAGGGGATGGCCGAACCATCTTGATTCAGAGGGACCGATTTCACGCGATGGGACACGAAGGACGGATCCACCTGATTTAATACCATATCTTCTGCCGTTATCTGCAGGTAATAAGCCGGAAACTCGGTCCAGGCGCCGGTGTTGATATACCGGATACCATCTATCATAAAATCTTCCGGAAAGTGCGTATGACCGCAGGTAACCGCTTGAAAACCGTTTTCGGCGGCACATTGGACTGCATTCAAAGCGATATTTTTGCGCAGCACCCGGTAAAAAGATTTCCATTTCTTGGCATATTCCGCCACGTGCACCGGTCTGGCGCCCATTTTGACCCTCAATTTATGCATCGACCGGAATGCTTTTATGAACAGGCGACTGCGCGGCATGATGCCATCGAAACCGTCTCCATGGGTGATTAAAATCCGGTTGTCGATGCGATGGGAGGATTTAAAAACGGTCTTGCCGAAACTTTGCGGCTGATAACCATTGTCATGATTGCCGCGGATCCAGATCACCGGCTGCCGATAAGAAATATCTTCAATCATGTCAAGGATTCTCTGATCCGATTTTTCCATTTTCACATAGGGTGAATCAACAATATCCCCGTTCATGATGAGTTCATGATCAGGGGGAAGTTCTTCCAGAAAGCGTTCGAAGACGCCGAATTGAAAATAGCGGGAACCGATGTGCAGGTCACTGATAATTATCGCGTTCATATAAAATAAGCTCGGATATCGTTAACCATTAAAATTGTTAAATTGAATGATGTTTCAAAATAAATTCTAATTATAACACATATCGAGCTATTGTCGAGATAGCCAAAAAACGGTATCCGATCATTCCCGGGCCATCGGCACCGCGTAGGGACCTTCCTCGATGTAGGCGATCGTTGGTAATTGGCCTTCAAATCTGGGATGATGCACCGCAAAAGTCACTGAATTCTGCAGCATGGCCGTTGCCTTTTCCTTGTGTGATTCAAAATTGACGTCATCCTCAATCACATCATAGCCGCTGGGTCCCGGAATGATGTCATAATGCTCTTTTGGAATCTGCGGCGAGCAGTAGATCAAGCCGTCCATACCGACCTTACGAAAGGGTTTGCCCCACATTTCGGGCTCCCATTGATCTTTCGTAAAAATCCAGTCCGGGTGTTCCAGCACGTTGTTGTAACCGTCCGGACCCAGAATTTTAAAAAGGTGCAAAAAGGTTTTATATTCCTGGGAGCCGATCGGCTCCACGTCCACGTTGTTGGCCAGCATGACAATCAGGCCGTTGTCTCTGACTGCCGGCATGGCATTGACAGCCGCTTTGACGGCCTGGTAATGATTGCGGCCGACATACCCGGCGTGGGTTAAGACAATATCAAACGGCTGCGCCACCGGAATCATCACCGATCTTTTCATGGCTTCATAGGCCGCCAAGTGGGCTTCCTCCAGCGCGCCGGCAAAGACACCGGTCATACACAAACGCTTGTCGAGCGTCACGTTGACCAGAAAATCAATTCCGACGGTTTGAGCAACCTCAAGGGCCTCCTCATGACAGGGGTTGCCAGCCAGGATCAGATTGGTTGCTTTGGGATCTTCCAGAACCTGTACGCTGTGAAAAAACTGGATGGTTTTGGTGTTGACCAGTGCCGGGCAGACCGCCTTTCTACCCCCGGATGCCCCGGCCATGAAATGACTTTCTACAAGTCCCGTAATGATTTTAACATCCGATTCATAAAAAATTTTGTTCAGATGAACCTGGGTTCCCCTTTTGGTTTGAGCGGCCAGGACCATGGAATCGTCATCCTCGCAGTCATGATCCACGATTCGATAATTATCCACCACCTCCTGGCCGTACATGTAGATGCGCTCTTTAAGGGTGCTGTGCCGGTGCATCCCGTTGCCGATCACAATCACGATCTTCTCTCTTTTGACACCGGTTTTCTCGATGAGTCCCAGCAGGGGCAACAGCAAGCCGTTTTCCCCCTTATACGGTGCCGGCCGGGTGATGTCCGATACCGTGATGCAAACCGTAAGTTCATCAGCCGGTTTACCTTTGGATTGAATTATATCGGAAATAGTGGGGGATCCGATCGGCTGATTCAAAGCCTGTGCAATTGCCTCACCGGAGTCGACCAGGCAGGGCATGGAAGGCATGGCCAATATCTCACAGTTCTCCGGCACATCAATATCCAGCAATTCATCACCAAAATCCACCTGGATTGTTTTCCAGTCCCGGGTATCCGCTCCGTTGATGATGTCCGCAATTTCCTTATTCATAATTATCCTCGCAGTTAAAATTGGTGGAAGGTTTAGGGTATAGGGTGGAAGGTTAAAGGAATATTCATTAAATGACCTTATACCCTAAACCTTAAACCATATACCAGTAAGTTTTCTCACAATTCGTCCTAAACTGCAATCCGAAATCTAAATTGCCAAATCCAATACCGAGTCATTCCGGTAGCGGCACAGGATCCGGCACCTCGATCTGTCGCGGATCGGTGGCTCCAGTTTCCTTAAAGAAATGATCGGCCTGGTACATGATGTGATTCAGCGCACCATCGAGTTGCTCGCGATATGATTCACAGTCTTCACGAGAGGCAGCGGCCGGCACACGAATATAGTCAGCGGCAAAAAGGGCCACGATACGGGCAAACGGTTTGGGAATAATGGTGCGATCCCAGCTTTGCAGTTTCCAGGATCGATCCGCACTCCATATCACCGGAATTATCGGAATCCCGGTTCTTTTGGCTAAATAAATAATTCCCAGTTTGGAAACAAATCGCGGCCCCCGGGGAGCATCAACCACCAACCCGCCTTTGTGTCCATGTTTGACGAGATCTTCCATTGCCCGGTACGCCTGCCGGCCACCCCGCGATGAGGACCCTCTGGCGGTTATCCAGCCGAAACGCTTTGCTGCCTGCGCGGCCAGTTCACCGTCTTCGCTGGCGCTGGCAATCGAAACGGCATTCTGGTTGCGGTACCAGTAAAAGACAAAAAACAGACCCCGATGCCAGCTGGCATAAAGAAGCCCCTTATCTGGAAATTGCGTGATATATTTTTCTTCAATTCCACGACCGAATTCGGAAATTCGACAGGTGCTCAGCCACAGACTGGCGACCACCTTGGCTGTCCATCCAAAGGCCCAAAAAGCGGCGCGTTTCCACAGTTTCATATTTATCAACTATCCTATCAGCTTGTTCCATAACTCTTGAATTAATCCGGCAAAACCAGCCAAATTCATGGTATCAATTTTGCATCTACAAAACTACAAATCTGTAATGCGATACCTTATTCTGCGACTATTCTTTTGGCAAGACGCTGCACTCGACCGGGATCAACATGACAACCTACTGAAATAAATATGATATTACAGAATCTATAAAACTTGCTCTTTGAAAACATCAACCAGCCACATGAATTTTGATTCATTTTAAGAACCGAATCCACATCCGGCAAACTCAAAAGTGACAAAGAAACCGTCATTTTAATGTCAAAAAAGCGATAATCTGTAAATCTTTTTTATGATTCAGTGGTTGACCCAAAAGGTATGATGCTTACGGTTTTGTTGTATGGCTGATTCGGGATCAATAGAGCTCGAACAGGTCTGAAGTTATCAATAATTTTGATCTCTCCTCCGAAATAACTCACCCGACAGCGGTTACAGCATTTCGTCATGAAATTATTTGCTTAAAAAAAATGCGGATCAACTGCGTCTTTCCAAAAATTTTACAATCTGACTGCTCCCCTCAATTAGCGGGAGCTGCCGAAGAACGGTTAAACAAATTTTTCTATTGGAGGTAAAATGTCTGATCATTCAAAAACACTCGCCCATCATCTGACTGAACTCAAGCAAGGTAAGCGCTGTTTTGAAAATGCGTTTCAAAGTGTATCACGGATGGTTCTGGAAAGTAAAATCGAAAAAGTCGTGGTGAACGGCAAGACCACTTATGATTTCAGCATCTTCCGTGAGGGATCCAAGCATGTGATTGGCATGTATGATGAAATCAACAGCTTTGTCTCCTATGTAAAAGACGCCGCCGAAGGCGGATCGTCGAAGGAAATGGCCTTTGTGCTGGTGGGCGAACCGGGCAATGGCAAAACTTTCCTGGTTGAATTTCTGGCGGCTAAATACCGCGCATTTCTATCCAATGACAAAAATCGCAAATATACGTTCAAGTACTTGAATCTCGAGAAAGTGGGCGACTATGGCAAGATCAAAACTATTGAATCCCAAACCTATGAAGACCCGATGATACTGGCGATGAGTCTGTTTGAAAACCCGGATCAAAACAAGGCGTTTCTTGCCAAACAAATCGGTTTTTCAGACAAGGAAATTGACACACTATATGAGAATTATCGCCCCCTGGGTGCCTGCAGCAGTTATATATTAAATGATATCAGAAACTTTACGGATGGAGATATCGATGAAATGCTCAAATTTATCGAGATAACGCCCGTACCGCTGACTGAAAGTCTGGGGACCGTAACCGGCAAATATCCGGCAAAAGACAAAATTACATCCTCTTCGGTGGATCTGCTTGGCGAGGAATCGATCCAGCGCCTGCTGCACATTACCGACACCAACAATCCATACCGTTTTGATTTAAGACGCGGCGCCCTGGCCCGGGTAGCCGGCGGCGGTATTCATTTCAGTGACGAAATCTATAAAAACAAAAAAGACCTGGTCCAGGTTTATCTGGGCGTCATCCAGAACCGCAGTATAGAAATTGACGGATACAAATGGCCCATTGATACCCTGATTGTTGCCACCAGCAACAATTCTGAATTTCATCGCTTCCTGTCTGAAAAAGAGGAAGCCCCCATTGTGGACCGCTGCCGTGTCTGCTATGTGTCGCACAATACCAATTACAAACTGCAGACATATCTCACCGGCTACACTATCGGCAGTGAAACCCGGACCACCCTGACAAAAGAGGATCTGCATCAGGATCCGAATCTGAATTATGCCGCCTCCATTGCGGTCGTATTATCCCGGCTGCCCCGCTCCGAAAAGCTGACACCCGTCGAAACCATGAAGCTGGCTGCCGGAGAGGTGGCCGGTGAAAAGAGCATCAAAACTCTGGCGGAAGTCATTGACACCCTCAACCAGGATCCGGATATTATCAACCGCTTCGGCCAAAAAGGTCTGGGACAGCGCAATCTCGGCCGTGCCATCCAGCTGTTGATCGAAAGCTCGGAAACCAACGAGGGTGAGTGCATGTTCGCTTATGACATATTCAAAGCCCTGGACCGGATCATCCTGGATTATGTCACGGAGGCCAATGACCGGACCAAGTATCTTGAAGATCTTAAAACCGCTAAAGGTCTATACCGGGAACGGATCATGACTGAAATGTTCAACGCCTACATGGATGAGCCCTATGCCATCCGCAAAGACGTCATGAACTATGTCAATATGATAATCGGCATTGATGCAGAAAACCTGGGACCCGATAAAATGTGGAAATATAAAGACCCCCAAACCAGTGAACTGAAGGCGCTCAAAATCGACGAACGCTATATTAACAGTGTCGAAGAACGGCTGGGACTGAAAAGCGAAGAACAGCGTGAGTCGTTTCGAACCTCCATTCGCAAAATCTACGGCCAGAAAATTTCCGTCGATCCAGACTACGATTTTATGGACAACCTCGAGTTGGTCAAAGCGGTCACCGATGTGCGGCTCAAATCCGACATTGCCGGCGCCGGCAGTCTTATAGGGGCTCTGGCCAACCGGACCAACGAAGAAAATCAGAAGCTGTATGACCGCATGATCTCCACCATGCTCGAAAAATTGGGATACTGTAAGACCTGTGCGCAGAAAACCATCGAGTACTTTTGCACGCAGGAAGACGAAAAGTAATTAATCCGCCCTGTAAAATAGCACATTCAGAATTTAAGCTTGATTCTAAAAATGGAAGAAAGTTGTCAGGTCGGAGCTGCCGCGGATTAATTACGTTATGCTACGCATGTTTTTATGTACTTTTGTTTGGGATTCTAATCGGCACCTGGCTTATTAAACAACTCAGGAAAGAATAAGGGTCTGAAATTTTGTCTATTATTTCAATCATCGAAAAAAATATAAGCTCATATGCCGTTGTGCATTTATCAAAAAAAATAATTGAGCGAAGCGAAATACTATGGATTCAAAAAGGTTAGATCTTTATATGCGACTTAAACAAGACGGCCTCACGCCCGAGCAGGATCAAAAGATCCTGGCGGAGCTCAACGATAACGGCTCGCATGAGATACCGGATGCGGCGTCATCCCGCAATGGAACGGGAGCCGAATTTCAGGCCGCCCAAAATATTTATGCTTACCACGATCTATTGGATTTGCAGGGCATCACGGCGATGCAAAGCAATCCCAATGTCAGTATCCGCTCCATCGACGAATTGCTCGAACGCGATAAGCAACGGGAAAAAGACGGATTTCCACGCAAAATCAATGTGGGCCGGTTGATCAAACCGGGCAAGAGCGGCAAAGATAAAGTTGTCATTGTACCGTCCACAGTGGAGGAGAAATTTCTCCATGACTCCTCGTTTCGCACGGATGAAGAACAGGGCAGCGGCGGTTCCGGTGATGGTGAGGAGGGTGAGGTTATCGGCGAACAGCCGGTGCGCTCACCCGACCAACAAGGCGGAAGCGGACCCGGCGAGGGGGAGGGCGGCCAGCATGAAATGGAGTCAAATGCCTATGATCTGGGAAAAATTCTGACCGAAAAATTTGAACTTCCCAACCTGAAAGATAAGGGCAAAAAGAAATCACTGACGCGTTACACCTACGATCTAACGGACAAACACCGTGGTTTCGGCCAGTTGCTCGACAAAAAAGCGACGCTGCGTAAAATTACCGAGACCAACATCCATCTGGGCAATATCCCTGATGTTGAAAGTATTGACCCCTCACGCTTCCTGGTGTCGCCCCATGATCTGGTGTACCGAATTTTGTCACGTGAAAAAGACTACGAATCCCAGGCCATGGTGTTTTTTCTGCGGGATTACTCCGGTTCCATGGCCGGAAAATCCACGACGCTGGTCGTGACCCAACATGTGCTGATTTACAGCTGGCTGCTGTATCAATACGCCATGCAGGTGGAAACACGCTTTATCCTGCATGACACGGAAGCATCCGAGGTGCCGGATTTTTACAGATACTATAATTCGAAGGTTGCGGGCGGAACCCAGGTGTCCTCGGCTTATCGGCTGGTCAATGAAATTGTTGATAAAGAAAATCTGGTCCAGGACTATAATATCTACATCTTCCACGGCACGGACGGTGACGATTGGGATACGGACGGCAAAGAAAGCATCCCGGAGCTCAATAAAATGCTGACCTATGCCAACCGGGTCGGGATATCAATTGCCGAACATTCAACCGAAGCCACCCACAACAGTGAGGTGGAAAAATATCTGAAGAAGTCCAACCTGTTGGAAGACAAACCGCACTTACTCAGACTGGATGTGATGCAGGAAAATGCGAATGAACCCAGGCTGATTGAAGGGATTAAGCATTTGATTTCGGAGTAAAAAGTTGACCTGTTTCCCGGTTGTCCGTTGAGCCCGTCAGCGGATTAGCAAACACTAAAAATGAAAAAAGTAGCCGGCTAACGGGCCAACCGGCTAACCGCCATAACCAATTTTAATTATGGAACTAATTGACCAACATACCAAAAAAATCATGGAAGGGTGCAAGAAGAGGGCTCTGGATGCCGGTCTGAGGTTTGAGGATGAAACTCTGGAATATATTGTTTCAAATCGAGATTTGCTGGAACTGACACCCAAGGTGATGATTCCAACCCTTTATGATTACTGGGTCCATGACGTCGAAGTCCTGAAAGAAAAGGGCCGTTATGAGCTGTACCCGAACAATCCGTATGAGACCGTCATCAATACCCGGCCGGCGATTTCCTATTACAATGACAACAATCCGGATTGGATGAATGTCATGATTTTCTACCATGTTCTGGGCCACATTGATTTTTTCCAGAACAACCTGTACTTCCGTCACACTTGGGATTACGATTTCACCGGCCAGGCGCTTTCGGATAAACGCATGATTGCCAAACTCCGGTCGGAAAAGGGCAGATGGGTGGATTACATTATCGAATTTTCCCGCGGTATTGATAATCTGGTGGGGTATCATGGTGAGCTTTCACAATTTAATCTTGCCCCAAAAACCAACAGCTCAAAGAGGCTCGATTACTACTTTGACGTGTTTCTGCAATCGATTAAAAAGATAAAAATAAACGAATATGTCAAAGAAATAGAAAGATACAATGCTTGCATAAAAGAAAGCAAAGAACTCGGGGGCAAAGCCTTTTTTTCAGAAGTGTTGCGAAAATATCCGGAGTTCGATGCGATTTTTAAAAAGAGTTTGGAGCAAAAACCGCTTCAGAAACTCGATCCAATGCAATTTTTGCTGGAACACTCTGAATTTTTAAAAAAAGAAAAAAATATCTGGATGAAACCGGTCATCGAGGTCATCCGCAAAACATCCTTGTTCTTCCAGCCCCAGATTCGAACCAAAATTATGAATGAGGGATGGGCCAGCTACTGGCATGAAAAGCTATTTCTGCAGGATGACCGTATTGAAGGGCACGAAGTCGACTTCGCCCGCACCCACGCCGGCGTGACATCCATGCCGCGCGTGGGCTTAAATCCTTATGCCTTGGGAATGCGTTTGTTTTTCTACATTGAAGAGCTGGCGGAAAAAGGCAAATACTCAATTAAATTCAAACGGCTGCTGGATGCCCGGGAGCGCGATCAATTTGACGCCCAAACCGGACAGGGAAAAGACTTTTTATTTGATCTGCGCGACAACTTCAACGATTTCATGTTCATCAATACCTTCGTTGACCAGGATTTTGTAAATCAATACAAATTGTTTGTAGCCGGCCGGCGATTAAATCAGAACCGAGGCGTTTGGGAATACTATGTCAAAAGCCGCAGCGCCGAAAGCTACCGCCAAATGCTGCTCGACACCCTCTACCATCCGCCGTACCTTCAAATCCAGCCGGAAAAAACCAATAACGGAAATCTTTACCTGCTCCACGTTTTTGAAGGCAAACCCCTTGTAAAAGAATTTATCGCCAACACGATGCTCGGCATTGAATACCTGTGGGGGGCACCGGTTCAGCTGGAGACCAACGAAGTGGTGCAGGCCGAGCCCACACAACCACGGCTGCCCATCCCCGGTCTGACGATGCCGCTGGAGGAAGATCCCCAGGCCAAGGAAATTAAGTGGCAAAAAGTGCGCTACACGATGAAAGACCGCAAGCTATCTAAGGAAAATATATAAATAGAACAAAGATTACGGAATATGAAGGAAGGCGCAGGATATAGGGTTTAGGGCATATGGTTAAATGACCATTAATGACTTCAGCCTTATACCCTATGCCTTAAACCATTTAGTTCCAGTGGCCGGAGACCTGAGACCAGTGACCAGCAAGGGAAAAACCGCCGAAACCGGACGTAAAACAAAAATGAAGAGCATTAAAAATTTGATATCGCCTTCCAAAAAAAAAGCCAAAGCCGCCCCGCAAGATGATCAGGGGGTCGAAAGCATTAAGAAGGCCATGCAGAATCTCAACCAGAACATGAGTGGGCTGGAGCAACGCACAGCCGTGCCTTTTGAGGAGTTTCTCAAAGAGCTTGCCGCTAAGCCACCGCTTGTCATCCGCAATGTCTTCCAAGTTTTTAACGATATGATGAAAGCTTACGTGGGTGAGGGGCTCGACGAATACTCGGATGATCCCGAATCCATTCACTATGTACATTATGATTGCAGCAAACTTTTCGTTGAAGGAACCGACCACCCCTTTTTTGCCGATCGTCTGTTTGCCAATCGCCTGATCAGCCTGGTAGAAGCCTGGAAGCGTGGCGCCCAACAAAATAAGATCTACCTGTTCAAGGGCCCACCCGGCTGCGGAAAAAGCACCTTTCTTAATAATCTGCTGATGAAGTTCGAAGAATATACCAACACCGACGCCGGCCTGCGTTTTGAAGCTGTTTGGCGCTTTGACCGCAAAATTTTAGGCGGTCTCGCAGATCTTGAAAACCATCCGGTGCTGGAAAAGCTATCTCACCTGCTGGACAGCTCCATTCCCGATCGGACTGAGTTGTTAAATGACAATGGATCACACAATTCTTTGCAGGGCTCTGAAGCCTATATTGCGGCCAATTATCTGGCCGGAGATTACGTCGAAGTTCCCTGCCCCAGCCACGACAATCCAATATTAATGATCCCCAAGCAACATCGGCGGGAGTTTTTTGACGATTTATTTAAAAACGATGAATTTAAATGGAAACTTTCCACTGAAAAGGAATATGACTGGGTATTCAGAGATAATCCGTGCACCATCTGCAGCTCTTTATATGAAGCCTTGCTGGACCGCTTGCAAAGCCCCCAAAAAGTTTTTGACATGCTCTTTGCGCGACCCTACCGGTTCAACCGGCGCCTGGGAGAAGGGATTAGTGTCTTCAACCCGGGTGACAAGCCCTTGCGCCAGAACATAATGAGCAATGCTATTTTGCAGCGGCGTATCGACAGCCTGTTAAAAGACAGCAACCAGGTCAAATATATTTTCTCGCAGTATGCCAAAACCAATAACGGCATATATGCGTTAATGGATGTGAAATCCCATAACACGGAGCGGTTGATCGAGCTTCACAACATCATCAGTGAGGGTGTCCACAAGGTTGAAGATATTGAGGAAAATGTTAACTCATTGCTGCTGGCGGTTATGAACCCGGAGGATGAAAAAAATATTCAGGGGTTTCAGTCTTTTTTAGATCGGGTGGAATATATCAATATTCCTTATGTCATGGACTTGGCGACTGAAGTGGAAATTTACCGAAATATTTTCGGCAAACACATCGACGATCACTTTTTACCCAGAGCACTCCATAATTTTGCCCGGGTGATTATCTCATCGCGCTTGAACCCCAAATCCGAAGCCATGCTCGAGTGGATCGGCGACCCGAACAAATACCGGCTTTACTGCGATGAAAACATGCAATTGCTCAAAATGGAGATATATACCGGCTACATTCCTGCCTGGCTCAAGGAAGAGGACCGCAAACGGTTAACTGCCAAACGGCGCCGCAAAATTATTGCTGAATCGGAAAAAGAGGGAGAACACGGTATCTCCGGTCGCGATTCCATCAATATTTTTAATCAATTTTACTCGGCCTACGCCAAAGAAGACAAGTTGATCAACATGTCGGATTTGTGTAAATTTTTCACTAAAATCCATAAGGATGTAAAGGATTTGATACCGGCCGGTTTTCTGGATTCCCTGCTTCGCATGTATGACTACACCATTTTGCAGGAGGTTAAAGAGTCCCTCTATTACTATAATGAAGAACAGATATCCCGCGATATTCAGAATTATCTGTTCGCGATTAATTTTGAAATCGGCTCAGTTGAAACCTGTACCTACACCGGTGAAAAATTGGATATAAACGAGGAATTTCTGGCAGGTATCGAACGGCGCCTGTTGGGCACCAAAGCCGATAGCAGTCAACGCATTGCATTTCGCAAGGCCTCACAAAAAGAATACACCACCCGGACGTTAACCCAGGAGATCATGGTGGACGGACTGCCAATAGCCGAGTCCAAAATTTTTGATTCCATGCATGATCGCTATGTCTATAATCTGAAGGAAAAAGTGCTGGACCCGTTTCTTGAAAATGAAAACTTTCGCCGGGCCATCAAAGATTATAACGAGGAGGATTTTAAAACGTACGATAAGCGCATCCAGGACGACGTGAGCTATCTAATCAACAATCTATCTAAAAAATATCGTTATATCGAACAGGGTGCCAAAGAAGTCTGTATGTACGTAATTGATAACGATCTCGCCAAAAAATTTGAGAACCCTTAGATAATTGAATATTTTCGATTGAATATTGAATATTTAAGGTCCGCCTGCTGCGGATCAGTTTTAAAAAGACTGAGCGAAGCGACATCGACAAATATTCAATTCGCAATCTTCAATTCCTTAAATCCTGCTGCGCATGCATCTGAGCCGTCAGACTATCACAGTATTCCTCGAATATAAAATACATACAGCGTTCGGCAAATTGCGACTTTTCATAATAGCTGCAGCCGACCTGCTGTTTTTGATTGTCCGCCGTACAGATCGACATCTGCTCCCGTCTACAAAAATTGACCACCAAATGAGACATCATTGTTTCCTTCCTGTGTGCAAGATCTATTCTTTATCTCCCAATCCCAAAGGTCTTTTCTAGACCCGCAATCAAACGTGGAATCAGTTTTCACAATAATCGCCGGTGAGAATGTCTAGTTGTTTTTCTACGTCAATCCCGGAATTGTCTCTACATCTATTATCGGCAGAGTACAGAATTCCTTTAAAAAAGAATTATAACATAGTATTTATTTATGTTGAAGTCCGGATAAACCTGCTTATCTTAACTCTAATCTGCAATCGAACAATGGTATTTGATGGCGATCATTCAAACTTATAGGAGACGACCGAGTTAATGCATCGACAAAAAGAAATTTGGCTTGATGACGAGAGCCGCAAAGCGCAATTGGACCAATCGGCAAATGGGACTCAACGCGCCTTTTTCGGGTTTCAGCGCGTTCCCGTTGAAGAAAAAGCCGCACGGGTTTTAGATCATTTTAACACGATCGCCAAGCATTATGACTTTATGAACACCCTGCTGAGCTTCGGTATCCATCACATCTGGAAAAGACTGGCTGTCCGCATGATGGAATTGGCTCCCGGCAGCCGGGTACTTGATGTATGCGGCGGTACGGGCGACCTGTCGATTTTGGCAGCTAAAAATATCGGCCCTGAAGGCCGTGTCACCATCTATGACATTAACCGGGCCATGATGCTGGCCGGTCTCCACAAAGTTGCCAAAAAAGAGATTGAACCGCGGATCCGCTATGTCCAGGGAGACGCAGAATCTATTTCATTTTCTGACGGTGATTTTGACGCCGCCATGGTCGGTTTTGGTATCCGAAATGTGACGAATATGAAAAAGGGTTTTTCGGAAATGCACCGGGTGCTAAGACCCGGCGGCAAAATGATGTGCCTGGAATTCTCGAAACCAACCTTTACGCCATTTCGCTGGCTGTATGATATTTATTCATTTTATGTCATGCCATTTTTGGGCGAAATGATTGCAGGCTCCCGCACCGCCTACACCCACCTGCCCGAAACCATTCGCATGTGGCCCATGCCTGACGAATTGACCCAAATTCTTAAAAGTATTGGTTTCTCCGACGTCAGCCACCGCAAACTAACCAACGGGGTTGCCGTAATACATCTGGCTGTCAAGTAAAGAACCCTGGCCCGAACCACTCGATTTCGATCAACCGCCAAGGGGACTCTGAACCTCAAATCCACTAAGTCATGGATTTCTATAAATTCCAATAGCCAAATCCCAAATATCAAACAAATCACAATGACCAAAATCCGAAATACCAAACCTGTTTGGGTCATTGAATATTGAAATTTGAGATTTATTTGTATTTTGGTGCTTGTAATTTGGAATTTTAAAAATTGAAAGAAAGAATCAAGTTTGCCAGTTTGCCAATCATAAAGTGCAAATATTTTTTTTTAACCTTTCTCAACCGGAAACGTCATCGACGCCCCGTACCACCCGATCACCATTATCATCGGCAGCAGTGACAGCAACAGCAGAAAATATATTATACTGCCGAAATGGATGGAATCCAGTATCCCCGGTGTCAGGATACGCCAGATAAAAATAATGACCTCGATGGCAAACATAAGGATGGTCAGGGGTAATTTTATTTTGACCGCCTTGAGCGGCATCGCCATATAGTTCAGCCACCAGGTATAAATACCGGTGATGATTGCCACCATGGTAAATAAAATGCCGCCCGCCAGACAATGCAGTGCCGTGATTTCAAAGGATTTTACGCCCGTCACGAGATAAAGGACGTTAAAAATTGGCGTAGCCAATACAAACGCGATGGGAAAGTGAACCGTCATCGGGTGCGGATGGCGTCTGAGAAAAGGAAACCGGTTTATCAGCCAGGCTAGCGGCTGAGGAATCGCCTGCTCCTCAACCGCAGCTTTTTTAAATATTCCCACCTGGGGAAATCGCTCCAGGACGTTGAAATCGTGCGGTGCCGCTGGCATATCGCTGGTCAGATCATCGCCGGAACGATGGCGGTTCATGTGCTGCCCTTTGCGCCAGAGCTTACTTTCACTAACATCGTAAACCTTGCCATCATAGGCGATGTAGGTTGGGTTGCCGTTTTCACCGTTGAACCCGGCCAGCTCATCGGCATCATATTCTTTCATTGAAGTCTCCCTTTACTCCATAACCCGAATCCGCCTTGTATGGCGCTGAACAAATTGCCACAAAGACACCAAGACACAAAGTTAACCATATGATTATATTAATCTTTGTGACTTTGTGCCTTAGTGGTGCAAATATTTTGCTATAAATTATCCGATACCTGCTAATTGGGCTTCGCTCAATTAGGGTATAAGAAAATAGTGCCCATCCGGACCGCCGCGGCAAATCAGAAGCAAAACACTGGTTAGTCTCCAAACCCTGATGGACTTTAGAATAAAATTTTGACCAATACAATCATCAGCAACGCCAGCGGATAATAACTGGCTTTATTAAACAGCGCCATCGCATGGGAACGTTGACGCGATTTATTCAGTTTCAAGGCCGGCAGCAGCAGCAGACAGCCTCCCACGGCCAGGGACAGAAAGACAAAAGAAGCTCCATAGTTTACCTGGGAAACATAAAAAATAATCGCGCCCATGCCGAGGGTTAAACTGATGGTGATTAAAATGATGTTATTGGCAATCGGAAGCCCCCACCGGATTGGAATGGTTTTGGCATTCATTTGGTGGTCTTCATCGTAGTCAGACCAATCGTTCGGAATATTCTGCCCACCGATTTCCCAAAAAAAAAGCAGTAAAAACAGAAATATCAGGTACCTACCCGAAGGATTCGGATCAACCGCGAATACGGCGGCGATCGCACCGGATGTTTTAACTGCTCCGCTGACAAAGGTACGAAACGGACTGACCCGCCACAACAGGCAATAGATGGTCTCGAGCGCACAACCGCCAACAAAAATAAGCACACAGACCGGATTCAGGATTAAAGCGCCGATCAATGCCAGCAGCGACCAGGCTATCGACCAAAAAATCCCTTCTTTGAAAGTCAAAAATCCCTGGGCCATTGGATGGCGAACTAATACACCATCAAGGTCACTGCCTGTGCTCGACAACCCTCCGCGGGCCGCCTTTTCTTTATCGACCTTATAATCGACGACATCGTTTAAGGCGTATACGGCGGTATAGCCGGCAAAAGTTGTAACAAGACCTATTATAACGGTGAAAAAAGAAGGGAACCGTCCGAGCCACAGCAGCGCGCCAAACGCCGGGGTACACATGTCCAGTAACCCGTGCGGCGTCCTGGAAAGGGCCAAAAATAGCTTTAAGCGGGAAAGGCCGGTGAAACTGTTTTGGGGTGATGTTTCCGATATCTGACTCATCCTGATTTCAAATTATTCCTTCAATCTGCATTCCTGGTCCCACTCAGGACAGGCATTTTCCATTTCCTCGGTATATTTGAGCATGCATTCTCCGCATTCCATATCGAAATTGGCGACATGTCCATACCTTCGTGTCATTTCCTCTTCCGACAACACTTGGGCTCCGCTGCAGCCACATTGCGGGCAGGCAGAATTGATGGTGTATCGCTTTTTTGCCATAAAATACCTCCAAATTGATTTTGGTTAATTGGACGTTTCGGAAATTCTAAAACTGGCTATAAGCCTAGTCTTATTTCAGGCCGCCCACGCTGGTAGTCCAAATGGAAAGATGGAAAAAAATATTCCAGCATTCCAGTTCTTTCCTGCTTGCTTTGTTGCGCGGATTTATAGCCGATTTTGAAACAAAAGTAAACGACCATCATATGTGATGTTTTCAAGGCCTTCGTTCTTTCCCCGATCATGGAATGATGGAGTAGTGGAATGCTGGAATGTTGATTCTTAAAGGATATTCTCCATTTTACAATAAATCTTCGGACTGACGATACCATTCATCCCTCATTCCATCCTCCCAAGACCGAGAATTCCATCGTACCAGTATTCCCTCATTCCAATTGGGGCGAAGCCCCTAACTTGCCATCCAATAAATCATTTAGCTCATTTTCAGGCAATATCGATTCCTCCATCGCGACCTGCCGGATGGTTTTGCCGGTTTCATAGGCCTTTTTGGCGATGGCGGCTGCTTGATCGTAGCCGATTTTTGGTACCAGCCCGGTCACCAGGGCCAGGCTTTTTTCAATATAGGCCGCACAAGCCTCCCGGTTGGCGGAAATTCCGGCAATGCATTTATCGCTAAACGCTTGTGTTACGGCGGCCAGGATGGAAATCGACTGTAGCAGATTGTAGACAATTACCGGCAGCATGACATTTAGCTCAAAATTTCCGGCCTGACCGCCCATGGTAATCGTCGCGTCGTTGCCCACCACCTGGGCCGCCACCTGGATAACGGCCTCGGGAATGACCGGATTGACTTTACCCGGCATTATGGAAGAGCCCGGTTGCAGTGGCGGGATGGTAATTTCCCCGATGCCGCTGCGCGGACCGGACGCCAGCCAACGAATATCATTGGCAATTTTAACCAAACCGACTGCCAGCGTTTTTAAAGCACCGCTGGTTTCCACCGCCGCATCCTGGGCGGCCTGGGCTTCGAAGTGATTGACAGCCTCGCAAAAAGGCAATCCTGTTTGCTCTGAAATCAAGGCAATGACACGCTTTGCAAAATCCGGATGGGCGTTTAGACCGCTTCCGACCGCCGTCCCCCCCAGAGCAAGTTCAGCCAGCCGCGGTTCGACGGCCCGGATGCGTTCAATCCCAAGCTCGATCTGTCGGGCGTAGCCGGAAAACTCCTGACCCAACGTCAGTGGCACGGCATCCTGCAGGTGAGTGCGGCCAAGTTTCTGTATGTCTTTAAATTCATTAGCTTTTTCAGCAAGTACGATCTTGAGGGATTCAAGGGATGGGATAAGGCGGCTTTTAATCAGGGCCAAAGCGGCGATATGGATTACCGATGGAATGATATCATTGCTGGATTGTCCCATATTTACATGGTCGTTGGGATGAACCGGAGATCGACCGCCTTTCGTGCCGGTCAGAATTTCATTGGCCCGCGATGCCACCACCTCATTCATGTTCATGTTGCTGGAGGTGCCGGATCCGGTCTGAAAAACATCCACGACAAATTGATCGTCAAAGCGGCCATCCATGACGTCCTGCGCGGCATGCGCCACGGCCGGCGCCAATCGGGTATCCAGCAGGCCGAGGGTATCATTGATCCGAACCGCACATTTTTTAACCAGCGCCAGGGCATGAATAAACTCGGAAGGAAAATGCAACCCGCTGATCGGAAAATTTTCCACCGCCCGCTGGGTCTGCGACCCATAATAGGCATCCGCCGGAACCTGAACGCTTCCCATACTGTCTTTCTCTTCGCGGTATTTCATGGTTTCATTTTACCTCATAACGTTTTTGAAATATCAAACAAATCACAGTGACCAAAATTCAAATGGTCGCCGGTTTCTCCATCCTGATAATAAACATCAAAAGGGGCGGTATGACAAATATGGTAAATACGGTGGAAACCGCCAGTCCCCCCAGGACGACACTGCCCAGTCCGCGGTAGAATTCAGAGCCCGGACCGGGTATCAAAACCAGCGGCAGCATACCGAAAATACTGGTGGCGGCACTCATAAAAATCGGTCGCAGCCGGGTGCGGGTGGATTCAAGGACGGCTTCGCGGTAGCGCATCCCTTTGAGCCGGATGTTGTTTAAAGCCTGGTGCACGATAAGGATGGCATTGTTGACGACCACGCCGACCAGGATCACAAATCCGAGCATCGTCAGGATATCAAGGGGCTGATTGCCAATGAAGATGTTAACCAGTTTGAGACCGAGCAGCCCGCCGGCGGCTGCCAGCGGAATGGTGAACATGATGATCAGTGGATAGATAAAGTTGCCGAACAGGGCGGCCATCAGCAGATAGGCGATAACAGCGGCCAGAATGAAATCGAGCTGAAGGATTTTGCGGGCCTCGGTCAGTTTATCGGCAATGCCGCTTTGCCCGATATCCGCGCCCTTCAGCAGTCCCTGCCCGACGAGGGGGTTGACCACTTTCTCGGTAATTGTCTCCATGGCTTCCTGCAGAGCGATGGTCGGCGGCGGCGTGATTTCCAGCGTAATGGTCCGTTGTCTTTCGAGATGCCTGATCTGGGTGATGCCGGAGGTACGATGCATCTGCGAGAGCGAGGACACCGGCAGAACCTTGCCGCCCGGAATGGCGATCGAAGCATTATACAGTGCTTCCGGTGTTGAGATATCTTCTTCGGAAACCTTGAGAATCATATCAATTTTCTTCTCGCCTGCTTGCTTGAACTCGCCGATTTGACGGCCGTCCATCAGCACATCAACCGCAACGCCGAAGTTACTGGCTGTCAGACCGGCTGCTTTAAGCCGATCCCGATCCGGAACAAACTGAACTTCGGGAAAAAGCAGCTCCAGGGATGGTATCGGTCGGACCTGAGCTTGCGGAATTTCCTTTTTTATCGCACCGAAAAGCATGCCGCTGACCTGTACAATGCGATCCAGCTCATTGCCGCTGACATTGAGCTGGATCGTTCTGCCCCGGCCAAGACCGGTTTGAAATACCCCGGCCTGAATACTCACTCCGTACATCCCCGGAATTGAGAAAATCGTGCGGGTGAAAAGCGGTATTAACTCGGCGGCTCGCTGTTCATGCATACTGATGGCACCAAAGAGCATAATTTGTTCCGCTCCCACATAAAACATATTCTTGATACCGGGATACCCGTTGTGGTCCTTGTTAAAATAGGGCTCATTAATCCGATAAATGTGCTCACCAATTGCTTTTCTCTCATCAAAAGAAAGGCCGGGAGGCGGGATCAGGATACTGATCACCAGATTGCGGTTGCCCTGGGGAAGATACTCCATTTTAGGCAACAGTTCCCAGGCTCCATATATTGAAAGGACACTTAAGCAAAGCACCGCAGCCAGCCGCGTAAACCAGTATATGGTGACCAGCTTCACGAGCCACATAATGCCTGATTCAATCCACCCGCCGATGGTACCCAAGGCGGATTTAGACCGTCGCGACACCTGATTGCGCCCGCTCAACGAAAAAAGCTGTTTGGCGAACATCGGAATGACCGAGACCGAGACAAACAGGCTCAAGGCCACGGCAAAAGTCACGGCAATCGCGATATCTCTGAAGAGTTGACCCGCCTCTTCCTCCATAAAGATCACCGGCAGGAAAACAGCGATGGTGGTCAATGTGGATGCCAGAATCGCGCCCCACACTTCCCGCGTGCCATCATAAGCGGCTTTAAAGGCAGATTTGCCCATACTGCGATGCCGGTCGATGTTTTCCAGCACCACAATCGCACTGTCGATCAGCATCCCCACGGCAAAAGCAATTCCCGCCAGGCTGATTACATTCAGGTTGCGTCCCAGCAGGTTCATGAAAAAAAACGTGCCGATAATACTGATGGGAATCGCCGTCGCAACAATGACCGTTGCAGTAATACTTCTTAAAAAAATCAACAAAACGAGGATTGCCAGAGTTCCTCCCAACAGGATATTCTGGCGCACCAGTGAAATCGCCCCCCGGATGTAAGGCCGCTGATCGTATACCCAGTCCAGAAAAATTTTCTCTTCGGCAAGTTTTTCCTCATTCAACCAGTTAACCACCGCTTCGAGTCGATCCGAGAGCTCAAGGATATTGGCATCGGGCTCCGGTTTAACGCCAATCGCGATCCCCTCTTTCCCCCGGTGCAGCATGGCGGAAGTCAGTTTGTCAAATCCGAAGTTCACATCGGCTATATCAGCCACGCTGATGCGCTGCAGTCCGGTGGACCGGATAACGACACTTTGAATATCCTCGGGTGATTTAAATTCGGCCAGCGCCCGGATTCGATAATCCCGCCGCCCGACCCCCATGGTGCCGGCCGAGATGTTGACGTTATCCGCTTTAAGGACGCTGATCAAATCGTTGATCGTCAGGCCGTATGCCGCCAGCCTTTCAGGCTTGACAACAATGTGCATCTCCTTTTTTATCCCGCCGCCGATAAACAGATCCGCCACACCTGCGGTACGTTCCAAATACTGCCGAATATTATTTTCAAAATAGGTCCGGTATGTATACGTGGATTGGTCATTGCCGGCCAAAGTTTTGAGCACCATCCAGATTACGGGTGACGTCGCGGCACCGGTGGCGGCGATCACGGGTTTGTCCACATTATCAGGATAGGCCGGCACTTCATCCAGCTTATTTGAAACCCTGAGCAAGGCACCATCCACATCGGTTCCAATGCTGAATTTAAGCGTTACGGTTCCCTGGTTGTTGAATGAAGCGCTTTCCATCTCAAAGAGACCGGGGATTCCCTTTAAGACGTTTTCCTGTTCCTCGATGATCTCACGTTCAATCTCATAGGGTGTTGCGCCGGGCCAGGTTGTGGTGACCGTGATTTCCGGTTCGATGACGGTCGGGCTCAACTGATACGGCATGCTTGTCAAACCAATCCAGCCGAAAAGCACCACGAGAATGATGCCGACAATAACCGATACCGGTTTTTCTATGGAAAATCTAATGGTGTTCATGCTGATAAACAACCGCCTGTTTATCTCTCAGCCGCTCGTTTCCTTCAATTACAACGAACATCCCGGCCTTAAGACCGGTGGATTCGACACCGGCCTCCAATCCACTGTAGCCGATGACCTTTACCGGTATCATCCTGGCCCGGGAATCAGCGGCTGCAAATACGACGTTTTGTCCGAATTTGCTGATGACTGCATCCCGCGGCACGATAAGGGCCTGGATGCGGTCGGCGGTGGGCAGGATGACCCTGGCAGACATCCCTTCAATTAAGGCAGAATCATTGGCCATTCTTATCTTGATCGGAATGGTTCGCGTGGCAACGTCACCCCGCGGCACGATAGCAATTACCTTGCCGCTCAAATCGTGGCCGTTTACCGTGGCGCTGATCTGCATACCGTCTTTGATAAATGGTATGAATCGTTCCGGTAAATCCGCCACGATATCAATGGTGTCATCTTTGCCGATCACCGCCACTGTTTCTCCTTCCGAAACCCACTCCCCCCGGTCGACATGCCGTTTGATTACCACGCCGTTGAAAGGGGCCCGAATTATCTTTTTCTTCAGCTCGATTTCAAACTGCTCAACCTGGGCCTTGAGTGCAGCCGCCCGTTTTTCGAGCCCGATGACCCGGTACCGGTTCTCATCATAAGATTGCTCTGAAATGGATTTTTTCTTATACAATATTTGTCTTCTTTTCAAATCAATCCTGGCGATTTGGACCTCGGATAATATTTGCTCATATGAGGATATTGCCGCCTGGCGTCTTTTGTGAAGTAATTCGGAACCCAGTTCGACCAGAATCTGTTTCTCCTGTACCCTCTGGCCTTCCTCAAAAAGAACGGCCTCAACCAGGCCGCTCATCTCGGCCGCCGTATCGGAGATCTCCTGGTAAAAAACCGTGGCAATAAATTCAGCTTGCGGTGCAACCGTTCCGCTTGCGACCTTGGCGACTGTCACATTGGCCGGTGGCGGTCCTGGTTGCTTTTGCTGTCCCCACAAGCAGGCCGGAAATAAAAGTAAAATAATCAACAATATAAGCTTTTTGCCAAATGGATCAAACCTGATAACCATGCTGCCTCTCAGTGAACGGTTACATATATTATATTTACAAAATAAGGCCATTCAAACAAATGACAAGAATCCCATTTAATTGACAATTGAAGATAGATCCGAAAAAAATAGTGACGGAACACCTTAAATATTCAATCGCCAATCGTCAATATTCATTTTTTATTTGCCGGTCGGAATACAAGATTTCGATGCGAAGTAGTTTGCAGCATGAGGGGATTCGGGGGGGGGGGG
>CACVKW010001191.1 GCA_902749685.1 Olavius sp. associated proteobacterium Delta 1 | reverse complement strand
GGTGTAGGTATGCGGATTGAATGTTTTTAAATGAAGGAGTATTTTTAGAATCAATTGACAAGCAGTAAGTGATTATCGGAATAAATGGGTCTCAAATTTG
>CACVKW010001190.1 GCA_902749685.1 Olavius sp. associated proteobacterium Delta 1 | reverse complement strand
TATCTTACATTTCGTATGTTTAAAATATTTTAATTTTCATTCAAGCAATATTTGTAAAAATATCAGTTAGGTACCTTCAAACAACCACCATTGGTCATGT
>CACVKW010001189.1 GCA_902749685.1 Olavius sp. associated proteobacterium Delta 1 | reverse complement strand
ATTAACAACCACCCTACATATAAGGAGGATTTTTTTCAATGACTCGTATTATTACTCACTTTATGACTCATTCTAAACCCGTTTTTGGACAAGAGTGTCCAAAAATATATTTGCATGGATTTTGCAAAAGCCAATATGGCTTTAATGCACCCGTCAACGTGCAGATATCATCGGGGGGTGAATGTTGCAGTGATAGTTGATGGGCATATCGGGTCGGAGGGGGGACCTAATCCCAATGTTGGATAAGATAATATCGAAGGCTCGCCGTATTTTAATAGACGCTCAGCAAAAGTTTTCAGCTGAATCTGCGACCACCCTTGAGCAGGTGTACAATGATATTGTGGTCCTTAACGATTTTATCGTTAAAGAGTTATTCGCCGTGGAAAGTAATTCCAGTCTTGATGCAATAAGCCAAAAAACGGCCAGGCGGCGCGTCTTCGAACAAGCAGGTAGAAAGCTGGAAGTTATAAAATCAAAACAGAATTACTCCGCGTTCAGTGAAACACGGAAAGTAAAGTCTTCAGATCCGCCGGGGGAAGTGGAAAAAGAAAATGCTTTGTTACAATTTCTGCGAGAGAAAGAAGTTCGTGACCGGCTCTTCAGTATGACGGAGGCGCAGATTCTGTCCCTTTTTGGAGAATCTCTGATTGATGGGACCAACCCGCATTTGTTAAAGGCGATTCTAAATTCTCCAGCCGGATTTGAGCCGCTTTCAAAAAAGACCCTAAAAACGATGATGCAGCAGGCCCCTGCCGGGAAAATCAGCCCGGAGGTTGCGGACGAAATGGGGACGGTGCCCAATTTAAACACCATGGTTGAGGAAATTTTCAGCCAGGTGAAAAAGGAACTTGACAACCACAGAAGAAAAGAACTTCCGGCCCCACTGAGTCAATCAAAAGATTCGAAAGAGCGGCCGTTTAAGTTTTAAAATCGAGTGCAGGTTTCAAATATAATTTCTGAATTTTTCATGAAAATTAATGAGAAGTTGAAATTAAACCAAACACCGGAAGGCTGCAATTATTAAAGCAGCAAAGCTAAATACCTAACAAATAAAAGGATGATGGTCATTTTGAAATTAGACACTGAGCAAAGGAGATACAAGCGCTTTAAATATGAAACGCTCATATCCCATGATGTCTCCACAAGTGACATTTTATATCCCGGCAAAATGTTTAATATCAGCAAAGGCGGTTTGTACTTTGAATCTGATCAAACCATCTATCCCGGCGAAGATATATTTGTTGGCCTCGCAATCCATGCTGATTCTCCCGGCAAAGATAGCCGATTTCTTTTTGATGTTAAAATTGTATGGCATAAAGAGCTGGAAGGTTTATCCAATTGTTATGGCTACGGCGGAAAATTTCTTAGCTCCTATGATTCACTCACTAAAACCGATCAAATTAAACAAATTGAGAAGAAGGCCTCACCAAGTGACGATTTTCGGGGTGAAAATGACTCCAGAAACTATATTAGACGACCATACAATAAACCGTTGTTTTTCGCTTATGACAGTAGTGAATATAAGGGATTTGTATCCAATATTGGCAGAGGCGGAGCTTTTATATTAACAAAAGAACATATTGTTTTAGGGGGCAAAATAAAGCTTACCGTACCGGAATTGAAAACCCGCAAAGAAGTAAAAGTGACTGGCTGGATTGTCCGGATATCCCCGGAGGGAATCGGTGTTAGCTTTGAAAGAAGAACCGGCAGGGAGCGAAGAAGCGATCTGGATCGCAGAACCGGTTTTGAACGCAGGGCTCGGAAAAGAAGAACCCTTAGATCATAGAAATACTTTTGAAAAAGGCTAACCGAATCATAAATATCGAAGATTAAAGGGGGTGTGGAACATCGATAGTTTTTTACTGATTATTATCGGGCTCGCGACCGCTTCTTGTTTTTTTGGTGCGGCCTTATACCTGATGTCAATGTTTAATCAAATCAAATATTCCAATTCCAAAAATGTCGAGGCAGCAAAAGATTTGGATCCAATCGAGTAGTCGGATCCTATACGAATAGAGCCCCGGGGAATACTTGCAAGTAAATACGGATTGAGATACTTTTTTTTAACACGCAAAAGAGGTTCGAGAATAGGCGGGAAATAAAATGGCAAAATCCGAACAACAGGCAAACTTCAAGGATCGGCGATTGGGAGAGGATCGGCGAAAAACAGCTCGTCCGATAATCCGGTCGCTGTATCGAGGCGGGAATAGGGAAACGATCCGCCGCCGGGAAGAACGTAATAACATTTTTTGGGCAGATCGATATAGCCAAACCCTGTTCGGAGCTATCGTTCTAATTTTATTTCTCAGCGTTCTTGATGCCCTGTTAACACTATTTCTAGTTAATCGAGACGCGACGGAGTTAAACCCTGTCATGGCCTATTATCTCAATGTCGGACCTTACGCCTTTCTCTCCGTCAAGTACATGTTAACCAGTGTGGCCGTGATTGTTTTGCTGCTATGCCAGAATGTTTTTCTTCGGACCATTCGAATTTATACCCGTTCCTTATTTTATGTGATTGTTGCCGCATTTATGAGCGTCGTCGCATGGGAATTATATTTAATATTTCATACCATGGCTTGAATAAAAATCCCGCCCACCCCCCCATGAACGGCAAGATATTGACTGCGCGATTGGCAGTTCACAGATGTTGTGTTTTTCTCTTATGATCCAGATGGATATTGCCGGTTGGCAGCATTTCCGCTGGGAAAATTCACTGAGCACTTTTTCTTCAATTCGTGTCATCACCGGCCGGAGTCGGCGGAAGGTTTCTTTTTTTAAGCTCTTTTTTGTTTTTATTAATTCTGTCTACCAGCTTGTGAAGCCTTTCTCTAAATCCCCAGCTGTCAAAAAACATATCAAATCACTCTTGTCCAAAAACGGGTTTAGAATGAGTCATAAAGTGAGTAATAATACGAGTCATTGAAAAAAATCCTCCTTATATGTAGGGTGGT
>CACVKW010001188.1 GCA_902749685.1 Olavius sp. associated proteobacterium Delta 1 | reverse complement strand
AGTCGTTTCCGATACCGCACGCGCTATTTTACGGATTCGGGCATCATCGGTTCAAAGGAGTTCGTGGCTGAAAATTACCAGCGATTTAGACATCTATTTTACGCAAAGCACGAAAAAAAACCCAAACCGATCAAAGGCTTGGATGGAATGTATTCGTTAAAGCGACTATCTGAATTGATATGAAATGAAGATCGTATCCAGCGTTACAAACTCCCTCATTGCACACTTTCCGACATGTGTTCGCCTGGAAGCACTCTATTCCCTGCTTTAAACTTCGTTTGGAACTGAATACCTTGACGGTACATTTTAATCACAATTTCACCGCTTAACATTTGACCAATACAGTAATAATCAGTAGTATATCGATTATATCAGCAAAAGTTGTCAAATTATTAATTGACGATATCGGGGAATCAATTGAAAAAATTGAACGCTATACCGAAGGCATGAGCCAGGAAAGTTTTCAGAGCGATGAAAAGACACCCCAGTTTTCAAAGCATCACTAAAGGATATTCGCCCTCAATGGGACGATTGAGAATTTCCGAGGGCCACGATTTTTTTTATCAAAAAAAAAGGAAATCAGGCCATGGCTTGATATCCTTTTTTTGTATGGTGCCGAGGGACAGAATCGAACTGCCGACACGGGGATTTTCAGTCCCCTGCTCTACCGACTGAGCTACCTCGGCGTTTTAATACCCAAATAGGGTAAAATTCCTTAATTTTAAGAAAACCATTCCTATTAAACCCCTGCATCTTTGTCAAGATTTTTTTAAATGAAATCCAAATCTATTGGACGCGGATTTACCCGGATAATCAAACCAGATTAT
The DNA here is from genome assembly GCA_902749685.1 of Olavius sp. associated proteobacterium Delta 1. GTDB lineage: Bacteria > Desulfobacterota > Desulfobacteria > Desulfobacterales > JAFDCJ01 > JAFDCJ01. The sequence continues at coordinate 64,141 of CACVKW010001188.1, read as the reverse complement.
CAAATTTGGTCTATATACAAAGTCCAGGTTAATATTGGATAAAATTTATGGCAGCGGCTTCGATTCGACCGAGCTCGTCGCAGGCCGGCCGCCGCGTTATTTGATTTCGCGGTTGAACCTTCGACCAGCTCAGGTGGGCAAACCGCTGCCACAGTCCTCGTACCTGCGGTTTATGCCTGACCAGAAAAGCGTATTATTCCGGTTGATCCACTATGGCCCCATGTCCCCGAATAAATATTGAACCAATGTGCTCGCGGCCAGGGTGGCGGTTTCGGCTCGCAAGATCCGGGGACCCAGACCGGCAGTGACAAATCCGTTTTGCCGGGCCGCTTCAATCTCCTGCTCGGTAAACCCCCCTTCCGGGCCCAGCATCACCATAATTGATTTCAGCGGAATTCCTGTTTTGGTCCCTATATCCTGCGTGAGGGGGGCGGCTTCATTTTCCCAGAACACGATTTTCAGATCACAGGGTTTGCTGAGTTCCAGCACCTCATCAAAGGCAAGGGCATCTGAGATTTCCAGCATCTTTTTTCGTCGGCACTGTTTAAGAGCCTCGGTGGCGATTCGTTTCCATCTTTTGTCGCGGCCGGCGAGGCGTTCTTTGTCAGGCCTGGCAATGGAGCGTTGCGAAAAAAACGGAATCCAGCCGGCGATTCCCAACTCCGAAAGCTTACGCACCAGATCGTCCATCTTCTTTTCTTTTAAAAAGGCCTGGGCCACAATAACCCGGGCAGCCGCGCCCAGGTCAGGTTTAAGTTTATGCTGGATTTCAACTTCCATATTATCGGCATCGATACTTGAGATAACGGCTAAATATTCATTACCAGTGCCGTCGAATAGCTTTAATTGATCACCCGGTCTTAACCGCAACACGTTTTTAATATGATGGGCTTCAGCGCCTTCGATTGTTACCAGCCGTTTTTTGGCCGCAGCAGGATCGATGTAAACGTGTCGCATAGTCTTTTGCCTTAAATGATCGTTGATAGAAGATGAATGGATTCTTTTTTTAAATTTGCTGATTTATAACAATTGAAATTAATTAACTCAATAAATATCGATTACCTACCGTCAATACCGCACTGTTGATCGCCCATCAACGATCTTTATAGCCTGCAAATGGTTATTGCAAGAAAGCGCTTGGATACTGAAAATGGTAATATTCCTTGACACTTACCGTGCCATATGATAATTTTCAAAAGATAATAATAATTTAAAAATCATTCCGTTGTAAGAAAATATCCCCCTTTCCAATTGGTGATGAATATGATCGATGAAAAAGATCCCGGTCCAGAATCTGCCAAAGCCGATTCTTCGGAAGATGAGGTCATAATTGACCTCACCGATGAAGTCATCGTTAAAACCGAAGACGACAACGACGATTCAGAGCTATCGAAAGATATGGCTGATGATGCTCCGCGAACCGTTGAAGATGATCAGGCATCCGAAGATGCCGATGATGAAGAAATCCTTGTACTGCACGAAACTGATATCCTTGAATCACCGGGGGACGAAACGGCCATCGACCTGAATGATCAGGTTGCAGAGGATCAAGACCAAATAGGCGAAGATCAGCGCATCGCATCGGCGATAGATGAGTCGCTGGGGGTTGATGAAGATGAAACCGAGGAAGTGACAGAGGTATTCGATCTTAATGCCCCCGATGATGATGATATCATCATCGTCGACAATGCCCTGGATGAGGCGGATGAAGAAATCAACGCGATGGCCGGCAATGAAACTGCCGAAGCCCGAAGGGATGAAGATGTCTTCGACCTGGAGGAGGAAATTGAACTTGAGTACGAATCCGATGAAGATGAACTCATTGACTTAGACGATGAGCGCGCTGAAGATAATCAAGATTTCGTCGACCTGATGCTCGGTGTTTCTAAGGAATCCGATCAGAGCGACGATGACGAAGAGCCGACGGAATATCTCGAATTCGAGACTGAAGAACAGGATGATGTAATCGTACTGGATGCCGGCCGGGACCATGATACAAAGGTCATTGCGCCGACAGAGGATGAGACACCGGAATTTCTCGATAGCGATGACCTGCCTGATTTAGAAGCCATCGGCGAGTTTGACTTTGAAAGTGAAGAAGAGGCGGAAGACAACCTGGCAATAGATGAACATGGAACTGACAACAGTGATGATATAATTGCAAGGACTGTTGAACAGTCGCTAGACCAAGATGATGGTCGTGAACTGTTCGATCCGGCCGATGAAGCCGAGTTTGGGTTGGAAGGTGACGAGGCCATCCTGGAATTGGATGGTTCACCGGGAGATGATGAAGAAATCCTGTCGTTGACAGAGCATGGGCCTCCGACATTTGAAAATGATAAAGATTTGCTTGATAGGGATGAGGAAGCGGACCTGGAAGCTGATGAAGAAATCATCTCCCTGGACGGCTTTAACGACCTCGAAGCAGAGAATGGGGCAGACATTATCGAAATTACTGAGTTTGACCAACATTTTCCAGCAGACGGAGAGGCCTTGCTGAAACAGTCCGGTATATTGGACGCATCGGGTGCTGATGAGGAAGATTTTCTCGAGCTCATTGACGTTGAAGAGGATAGCCTATCTGATGATGAAGAGATTGTCGAATTCAGCGATTCACCGGAAAGAATCGAAAATGCTAATATAAATCAGTTCATTCGCGATGATTTGGAAGAAGACCTGCTAAAAACTGAAACTCCGGAGACTGTATTCAGCGACGACCTGGCAGATAAAACGCTGGAAAATGAACTCACTGAATCTATTTCTGAAGACTTATCGGATAAGGAATTCGGACTTGACCATGATGTCCTGGAGGTCGCTCAAGAAGCACCTGATGTAATCGCCGAATCAACACCCGAGACCGAATCCCCTATTTCGGAAGACGAGAAATTTGATTTTGATTTTGATCACAGTTCCATTGCTCAACAGGTCGATCGATTGGATACGTTTTTGTCCGAAGATGCGGTCGACGAGTCCGAAGTGGCGTCGTTGCCGGTTGATCAAGTTGCAGAAGAGGAAGATACCGGGCTGGAAGAATCTCAAATAGGACAGGGGTTGGATGAGCTGGCGGCTGTGCCGGCTGGAGAGATCAATGCGGCCATCGAACGGGTCATCAACGAAAAGTTTTCCGGAAAGATAGAAGATATCATCTACGAGGTGATTGAAAAAGCGGTAGCAAGAGAGATTGATCGATTAAAAAGGGCTTTGATGGGAAACCATACGATCGACGATAATCAGCCTTGATCAATTAGGGTTTCAAAAAACTTGAAATCATAAAAAAACTGGTAAAATATTGGGGATTAATTTATAATCCCCTTTTTTTATTTATCAGGATGAATCTATTTCGGGAATAAAGGAGCGTTATACAAATGAGCTTGAAGCAATTTGACAAGGGCTATGAACCCCATGAAGTGGAAAAACGCTGGTACGAATACTGGGAAAACCAACAGTTGTTTGCCGCGCAAGAACAAAGCTCGCAGACAGCTTATTCCATTGTCATTCCACCGCCGAATGTGACGGGCGTTCTTCATATGGGTCACGCCTTGAACAATACCATGCAGGATATATTATGCCGCTATCGTCGACTGCGCGGGGATAACGTTCTGTGGATGCCGGGAACTGATCATGCCGGCATCGCCACTCAAAATGTCGTCGAAAAAAAGCTTGCCGGCGAAGGCACCGACCGCCATCAACTGGGCCGGGAGAAGTTTATCGAGGCCGTCTGGCAGTGGCGCGAAAAATACGGCAGTGCCATTATCAATCAGCTAAAACGCCTGGGAGCATCCTGTGATTGGCAGCGTGAGCGTTTCACAATGGATGAAGGTCTGTCTAAAGCCGTCCGTAAAGTCTTTGTCCAGCTTTATGACGAAGGGCTCATCTACCGGGGTAATTATATTATTAATTGGTGTCACCGGTGTCACACTGCCCTGGCTGACCTTGAAGTCGAGCACGAAGAACGTGACGGACATTTATATCATATCCGTTATCCTTATAAGGATGGATCCGGCGCAATCGTGGTGGCAACCACCCGGCCTGAAACCATGTTGGGTGATACCGCGGTGGCGGTCCACCCGGATGACGAACGTTATCTGGATGTTAAATCCGATGCAGTTATACTGCCGCTGATGAACAGGGAAATTCCCATTATCAAAGACACCTATGTCGACATGTCGTTTGGTACCGGCGGTTTAAAGGTTACGCCGGCCCATGATTCCAATGACTTTGATATCGGTGCGCGCCACAACCTGCCCAGTGTCAAAGTTATCAGCGACAACGGCGACATGACCGCTGAAGCCGGTCGCTTTGAAGGGTTGGATCGATTTGAATGTCGCGACGCCGTGATCAAAGCGCTTGAAGTTGAAGGGTTGCTGGTCAAAATCGATCCCTATCGACACAGTGTGGGCCATTGTTACCGCTGCAAGACAGTGGTTGAACCGAACCTTTCCCGGCAATGGTTTGTGCGCGCAAAACCCCTGGCCGAAAAGGCTATCGACGCAGTCAAAAGCGGGGAAACGAAAATCATCCCTGAAATGTGGACCAATACATACTATGACTGGATGAACAACATACGGGACTGGTGTGTATCGCGCCAGATCTGGTGGGGTCACCAGATTCCGGCCTGGACCTGTGATGATTGCGGCGAAATCGTGGTCGCCATGGACACGCCGCAGACCTGCCCGGGCTGCAGTTCATCAAATCTGGTACAGGAAACCGATGTCCTGGACACCTGGTTCAGTTCCGCGCTCTGGCCGTTTTCAACCATGGGCTGGCCGGATGAGACCCCCCTGCTGAAAACCTTCTATCCCACATCGGTGCTGGTTACCGCGTTTGATATTTTATTCTTCTGGGTGGCCCGTATGATGATGATGGGCATCCATTTCATGCAGGATGTCCCATTCAAGCACGTCTATGTGCACGCCCTGGTGCGGGATGAAGAAGGCAAAAAGATGAGCAAATCAACGGGCAACGTCATCGACCCCTTGAACGTCATCGATCAATACGGGACGGATGCCTTCCGTTACACCCTGGCCGCATTTGCCGCCCAGGGACGCGATATTAAAATGTCGGAAAAGCGGGTGGACGGTTACCGGCATTTTATCAACAAACTCTGGAATGCCGCCCGGTTTGCTTTGATGCACCTGGAGCAGGGTTACGAGGAAATAAATGATCAGAATCTGTCACTGCCGGATCAATGGATTCTGTCCCGGCTGGAACGTGTGACGTCGGAAGTTGCCGAAGCGCTGGACGCATACCGCTTCAATGAAGCCGCCGGGGCACTTTACAATTTTGTGTGGCATGAATTCTGTGACTGGTACCTCGAAGCCGTCAAACCCGCCCTGTACGATAAAGAAGGACCACAGGCAAAAGAGGCAACCCGCTCGGTGCTGTGGCGGGTGCTGCATGATGCACTGATCCTGTTGCACCCGTTTATCCCCTTTGTAACCGAAGAAATCTGGCACCATTTGCCCGGCACAAACGGCTCGATTATGAAAGCAGCGTATCCCGCACATACCAGCGACGCCGCCCTTGCCGAGCGGAATCAGCAAACCGAATCCAAAATGGAAATTCTGATGAAGGTGATTACCGGCATCAGAAATGTGCGGGGTGAAATGAATCTGGCGCCCTCTTTATCCTTACCGGTAATGGTTCAATCAGAAGATGGACAAACACGCGAGGTCATTGAATCGCACCAGGATCTTGTCATTAACCTTGCCAGACTCAGCGCACTGACAGTTGAGAATATGGGACAGCGGCCAAAATCTTCGGCCACAGCCGTGGTAAATGATGCGTCGGTTTTTGTCGATTTGGAAGGCATCATTGACTTTGCCAAAGAAACCCAACGCCTGGAAAAAGAAATCAACAAGCTGTCCATCGAATTGACAAAAGTCGGTAAGAAATTGGAAAATGATGGCTTTCTGAACAAGGCTCCGGCAGACGTCATTGAAAAAGTACGGGAAAAACAGAGTGTTTTGCTGGAGAAACAGCAAAAGCTTGAAATGAACCTGGAGCGCATCAAGGAGATGGAAGAATAAGACGGGTTGCGAGGCGGGGTTCGCGGTGGCGGATCGGGGTGCGGGGTGCAAATAGCTTATTGGGTTGATAAGATTAATATTTTGGACTCAATGAGCAAAGCGCAGATCGCACGGTAGAGGGTAGAAGGTGTAAGGTGTGATGTCAATGCGGCACGGACTCCAAGTTTTTCAGCCTTCCGCATTCCGAATTCTGAATTCAAATGACCCGTAATTCGCAACCCGTAACCCGATACACGCAACTCGCAACCCGTAACCCGATACACGCACTATGATCCCGCTACGCGACACCACGCCAGCCAAGAATTATCCGGTAGTCAACAATGCCATCATCGGCATCAATGTCGTTATTTTCATATTGCAGCTGTCACAGGGAGCTGAGTGGAACAAGTTCGTATTTACTTTTGGCCTGGTGCCGGCCCGGTATTCGATTCCTCAAATCAGCGCTTATTTTAGCGCTCCCCAACAGGTGTTCTCATTCGTAACCTTTATGTTTCTGCATGGCGGCATCTGGCATCTGCTCGGCAATATGTGGTCGTTATTTATTTTCGGCGACAACGTCGAAGATCGGCTCGGCCCTTTGCGATACCTGATGTTTTATCTTATTTGCGGAGTGGCGTCTGGGGGGTCTCATCTATTGTTAAATTGGCATTCAAATCTCCCAACCATCGGTGCCAGCGGCGCGATCGCAGGTGTGATGGGCGCCTATTTTATCCTGCACCCACGCTCAAAAATTTTAACCCTCATTCCCATTTTCTTCATCCCCTATTTTATAGAGATACCGGCCTATTTCTTTCTCGGAATCTGGTTTTTACTTCAATTTATCAATGCCGCGGCCGGTCAGGGGCAGGCCGGTGGTGTTGCATGGTGGGCCCATATCGGCGGCTTTATTTTCGGCATCATTTTCCTAAAAATTCTGCTGGCCCTGCCGGGTGCTGGACCGCGCACTAAAATTCGCCGGGTCACCGCACGGAAAAAAACGCCGCATCTGCAGGTTATCCGGCCGATCGGCCCCGGTCCGGACCCCCACCTCTACGGCGTCATTACCATTTCGCCGCATGAGGCTGCCGGCGGCACGCGCAAACTGGTTAACATTCCCTGGGGATTTCGCAAACGACTTTTCAGAGTATCCGTTCCGCCGGGAATTAAAGAGGGCAGCAGGTTACGACTCAAGGGGCTGGGCAAGGATGCCGGGTCAAATGATCGGGGTGGGCGGGGAAATTTGTATCTTAAAGTGAGGATACAATGAGGAAGGTCAATCGACCTTCTTCATTTATTCGGTTTCTGGGAGTCTGCCGCATGCAGCATGGAAACCCTGTTGCGTCCGTTTTGTTTGGAGACATACATGGCTTTGTCGGCCCGTTGAATGAAAGTAGACAATTCTTCTTTGGAATGGTATTCGGTCACTCCGATACTGATCGTGATTTGAACTTCCTGTCCGTTTCCCGGTGAAAAGCGCTCTGCCTCCAGCGCAGATCGAATACGCTGGGCAACGGTTCTGGCTTCGGCCCCCGCTGTTTCCGGCAAAATAACCGTAAACTCCTCCCCGCCATAACGATAGGCGGAGTCATTGGTCCGCAGGCAGGATTTAATGATCTGGCTGAATCGAACCAGGACCTTATCTCCTTCAAGGTGACCGTAATTGTCGTTGTAATCTTTGAAGTGATCTAGATCCAGCAGCAGCAAAGCCAGTGGATGCCTGTAACGGTTAAAACGGTCAACCTCGGTTTCCAGCTGGGAATAAAATGATCTGGAGTTATAAAGTTTGGTAAGGCCGTCGGTGACGGCCAGCTTTTGCAATTTCTCCATCATCCTGACCCGCTCCTTGGTGAGCTCCCGCTCTTTGAGCACGCGTTTTAACCGCAACAAGAGCTCCTCAAGGCGAACCGGTTTGATGACAAAATCGCTGGCACCAATGTTGATCGCCTCTTCATAGGAATACTCATCGCCGTAACCGGTCATCACGATGACATCGGCATCTTTATTCTTTCTGATGGATTTGGTCAATTCCAGCCCACCCATGGCGGGCAGAATAATATCGGTGATAATTACCTGAAATTCGTCTTTTTGAATTATTTCAAGAGCCTCCTCGGCGCAGGAGACCGCCTCGGAGTTATACCCGGCGGTTAGGATATACTCATTCATGGTGTTGCGTACGGCCTCATCGTCATCGACGATTAAGACCCTGGTATTGGCCTTTGATCTTACCATTGGTGTTTCCGAATGAAATATGTTAAAAGACTGCAGACTTGACAGCAGTTCACGAAAATTGATAAAAGACTAAATTTATTAACTATAATGGCTAAGTATATCCGGAAAGCACAACGGTGTCAACTCTCTTTTAGCGAAGAGCGGATATCCGTTCGATAGCAAAAATATCAAACTAATCAAAGCAAATTAATTAAAACATAAACTCAATGCAAAACATCAGAAATTTCAGCATCATTGCCCATATTGATCACGGCAAATCCACCCTTTCAGACCGACTTATTGAAAAGACCAACATTATATCCGAACGTGACTTCCAGGACCAGATCCTCGATACCATGGATATCGAAAGGGAACGGGGCATTACCATCAAGAGCCAGACCGTATGTTTGCCATATGCCGCCGCGGATGGAAAACCCTATTTCATCAATCTAATCGACACGCCGGGACATGTTGATTTTTCCTATGAGGTTTCTCGATCTTTAGCCTCCTGCGAAGGTGCCCTGCTGGTGATCGACGCCAGTCAGGGAGTTGAGGCCCAGACCCTGGCCAACCTTTACCTTGCCATGGAACACGATCTGGCAATAATTCCGGTCATCAACAAAATCGATCTGCCATCGGCGGATATCGCTCGGGTAAAATCGCAAATCCGTGACGATCTCGGCCTCGATCCGGCGGACGCCGTTTTAATATCGGCTAAAGAAGGAATTGGGATCGATAACTTATTGGAAGAGGTCGTCCATAAATTGCCGCCACCGGTCGGCGACCCCGCCCAACCGCTGAAGGCACTGATTTTTGATTCACACTACGACAGCTATCGCGGCACCATTGTCCACTTCCGAGTTTTTCATGGACGGATTGGTGCGGGGGACAAGATCAGGTTTATGTCCAACAATGCGGTCTATAAGGTTGAGGAAGTCGGCCTGTTTCAGATCGATATGATAAAACAAAAACAGCTTTCAGCCGGTCAGGTCGGGTACATGATTGCCGGCATCAAGACTGTCAGTGATACACGCTGCGGCGATACCATCACCTTAAATGACCGGCCATGCGATGCGCCGATGCCCGGTTTCAAGGAAGCCAAACCGGTGGTTTTCTCCTCGATCTACCCGGTGGCATCGGATGGATATGAAGAATTGGTGATCGCGCTTGAAAAGCTGAAGCTAAACGATGCCGCCCTGATTTATGAAAAGGACACATCGATTGCCCTCGGATTTGGATTTCGCTGCGGGTTTTTGGGCCTGTTGCATTTGGAAGTGGTCCAGGAGAGACTCGAACGCGAATACGGTCTATCTCTGATCCTCACCGCACCGTCGGTGCAATATCGTTTGGGCATGAGCGATGGCACGGAAACCATTATCGACAATCCCGCGTTATATCCTGACCCGACACTGATCGAAGAAACCCAAGAGCCGTTTATCCGGGCTGCGATTATCGTACCGGATCGCTACATGGGTGCCGTCATGAAACTGTGCCTCGACCGGCGCGGGATCAATAAAAATTATCAATATCTTACCAGTGACCGGCTCGAGATGATTTTTGAAATACCTCTGGCAGAAGTAATCTACGATTTCTATGACCGGTTGAAATCGGTGACCCAGGGTTATGGTTCCTTTGACTATGATTTAATTGACTTCAGGCAAACCGACCTGGTCAAAATGGATATTCTCATCAATGGGGAGCGAGTCGATGCCTTATCCCAACTGGTACACCGGGATAATGCAGTCGCCCGGGCACGCACTACCTGCGAGAAATTGCGCGATGAGATTCCCAGACAGATGTATAAAATCGCCATCCAGGGCGCCATCGGGGGCACCATCATCGCCCGCAAAACCGTATCGGCCTTTAGAAAAGATGTCACTGCCAAATGTTACGGAGGTGATATTACGCGTAAACGCAAATTGCTCGAAAAGCAGAAAAAAGGAAAAAAGCGCATGAAGATGGTGGGCAAGGTGATGATTCCGCAATCAGCTTTTTTAGCGGTGTTGAAGACGGATACAGACTAGTTTGAAGTCGGAAGTGGGAAGGCGGATGGCGGAAGTGGGAAGATTGTTAAGTATCAGCATCCTCCTGCCCCGCCTTGAGTCCATCCTGGTAGCTCTTTTTGCCGTACCAGTCAATCTGGCGGCAGATACCCCGGATAATGCGCACCTCTTTGGCCCTGAGCTGGATGCGCGATCCAAAATGCCGCAAGTTGTTCATAAAGTAGTCCGGATTGGCGGGATTGATAAAGCTGATGCGCATCATCACTTCTTTTAATTGCTGGTACATTGCTTCGAGTTCATGCCGGTTGGCCAGACGCGGAGCGAATTCTCCAGGTTTATCCCGGCTAAAGCAAAACAATTCATAACACATGACCATCACAGCCTGGGCCAAATTGAGGGAGGAGAATTCGGCCGTGGGTATGTTCACCAGGATGTCGCAGAAACGAATATCGTCATTGGTCAGGCCGCGATCTTCGGGCCCGAATAATATGGCAATTTGATTTTGATGGGAAATGGCGATAAGCCTTTGCGCCAGTTTAGACGGTGAACTGACGACTTTGCGCTGGCCGCCCAACCTGGCGGTGGTGCCGACCACAAAGCTAAAATCGGCCAGGGCTTGTTTTAAAGTATCGCAAACCTTCATCTGGTCTACGACTCCCAAAGCCGCATGGGTAGCCATCTTGCCGATTTTTGCCGGATCAGAATTTTGAGGATCCACCAATATCAGCTGCTGGATACCCATGTTGCGCATCGCCCGCGCTGCCGCCCCGATATTTTCGGGGTAGCGTGTGCCGATTAAGACGACCGAAATATTGCTAAGATTTACTTTGTTCGGATCGGACATGAAAATAAATTTGGTTTTAGTTTACGATTTCGAAGCTGTTAAAAAAATAGGATATCTCGAAAGCGGCGGTTTCCGAAGCGTCGGAACCGTGAACCACATTTTTTTCGATATCAGTGGCAAATTCTCTTCGGATTGTGCCCTCGGCTGCTTCCTCATAGTTAGTGGCGCCCATTAATTCACGATATCGAGCAATAACGTTGTCCCCCTCTAAAACCATGACAACCGCCGGCCCGGAAATCATAAAATCCGTCAAGCTTTCAAAAAATGGCCTCTCCTGGTGGACAGCGTAAAAGCCTTTCGCCTGATCTTTGGTCATATGAATCATTTTCATGGCCACAATGTTGAGCTGATTTTGCTCCAGCCGTTTGACGACCTCACCGATGAGCCCGCGTTTTACGGCATCCGGTTTAATAATTGACAGAGTTCTTTCCATTGAATATAAGTCCTTTCATCATAAGATTAACATCGCGCAATAATAAACCCTGACTCGACATATATAATTTTATCGGAGCATCCCAAGTTCCTTGACGAAGCCCCTGATGTCAGTCCCCGGTGGCATAGCAGATGCCGGATTGCAAGTCAATAACCGTCAGCGACAAGTTGTCGGTTGTGCGTGGTTTGGTATTTCTTATTTTGCAACTGACGACGGACTGAGGACGATTGTGTTTATACGGTTGACAAAGAAATGGTCAAATTTTATTATTTGGTACCTGAATTTTGCAAGTAAAAGGCGCTTGGGTCTGACAGGTTTTTTCAGTTTTTAAATAACAATCTACAACCCTGGATCTGCTGTTTTTCAGGGCGGATTAATTAGGAGCGAGCATGCCAATTTACGAATTTTATTGTGAAGACTGTAATACAATTTTTAATTTTTTCTCAAAGACGATCAATACCACCAAAAAGCCGAAATGCCCTAAATGTAAAACAAAAACACTTTCCAGACAGATGTCGGCATTTGCATTCACCGGCAATGCCAAGGAAGATGGTGATTTAGACGATCTTCCTTTTGACGAAAGCAAAATGGAAAAAGCCATGCAAATGCTGGCCGGAGAAGCTGAAAACATCAATGAGGAGGATCCCCGTCAAGCCGCTAACCTGATGCGCAAGCTGACGGATATGACCGGACTCGAGCTGGGTCCCGGGATGCAGGAGGCCCTAAAAAGAATGGAAGCCGGGGAGGATCCCGATGCCATCGAGGCTGAAATGGGGAATCTTTTAGAGGAAGAGGAGCCCTTTGCATTGGCGGAAAAAAAAGGAACCGGCAGAGGCAAGAAACGACCTGCGCCGACGCGGGATGAGACGCTCTATGACCTGTAAAAAAGAGGCTAAAGGTGAAGGGTTTAAGGTTTAAGGCGTATTGGAGTGTAATTTCAACCATGCGCGGATGACTGATCCTCCGGCGCGTAAATGTCAAATCCTGAGTTTAGAAGCACCAAATATCAATATCCAAATAACAAATAAATTCCAATAATCAATGACCAAAACAGATCCTTTCGGCAGGCCCACTGAAAGATTAAAACCAACAGTTTGAGATTTTGAATTTAGGTCATTGTAATTTGTTTGTTATTTGAGATTTGTGATTTATTTATTAATAGTTATTGAGGGGTGTAATAATGGATAAAAAAATATTGGCTAAATTAGAAATTATGCAGGGGGACATCACCAAACTGGCGGTGGATGCGATTGTCAATGCGGCCAATTCATCCCTTTTGGGAGGCGGAGGCGTTGACGGCGCCATACATCGGGCGGCGGGTCCCGAGCTTCTGGCGGAATGTCGCACCCTGGGAGGATGTCCCACCGGCGAGGCGCGGATTACAAGAGGGTATAATCTTGCGGCCCGTCATGTCGTTCATACGGTCGGCCCGGTATATCGCGGCAATCCTCAGGATAAAACGCTCCTGACTGCTTGCTACCAGAACAGTCTGAAGCTGGCGGTCGAGTACAAGGTGGCCTCGATTGCATTTCCTGCCATCAGCTGCGGTGTCTACGGTTATCCCATCGCAGAAGCCTGCCGGATAGCGGTGGATACAACCTGCAATTTTCTTCAAATATCCAAGACCATGGAAAAAGTAATATTTATGCTCTTTTCAGCGGGGGACCTGAAGGTATACCATGAATATATCCGCTCATTGGGCGGGTAAGCCGATGGCGGTGACCGGGCATGGTTGCAGTTAGATCTAGACCCACTCAGCTTGAAATGACGCGCCCCCGGCAACAGGGATATTAGACATTGACAAACCCGATCCCCGTTATTAACATTAGGACTAATTTGACGATCAGATCAATTCCCGCTGTTGAATCGCGCTGATCATATTCCAGTTCAAGGAGGATGTTATGGTAGAGGTTACCGAAGCAGCTAGCCAGCAGATTTCAGAGTATTTTAAGGATCGGGACATCACCCCGATTCGAATCTTTCTAAATGATGGGGGATGAGGCGGCCCGTCATTGGCAATGGCTCTGGACGAGCCTAAAGAGAGCGATAATGTGTACGATGTGAATGGTTTCCAGTTTGTCATGGATAAAGATTTTGATGAAAAAGCCAAGCCTGTGACAGTGGATTTTTTGGGATACGGGTTTAAAATCAGCTCCAGCATCGAATTCGGACCGGCCTCGGCGTGTTCATCATGCGGCAGTGGCGACGGCTGTGGATGATAATTTAATATCGTTTGTATTTAATAAAGCAACACCCAAGGGTGTTGCTTTTTTTTTGATCAGCGAATTCAATCACAATGGCACCTAAAAATGATGAAAATATCGTCGGAGGAATTTTTCGTTACCACGATGAAACCAAGCACCATTATGAACGCTATGCCAGATCGCCGGGACATATGGACTGGCAGAACCAGCCGAATCCATTCCGTTTCTATGAAAAAACGCAGGTTATCGAGCTGCCGCTCCTAAAAGAATATCCCCGGGCTGAATATCCGGACTTATACCGGCGAGAAAACAACCAGCAGCAAGTATTTACCATTGAAACCATTGCGGGATTCCTTGAACTGTCATTGGGACTTTCAGCCTGGAAGGCAGTCGGACAATCGCGATGGTCCCTGCGCATAAACCCCTCAAGCGGCAACCTTCACCCCACCGAAGCCCACCTGGTGCTGCCGCATCTCCCAGGGGTGCCGGGTGGAGTTTACCATTATAACGCCTTTACCCACGCCCTGGAGCAGCGTACAGAGGTTTCCGACGAAATCTGGCAGCAGCTTGCGCTGCATTTTGGCTGCCGGGGCTTCCTGGTCGGTTTGAGCAGTATATTTTGGCGTGAATCCTGGAAATACGGGGAACGCGCATTCCGCTACTGCAATCATGATGTGGGGCATGCACTGGCGGCCGTCAGTATCTCAGCCAACCTGTTCGGCTGGAAAGTGACCTACTTAAATGGCCTTTCAGATGATGCGTTGGACACCATCCTGGGCTTTGACCAAACGCGGTATGAAAATCTGGCAGGAGAACATCCGGATCTTTTATGTTTTATCCGGCCCTGGGGTCAATCAGATATTCCTCGATCTTTACCGCAATCCATCATCGCCGATTTTGCAAAACTCAGCTTTACAGGCACCCCAAACAAGCTGAGCAGACAGCAAATCAACTGGGAAATTATCTACCAAACTGCAGACCTGACGCGCAAGCCGACAACGGTCAACAGGCGCTACGATTACGGAGATCCGGCCTGGATTCACCCAACCGCCCCTCAACTCTCAGCCGCTGAAATCATCCGTCAACGACGAAGCGCCACCGATTTTGACCGCAACGGATCGGTCAGCAGAAATCAGTTTTTCTCCATCCTGGAAAGCACCCTGCCACGCAACGGCTGCGCACCGTTTGATGCCGAACTCATAAAAGCTTCAACCCATCTGCTCATTTTTGTTCATCATATAGAAGGCCTGACACCCGGTCTGTATTTTTTCTGCCGCAATGATCAAGAGCTCAACCCTATAAAACAGCTGATACGTTCCGACTTTATCTGGCAGCCAGTTGAAAACAAGTTTCCGCTGTATTTGCTGGAAGAGGGAAATTACAGGCAGCAAGCCATGAGAGTCAGCTGCCACCAGGATATTGCCGGTTCGGGCGCTTTTTCACTGGGCATGATTGCGCAATTCAAAGCTTCGATAACGGATGAGCCCTTTCGCTACCGGCATCTTTTTTGGGAAACCGGCATGATCGGCCAGGTTTTATACCTGGCGGCCGAAGCTCACGGCGTTCGCGGCACCGGCATCGGCTGTTTTTTTGACGATGCGGTCCATGAGATCCTGGGAATTAATGACAATCAGTATCAGAGCCTGTACCATTTCACCATTGGCCGACCGGTCGAAGATCCGCGTCTCAGGACCTACCCTGCCTACCACCACTTATCCCGCTAAATCGAAAACCCGATATGCCGGATCATGACGCTTTATAGGTGACTTTATGGGCTACTTATAAAAATGCCTAAAGTGCCTAAAATAAAGGTATCCTATCGGATCTTAATTATTTCACGAGGGCGATTCATATATTTCATCTTTGCACTGGTTCCCTGTGCTGCGCTTTTTATTTCCACCTTCCAAAGTCCGCTTTCTGAATTCAAATACCTGTCAACACAAGATCTGGTTACAATCTGCATTGCAAACATAGCCCAGCATGCCTATATTTAAAAACGCGAATTTGAATTCCATTATAATCGACAGCATGCCTCCACTTTAGGCATTTTAGTGCAATTTAGGCATTTTAGGCATTAACCCGTAGATTCGAGGCCTGCTATGCTTTATAACAGGTATATTCAGGAGTATCATCATGTCTCCCAACCATCTCATCAACGAAAAAAGCCCCTATTTGATCCAGCATGCGCATAATCCCGTGGACTGGCACCCCTGGTCTGAGGCAAGCTTTGAACAGGCCCGGAAGGCAAATAAGCCTATTTTTCTTTCGGTCGGATATGCTACCTGCCACTGGTGCCATGTCATGGAAAAAGAATCCTTTGAAGATGAGGAAACGGCCGGATATCTCAATGACACCTTCGTCTGTATTAAAGTGGATCGCGAAGAACGCCCCGACATCGATGCTGTCTATATGGCCGCCTGTCAAATGCTGACCGGAAGCGGGGGCTGGCCATTGAGTATATTTATGACCCCGCAAAAAAAGCCCTTTTTCGCCGCCACCTATCTTCCCAAACAAAGCCGCTACGGCCGGACGGGACTGGTCGACATCTGCCGGCAGGTCAAAGACCTCTGGTCCAATCAAACTGAAAAGATCGAAACCTCGGCCGCAAACATTGCGGCCAATCTGGACCGGGCATTTACATTTGCGGCGGCGGATGAGCCGGATGCATCCCTGTTTGAAAAAGCGTTTAAGCAGGTTAAGGCCGCCTTCGACATGCAGCACGGCGGATTTGAGCCGGCCCCCAAGTTTCCGACCCCGCATCGGCTATTGTTCCTGTTGCGCTATTATCATCGAAACGAGGATCCAATTGCCCTGGATATGGTTCAAAAAACCTTAAGCGCCATGCGCCTTGGCGGAATTTGGGATCATGTCGGCTACGGCTTTCACCGCTATGCCACGGATGAAAGATGGCTGTTGCCCCATTTTGAAAAAATGCTTTATGACCAGGCCCTGATCGCCAGCGCCTGCCTGGAGGCCTATCAAATTTCCAAAGAGCCGTTATTGGCCCGGACCGCCGCCGATATATTCACTTACGTTCTGCGGGACATGACCTCCACCGAGGGCGGTTTCTACTCGGCCGAAGACGCCGACAGCGAGGGGGAAGAAGGCAAATTTTATATTTGGACGACGGAAGAATTTCGCCGGGGGCTGGGCGATGAAGTCGCCCGGCGGTGGGAGACGATATTAAGACTGAGCCCGGAAGGAAATTATATCGATGAAGCCGCCCGTCAGAAAACCGGCACCAATATTCTGCATCTGACGGCAACTATGGACAAATGGGCCGAAAAACTGAACGTGCCGGAAGACCAACTGCGTGATGAATGGCGCAAAATTCGCGAGCAACTGTTTGACATCCGTGAAAATCGGATTCATCCGCTAAAGGACGATAAGATCCTGACCGATTGGAACGGCCTGATGATCTCAGCGCTGGCACTGGGAGCGCGAATTTTAAACCAACCCGAATATGAACGCGCTGCCCGCCAAGCCGCTGAATTTATTGAGTCGAAGATGATCGACAAAAATGGCCGCCTTTACCACCGCTTCAGAGACGGCGAACTGGCGGTGGAAGCCCATGCCGCTGACTATGCGTTTTTAATCCACGGCCTGTTAAACCTCTATCAAACGACGTTCGATTTGATATTTGCCGAACGGGCTCAAGTGCTGCAGGAAAAGATGATAGAAGATTTCTGGGATGAACAAAACGGAGGCTTTTACTCGACTCCCAAAGGAAGTGTCGATCTACCGGTGCGCCCCAAGGAACTTTACGACGGCGCCATTCCATCGGCCAATTCGGTTGCTCTTTTTAACCTGGTATCCTTAGCCAGATTGACCGGTGATCCCAGGTGGGAAAACCAGGCCCAGGCCCTGATTCGGGCCTTTGGCGGTACAGTCAAAACTCAACCCCAGGCATTTACCTTTTTTTTGTGTGCACTTGATTTTGCGCTGCGTCCGGGCCAGGAGGTTATCATCACCGGCGAGCCGCAGGCAGGCGACACCCGGCAATTGCTGACCGCCCTGAACCTTAATTTTTCACCGAATAAAGTCGCCATCGTAAAATCTGATCAAAATGCCGAGCGACTGGCTAAGTTTGCCGGATACACTGACGGTTTGCAGGTCATTGAAGGCAAAGCCACCGCCCACGTATGCCGCAACGGTTCCTGTACCGATTCCACATCCGATACCCAAGTCATGTTGGACAAGATTCTGGGGAAATAATGGACAACTTAGAATTTGAGACATTGACGGCTGAAGAATTTGATGGGTACTTAAAAAATCACCAGGAAAAAGATTACCTGTTAATTGATGTGCGCCAGGAGTCGGAATATGAACTGGGCCATATACCGGGGGCCAAACTCATGCCTCTGGCTGAGGTCGAAACCCGGCTGTTTTCGCTGCCGGCCGAGCGGGATTTGATTTTTTATTGTCATAACGGCGGCCGTTCCCAATGGGCGGCTTCACTGGCCGGCGAAGGTGAAGTCTGTGAGAAAAGCGTTTATCACCTGATGGGCGGACTTTTGGCCCGCAATGGCAGGATTTTGCCCGGCTATCCGAAAGTACAAATTTTTGACCGGGCCCGGGAACTTGAGCAACTGCTTGCGACGGCCCTGGATCTGGAAAAGGGCGCCTGGCTATTTTATCGGTATGCAATGGACAGGTTCGTTGAAGATCCCCTTCACCAGGCCTTCGAACAGATATCCATTGCTGAAAAGGGACATGCAAAGCTGATCTATCGCTTTTTCCAAAAATTAGAATCCAATCCGCCACCCTTTGACAAATTGTATGACAGCCTGAAAGGGGAGGTATTAGAAGGGGGGCAAAGCTTCAAAGACGCCTGCCAAAACCTGGAGGAGGTTGCAACCAATAGCTGCTCTGAAATCCTTGATTTAGCCCTGACCATTGAATACGCAGCTTATGACCTGTACCGGGTTATGGCGGAACAGACCGACATTTCCGAGGCCGGGGAAACGTTTCTGGCCATCGCCCAGGCAGAAAAAGGCCATATGCGGGCGTTGGCCCGGTCTATTGAAAAATGCCAATCGTAAAATCTATGAAAGAAATACAATCGTTGATATTAGAACAAAAAGCCTTTTTTAACACGGGCCAAACCAAGGATGCCGGATTTCGCAAAGCGCAGCTGGACACCCTGCAAAAGGCCGTCGGTGAAAACCGGGCCAAAATATTAGACGCGCTGCAACAGGATCTGTCTAAATCGGCCTATGAAGGATACCTGACAGAGGTGGGAATTGTGCTGGATGAAATCCGATTTATCAAAAAGCACCTCTTTAAATGGGCCAAAGCCCGCCGGGTGCGAACCCATTTATTTCAATTCCCGGGATCCAGCTACATTTACGCCGAACCCTATGGTGTTTCTCTTATTATCTCTCCCTGGAATTATCCGTTTCAGCTGGTTATTGATCCTTTGATCGGTTCCATGGCGGCCGGAAATTGCAGTGTCGTAAAGCCCTCAGAATACGCACCCCACACCGCACAGGTATTTAGCGAAATCATCAGCGATAATTTCGACCCCAGCTATATTGCCGTCGTTGAGGGCGAAGCAGCTGTCAGCCAGGCCCTGCTGGATGAGGACTTTGATTATATATTCTTTACCGGCAGTGTAGCCGTGGGAAAAACCGTCATGCAGGCCGCAGCCAGGCATCTCACCCCGGTCACCCTGGAATTGGGCGGCAAAAGCCCCTGTATCGTGGATCGTGATGTCAATTTGGATGTCACTGCCAAGCGGATTTGCTCCGGTAAGTTTATTAATGCCGGCCAGACCTGCATCGCGCCGGATTACCTGTTGGTCCATCAGGAAATTAAGCTGGAATTGCTGGACCGGATAAAATTTTTCATCCACGAATTTTATGGTGCTGACCCTCAGCGAAGCGCGGATTACCCGCGGATCGTAAATGAAAAGCATTTCCTGCGCCTGGCGCAGTTGATGCACACCGGAAAGATCATTACAGGCGGTCAGTCCGACCGCCAGAGCCTGTATATCGCCCCAACAATTATCGATGACATTGCCTGGGAGGACCCGATCATGCAAGATGAAATTTTCGGTCCCCTGCTGCCTGTACTTGCATATGACCAATTATCGGAAGCGATCTCACAGGTGAAGAAATTACCCAAGCCACTGGCGTTTTATTATTTCTCCAACAACCGCCAAAATGGTGAAAAGATCATCAGGGACACTTCTTTTGGCGGAGGATGCATCAATGATACCCTGCTTCATTTTGCAAATCCGCACCTGCCCTTCGGCGGAACCGGCAGCAGCGGTATCGGCAGCTATCATGGCAAAAAAAGCTTTGAGACATTTTCACACCAGAAAAGCATTCTGAAAAGATCGTTTCGATTAGACGCCCCGCTGCGCTACCCGCCCTATGGCAACAAACTAAAAATACTGGAAAAAATCATGCGATGAAACCAAAAGAAATCCACGCATTGCGCAAAGCGCTGATAGACTGGTACCTGGTAAATCAACGTGATTTGCCCTGGCGGAAAGTTACCGACCCCTATCCTATCTGGGTGTCTGAGGTAATGCTGCAACAAACCCAGGTTGCCACGGTGTTGCCTTATTACCATGAGTTTTTGAAGCGTTTTCCAAATCTGCAAAAACTGGCCCGGGCAAATTTTCAGCAAGTTTTGAAAGCCTGGGAGGGACTGGGATACTATGCGCGGGCTCGCAATCTGCATAAAGCCGCCGGTGTTGTTTTAAATCAGCACCTGGGCAATATTCCGCAAAGCCGGCCGGATTTCCGTAAGCTGCCCGGAGTGGGTGATTATATCGCTGCAGCTGTATTGAGCATCGCCTTCAGCAAACCCTATTCCGTCGTGGACGGCAATGTCAAGCGCGTGCTGTCACGCTTGTTTATTATGGATGAACCGGTAAACCAATCTTCAGCGAAAAAAATATATCAGCAGGCAGCCGCTGATCTGTTGGACACTCAAAAGCCGGGAACCTTTAACCAGGCCTTGATGGAACTGGGTGCCATCGTTTGCAAACCGCGCAATCCACTGTGCCCCGCATGCCCTGTTCAGACATGGTGCCTGGCTTATCAGAGGGACCGAATTTCAGAATTTCCCAGAAAGTTAAAAAAAAAGGCCACGCCGCAGTATCCGATCGCGGTGGGTGTTGTATTCAAAAACAGCCGGGTTATAATTACCCGCCGCAAACCCGAAGGGTTGCTGGGAGGGCTGTGGGAATTTCCCGGCGGCAAGATCAAAAAAAATGAAACAGCGAAAGCGGCCTGCATCAGAGAAATTAAGGAGGAAGTCAACCTGGCAGTTAAGGTAGATTCGCATCTTTGCATGGTCAAACATGCCTACACTCACTTTAAAATCCAGATGGATGTCTTCTGCTGCTCCTATATCTCAGGGCGCGTAAAATTAACCGGACCGGTCGATCACCGCTGGATCAGGCTTAATCAACTGGATGACTATCCGCTCCCCAAAGCCAATCACAAGTTTTTAGCGAAATTGAGGCAATGGAAGGATAAAGAATTCGGAAGTGTGAAGGCGGAAGTCGGAAAAGAAAGAAGGTGAGAAGATGGGAAGATGGGAAGTCGGAAGGGTGAAGGCGGAAGTCGGAAAGAGGAATAGGTATAACGGCTACGAAGCCTTCACCTTACACCATAGACCTTATACCATATACCCGACACCATTAAATCTACCGTGCGCCGTGAGCCGTACGCCCTGCGCCATTTTCATCCAGCAACAATTCCGAAAACCAGCGACATCGTATCAAGTACCCAGTACCCGATATCCAATACCCAGTACCCGGTATCCAGTACCCAGTACCCGGTATCCAGTACC
The DNA here is from genome assembly GCA_902749685.1 of Olavius sp. associated proteobacterium Delta 1. Lineage (GTDB taxonomy): Bacteria > Desulfobacterota > Desulfobacteria > Desulfobacterales > JAFDCJ01 > JAFDCJ01. The sequence continues at coordinate 42,632 of CACVKW010001188.1, read as the reverse complement.
CAGTACCCGGTATCCAGTACCCAGTACCCGGTAACCAGCATCGAGAATCGAGAACATGCCCGACATTCTGCTTATTCAACCGCCGATCAGAGATTTTTATCTGACCGCCAAACGAACCATTCCATACGGTTTAACCTGTATTGCATCGGTCCTGATCGAATGCGGCTATTCGGTTGATATCCTTGACGGTTTGGCCACATCCAAAGCGCGTATTCGCGATCTCCCGGAGCAAATGGGCTATTTACGCCAATACTACGCACAGCCGGACCGTTCACCGGTTGCCCTGTTTTACGACTACAAGCACTTTGGCTACAGCTTTGAGCATATCGGAAGCAAAGCGCGGGAATCCGGTGCGTTTCTGATTGGAATATCATCTTTATTCACGCCCTATATGCGGCAGGCCATTCAAACGGCTGAAGTCGTTAAAGCCTATCACCCGAAATGTAAAATCGTCCTGGGCGGCCACCATCCAACCGCATTGCCGCAATCCGTTATGGAATCAAGCGCAGTGGATTTCGTGCTGCGCGGTGAAGGTGAAGTATCTATGCCGCTGCTGGCCAAAACGCTGTCAGAAGGCGGCCGATTGGACGCCATTCCCGGAATTGTGTTCAGACAGGCAGACGGCAGGCTGCACATCGATGAGCCGGTTCAAATGCAGGACCCGGACGACTTTCCACTGCCTGCTGTTCAATTTGTCAACCAGAAGTTTTACCGACGCAAGCAAGGCGGCAGCATGGTTATTGTTGCCGGCCGTGGCTGCCCCATGCGTTGCACCTATTGCAGTGTCGGCCAAAAGTCATTTCTGAAATACCGCAAAAGGAGTGTACCATCGGTTATCAGGGAAATTGAGCATGCTGCCGATCATGGCAACATCGGTTTTATTGACTTTGAAGACGAGAACCTGTCTTTGGATCGCCGCTGGTTTATCAACCTGCTGGATGCCATTCAAAGCCGCTTTGGATCCGGCAGATTTGAGCTAAGGGCCATGAATGGACTCTATCCGCCGTCCCTGGATAAAGAAGTCGTCCGGGAGATGAAGGCCGCCGGTTTTAGAACCCTGAATCTGTCGTTGGGTTCAACCTCAAGGCAGCAGCTTAACAGATTCAACCGATCCGATGTGCGCGCTACATTTGACCGGGCCTTAAGCCATGCTGAAGATTTCAGCCTGAATGCAGTCGGGTACGTGATTTGTGCCGCCCCTTTTCAGCGTGCGGCGGATTCGATTTCAGATCTTCTATACCTGGCTCAAAGAAGGGTTATAGCAGGTGTATCCACCTTTTATCCAGCCCCGGGCAGCCTGGATTTTGACTTATGTGAAGACCATGACCTTCTGCCCATCGGATTTTCCCGCCTGCGCTCAAGCGCATTGCCTCTGTCTCACACGACCACCAGAAAAGAGGCTGTTACCGTGCTTCGGCTGGCTCGAATACTCAATTTCATAAAATCCCTTTTGGACCAAGAGATACCCCTGCCGCAAGCATCCTCAGCCGCAATCCAGGTAAATGATCCGGCCGACCGCCTTGACACGGGCAAGCAGGTATTGAGCAGGTTTTTGGCAGACGGCAAGATTTGCGGCGTGACGCCGCAAGGCCAAGTGTTCAACCATCACATCTCTGAAAAACTCTCGCGCCAATTTTTGGCGGGATTGGCAACTATAAAAGTTCGAGGCTCACAATAGGCCGATGCCATTTAAAAGCAATTAATTGACCCGTTGCCCTGCCCATTTTATAAATCTTGGCCCTATCTATTGAAAAATCAAATTTCATCATAATATTAAGCCAATCGATCGACAATCAGATATATGCCGCAAGCATGCATGCATATTAATACGATGCTGAAAAATAATTAGTTCGGAAGGAATATGATCATGAGCGTATTGGTGACCAAAGAAGCACCGGATTTTGTGGCACCGGCTGTTATGCCGGATGGCGTTATCAAAGCAGATTTTAAGCTCTCGGATTTGAGGGGGAAATATGTGGTTTTATTTTTCTGGCCGTTGGATTTCACGTTTGTATGTCCCACTGAAATCATTGCCCATCATAAGCGTGTGGAACAGTTCAAAGAGCGGGACGTCGAAGTCGTAGGAATTTCAATTGATTCTGAGTATACTCATTTTGCCTGGCGCAGCACTGCCATCGAAGACGGCGGAATCGGCGAAGTTCAATTTCCGATTGTTGCGGATATAAAACACGAGATAACCCGGGCCTATGGAATTGAACATCCGGACGGCGTGGCCTTAAGAGCCTCTTTTCTGATCGACAAAGAGGGTATTGTCCAGCATCAGATCGTCAACAATTTGCCGTTGGGGCGGAATGTCGATGAGATGATGCGCCTGGTTGATGCATTGCAGTTTACCGAAAAATACGGAGAAGTCTGCCCGGCAGGATGGAACAAAGGCGCGACGGGAATGAAACCCACGGCAGAGGGCGTGGCAGCGTTTTTGTCTAAACATGCCGACGACCTATAAATATCGGTTACCGACTGATAGATAATTACATCCCGGGGCAAATCGGGGCAACGGTGCGCTTTAGCGAAAACAATTAATCTGATAACCTCGATTCAGCTAAGCCGGATCCGCCCTGTGCGGAGAACCAACAATTACGGATCTAAAACAGTTGCAGCCGTTGACGATAGACATCGGTAACCGTTTTGGGATCGTCGGTAATAACGATATTGTCTTTGATCCAGTCGGGTGCCCGGCCCCGTTTGACCATCTCGTTGATTTGATCATCGATGCCGGACCAGAAATTGCCACCACCTTCGGTGTCGAATAAAACAACCGGAACCGGATCCAGGATGGACAGCTTCATGTTGCACAGGGTGATGCCAAGCTCTTCCAGGGAGCCCAATCCGCCAACGTTAAAAATCGGAAATGAGGCAATCTCAAACCATTTTTGACGGCTGTGGCGGCAGGTCGCCTGAAATACCTGGCAGAAATCGACATCAGTCGTCATGGATTGATCGGTAATATCCAGAAAATTGGCACCCGATAAGATACCCCGTTTTCGGGCCAGAGTGTTGGCTTGCTCCATCACACCGCTTCCACCACCGGTGACGATCCCAATGCGCTGCCCCCAGAATGCGATAAGCGCATCCATAAGTGTGCCGAGGCGTTCTTCTCCTCTCAAAGATAATCTCTGGTTGGAACCGTAAAATGCAAACAGCATGGATTTGTGAAAATCAGCAAGTCGCTCGGGCGCCACGAAATATCCCATACCGTCCCGCATGGTGTGCTTCATGAGGCGTCCGTTCAAATCCGATACCCAGTAGATCTCAAGGCCAAAGGCATGGTACTCCTCCAGACGATGATGATCCTGTTGCGATAAAAACGGTCCATGTTCGCAGGATGGTTCATAAAAATACAGCGCCTTTAATTTACCTTCGCAGGTCAAATTGATGATATCGCGATGTTCAATGATGTTGGGGAAGTAATTGGCAGCCAGCACGGCCGGAAATTTCTGGACGACATCCTGCAGTCTTGAAGTTGCATACCGATGGGCGCATTCGCTATCGGGCGAAAAATCGCGTCTGGCCACAGCGCACATGGCGTTGGTCACCTCGCAGCTTTGACCGGGACCGTTTAAAAAAACGCTGGCTTTTTTTAACCCATCCACTTCGTCCTGAATGACCGCGACCGGTTTATCAATAAAATGGCAGGTGGATTTGTCAGTGGGCGTCAAGCGCTTTTCGAAATCGCGCATTTGGTGGTAGGTGAAATGAGAGTTCTTGCTGGATGATTTTTTCTTCCGCACGCCGTTGCGAGACTTGGCGGCGCTATAAATTCTCGCCGATATCAAGGGGTTTACAATGGGATGATCACTCTGATTGACAATTTCAAGATAAATTCGAATACCCCTGGTTTTTATCGGATCCAGCACCGTTGCCGGCAGATTGCGGCCCGTGGCAAAACCGCTCTGCAACACAACAAAATGATCGTTGAGATACATGGAGCAGGTGGTCACCACACCTTCACCGGCCGCAACGTTTACCGAAGGCACCGCGCTGCGGACCTGATAACGGTTGAGCAGTTCGCGGCCGTCTTCGCGAAGCAAAATCCGACCGAGGGTCTTTTTATCCAGCGGTTCGCGAAACCGGCAAACAACTTTATGGGGAGCGATAACAATGCTGCCATCGCTCGAAATGGTGGTGGCCTCCGGCAGCTTGAGCTCGGCACGCTCAATTGCCTCCAGAACTTCATCTGAGCTCAGCAAGGCATCCGGATCACAAAATACGAGTCTGCCAACCGGCAGTCCCAGGCTGAAAAAATCTTTTATCTCATTTAAACCCGGATAGCCTGAAATTACTGCCGAGGCTACCAGGCAAAGCCTAATTTTATCAGCCTCCAGGCCGTCGATTCCGGGCGGTTCGCACTCGATCTGTATCCCCAGTCTAGCGATTCGGGACCGCTCGCTGAATACAATATGCTCCGGCTGTTTTTTGAGTTGTTCAATCAGTTCTTCGCTGAGCCCAAAGGCAGCCTCAAAAGTTATCGATTGATCGCCGGCATCAATGACTTTTGTGATCAGACCGTCTGAGGATTGCAGAAGCCCGCGGAACAGGTGGTTGTTGGTGTGTTTTCTTGCCATAACATCTATCCTCAAAAAGAGATACGTGCAGTCTATCCTGAATAATGGATCGCGTGCTTGAAAAATAGGATTTCGATTTGGTTTCGGATTTCAGCCGGTCTTATGAAATCGGGCGCCTGTGAAATTGCTTGTTTCTCCAAGAACAAAAATATTACCATTGTTTTTGAATTTACAAATTAATCCGCCCTGCAAAATAGTAAATCCTGGGTTATAATTTGTTTTTTGAACTGAAAAAACTTGGCCGGCCAAAGCGCCGGCGGCTTAATTACGTTAGGCTGCGCATATTTTTCAGGGCGCAATATTTAGAGACCAGGGAATCGTGATCAGGCGCGAACATATTCGGCTGCAATTTTTCAGTGGATATAAGGGTAATTTTATAGAAATGGCAATTCCGTCAACACCCGGGAATGATTCTTTGAAGTTTGTGCGCCGAATCTATTCTGAATCAACAAACAACCACGGCCAATCACGGACGACCAGATAACCCACCGATTATACAATTGATTGCTGGTGAGGGGTATCGGCTGCGAGACATATCATATACCGGGATTGTCGAATAAATTCTCCAGAATATTAATTAAGGAATTATTAACGCTACAGTCATCTTTTAGATGGTTTAACTTCATTTCCTTGATCATCATATTATCAAGCACCCACCCAAACCCCAAGTTATCAAAGAATATGATCGTATCCCTTTCCATGTCCCAATTGACCTCCGTAAACACTATAAATTTCCTTTCCAAACATTTTCCGATCAGCCCGTTAATGAACAACATGCTGAAATTTTTTAATTTAATAAAAATTTAAACCATTCAATAAATTTTCCCCATTTTTTCTCCCGCTAACTATTTATCGTCACCTTCAGGGTTTTTCTTTAGCGATAGTTGGTGCCGGTCTCTGGTTATTGTTTAACATACTGATTTTATTACATTCGTTGAGTTAGCCGGGTTCAAAATCAGGGCGCAGGGCGCACGCTGGAGGCTACAATCTGAACAATTTTAGATCATCGTTTGATATACGTTTTTAATTGACAGGGGCCCTAGCCTCTCTTAATATCTCTTTAAATGACAATCTCCCGGGACAACCAGACAGCCAACCCGCAAGAGGGTGTTAAACCGTGCGGGCTATTTATTGTGGATTTTGACGGTACACTGCTGCGGTCCGATCGCACCGTGGCCTTGGAAGATCTGGATGCATTGCGCCAACTCGGTGAACTCGGTATTATTCGAGCTATCGCCACCGGTCGATCATTGTTTTCTTTTAATACCGTCACGATTTCGGACCTGCCGATGGATTTTGTGATTTTTTCCACCGGGGCCGGGGTATTGCAATTTAATGGCGCTGAAATTATTCGTAAGGTAAATCTCGAACCGCACGAAGTCGAACGGGCAAGCAGCGTGCTTAAATCCTATCGACTTGATTTTATGATTCATCGCACTATTCCCGACAATCACATGTTCGCCTATTATCGAACGAATCATAAAAATGATGATTTTGACAGACGTTTGGAACTTTACAGCCGGCATGCGGCTATCCTGACTGAAACCGCAAATGGTTTCGGCCCTGCAACCCAGCTGCTGGCAGTGGTTCCAGCCCGCAGCGGCACCGCTGTCCTGGAAGCGATTCGTAACGAATTAATCGATTTTACTGTCATACAAACCACCTCACCGCTGGATGGAGAATCGACCTGGATTGAAATCTTTCCAACCACGGTCTCAAAGAGCCAGACAGCGGCCTGGCTGGCTGAAAAACTGCGAATTGATAAACGCCAAATTGTCTCGGTCGGCAATGATTACAACGATCTGGATTTGCTCGCGTGGACCGACTGCAGCTATGTGGTCGAAAATGCGCCGACGGATCTCAGAAACCGTTTTACGACAGTGGCCTCAAACAACAACGGCGGCGTGGCCGAAGCAGCCAAGAGGTGGTTGACGGAAAGATACAATATATAGGGTAAAGAGGTTAAGGTATCGGCTCAATGCCTATGGTTACAGGCGCAAGGCATATGGCCCAAGGTATAGGGTATGGGGTGTAAGGTGTAAGGTAGAAACTTCCCATCCCTCCGGCTTAAAAGCGCTGCTTTTCCAATCCGAAACCTGAAATCCATGATCAACAATCGCTGCCCTGATGACTGAGAAAGTTTTCAGCCTCGATCAGATCATTGCCCCAAAAAGCTACGGCACGGCAAGCAGGAAGTTCTTGAATTAAACCCCTATCGTTAATACTTTAAACTTCACGCTCTACTTTACAGCATAAATTCTCAGCCGTTCGTCAATTGCCTTGCGCCGCGCACCTTTGAATGCCCGTAACTCACAACTCACAACCCACAACTCGCAACGTTCAACACGCAACCCGCTTTTATTCCGCCACTTCTTTTACTGCTTCTTCAAATATTGACAGACAAACATCAACTTCCCCCGCTGTGACCGTCAGGGACGGAGAGAATCGGATGCTGTTCTCACCGCAGGCCAACACCAGCAATCCCTTGGCAAATGCCTTATTGATGATCCGGCTCCGCCAATCCGTCGCCGGCGCTTTGGTTTCACGATCCTTAACCAGTTCAACAGCCGCCATCAAACCTTTGCCGCGCACATCTCCAATGCATTCATAGTTTTTTTGCAGTTCAAGCAAACCTTTGAAAAGCCGCTGCCCCTGCCTGGTGGCGTTTTTCATTAGGTTGTTCTCCAGCAGCTCAATGGTCGCCATGGCTGCCTGGCACGACAGGGGATTGCCGCCAAAGGTTGATGCATGGGAGCCGGCTTCCCAGTTCATGATTTTAGCCGGAGCAATCATGGCACCGAGGGGCAATCCGGAGGCAATGCCTTTGGCCACAGCAATGACATCCGCCGTCACGCCAAAATGCTCCATCGCGAACATTTTGCCGGTCCGCCCCATGCCGCACTGAACTTCATCAGCGACGTACAAGATACCGTATTTTTTGGCTATCTTTTTTAATTCCTTGTGAAATCCGGGTGGGGGAACGATATAGCCGCCCTCCCCCTGAATGGGTTCCACAAATATCGCCGCAACCTCTTCCGCCGGCACCGTGGTACGAAAAAGGGTATCTTCAACCCAGTGCACACAGTACAGGCCGCATTTGGGGTGGGTCAGATTGTAAGCGCAGCGGTAACAGTAGGCATAGGGAATATGGGTAATACCGGGTACGAGGGGATTATAGTGTTTTTTCTGCACTGTTTTACTGGCCGTTAGAGAAAGGGCCCCCATGGTGCGCCCATGAAAAGCACCGAAAAAAGCAATGTTCAACTCGCGTTTGGTGTGCCAGCGAGCCAGCTTAAAAGCGGCTTCCACCGCTTCAGCACCGGAGTTGCCGAAATATGCTCTTTTAGCCCCTCTACCGGGAGCCAGTGCCGCCAACTTTTCGGCCAGCTTAATCTGGGGCGTATAATAAAAATCCGTGCCGGACATATGCAGCAGGCGCTTGGCCTGTGCCTGAATCGCTTTAACTACCTGAGGATGACAATGGCCGGTAGCGTTTACGGCAATTCCCGAGGTAAAATCAAGAAAGATGTTGCCGTCGACATCCTGAATCCAAAGGCCTTTGCCTTTATCGGCAACGAGCGGATAAACACGAGTATAGGAAGGGGAAACAAATGACTTGTCCAATTTAATCAATTTCTTGGCCTGCGGTCCGGGCAACGAAGTCTTTATTTGCGGTCTTTTCATTGAAGTTCCTTTCTCGTTTAAAATCGCGATCGGTTTCAAACCCTGTCAAACCATTCACCGACCACTGCAAATGGTAATTTTATATACTGAATACAGTAGTTTATCGCGATTTTAACAAAAGGTCAAGAGGAGATCCAATATCGATTAAAGTTATCAAGCACAAGTGCCGATATAAAAACCACATACTTTTTTATTATGTTCCAGGGTAAAATGTTATGATTGACAGTATCCCAGATATCCAGTCTTCACCATGCGGCACAGGCACCTGCGCTCCGTCGGCGAATACGCATGATCAGGTGCCAACCACGCATGCGTCTCAATCCGTTGACACCGTGAAAATATCAAAACAGGGCCGGGAACAACAAAATGAGGTTAAAGGAGCGGCCACCGGCATTCCGGGCAATAGCGAACTTGATCTCGAACAGCAACGGGAAGTCGATGAGCTCAAAAGAACCGACCAGGAAGTAAAAGCGCATGAACGAGCCCATATGGCGGCCGGTGCCGGATTGGTCATGGGCGGTGCAAATTATCAATACCAGCGCGGGCCCGACGGGAAGATGTATGCCGTGGGCGGAGAGGTTAAAATCGACACGTCCCGCGAAAATGATCCCCAAGATACGATCACCAAAATGCAACAGATCAAACGGGCGGCCCTGGCACCTTCACAACCATCAGGCCAGGACCGCAGCGTAGCCGCCAGAGCATCTCAGATCGAGGCTGAGGCCCGCACAGAACTGCTAAAGGAAAACGCCGAGAAACCAAAGCAGGATGACTCAACAGATGAAATGTCATCCAATATTATTCCCGCCGCCAATCCCAATGCCTACAATTTCTCACCCGACGAGCCTACCATAAAGATCGTCGCTTAGCGGCACCGTATCAAAGATCATATTTCGATTTTGCCATCGGACATCCGCACCCCGGCACCTGAAGCCTCGCCCTTATATGAAATTACAGTTTCTTCTACGATCAGACTGGCCGCTTGCGGCCAGCGGCGGTGATCATATGAAACATTGTAAAAGATTCTTTTTCGATCGAACTGGACGCTTCTACTGCCAGCGGTTGCACTGAACCTTGAACCGCTGAGCCACTGGGCCCTGAACCTTTCAACCATCGATCGCACATGTAAAACTTATGTAAAAGCTCGGTGCACATGTTGACAGTTCAATGAATAACCTAATAAAATAGTAAGAAATGCTGCAATGGCCCAAAGGTTTAAACGATTTATAATTCTCAACGTCAACCGATTACCCGGACAATTATTCTAAAATGTCTGTAATCAGGAGCAAAGCAATGAAACCGACCAAATACATCTGCTTGATCATCATCCTGGCCCTGGCGGCGGCCGCCAATTGTTGGGCCGGACAGGCCGGGCACGAGCTAATCCGCAAACAGGCAATCCAGGCATACCATGACGGCAACTGGAAAGACGCCTATCTGTTGTATCAACAGCTGTGCCTTGAGGCGGCCAACGATCCAAAATTAATCGGCAATGACCTTTTGCAGGCCTGGCAGTGCCTGCGCAATCTGAACCGTTTGAGCGAGTTAGATACCTTTCGCGAAGCGGTGATCGCTAAGCACTTCAACAATTGGCGCCTGCTGCGGGCGGCCGCCGCCAGCTACAGTCAAAATAATCACTGGGGCTATACGGTGGCCGGGGAATTTCATCGCGGACAGCACCGCGGCGGCGGCCGGTATGCGAACGCCATCCAGCGTGATCGTGTCAGGGCGCTACAGCTGATGACCCACGCCCTGAAATTGACTGCTGCTGAGCCGGCTCGCCATGAAGCTGCCGCTTTTTACCTGGAGTATGCCCGCATTATCATCCAATACAGCGGCTACCAGCAGGCCTGGCGCCTGCAATATTTAACCGACCTGAGCAGCCTGCCCGATTACGAATCCGGCCATGGTTATGATTACGGCCGCAGCACCCAGGGAGCGCCGGTCGATCCAGAAGGTCGGCCGGTGTTGCACAAAATTCCGACTAGTTTTGACGCTGCCAAATCGGACGGAGAGCGCTGGCGCTGGCTACTGGTCAAAGCCGCCGAACTAAACCCCGGCCTCGATTCCCAGGTAAAATTTACGTTTGCATCCTTTCTGCACCAGCAATTTGGTGTCCAGACCTTATCGGCTTACAGTCATTATTTTGCCGGGAGTCGGGCAGTATCGAATGAGGATTCAAAGAAAGACGAATCAAGCCCGTATGAGGTTCACACGTTGACTGATGATGAGACGCTGGCCCGATTGGCCAACGGTGTCAAGCGCTTTGATCTGCCCGAAGAATTTAACTACATCAGACTTTTGAATGAAATCGCCCGCAATCCGAATCAAGGGTATGCAAATAGTGCCTTACGAATGCTGGCCCAAATTTACGAAAACCGTCGGTTATATGACCGGTCTGTCGATTACTGGATTAGCTATAAAAAATACAACGCTTCCGAGTCCCGTCAGCACATCGATCAGATAACCAAAAACTGGGGCATTTTTGAACCCATCGGCTCCCAGCCTTCCGGTCGCTTGCCAACTGTGGAGTATCGTTTTCGCAATGGTACAGAGGTTAATTTTAAAGCCTACCATATCCGGATTGACCGACTGCTGGATGATGTTAAATCCTATATTCGGTCCAATCCGTGGCGATTGGACTGGAACAGGGTCCGGATCGACGATATCGGCTGGCGTCTGATCCATGAAAATCAAACCAAATACATCGGCCGGGAGGCTGCGGATTGGGATCTGAGGCTGAACCCGGATAAAAGACACTGGGATCGGCGTATCACCGTCAATCTACCCCGGCCGCTGGATCAACCCGGCGCCTACCTGCTAGTTGGCAAAATTCGCAACGGCAACACCGCCCGCATAATTATCTGGGTTAGCGACACCATCCTCGTCAAAAAACCCCTTGACAAGCAGGTGTTGTATTATGCAGCAGATGCCGTCAAGGGCAAGCCTCTTTCAGATACAAAGGTTAAATTTTTCGGCTATCGGACAAAGCGGATCAAGGGCACCAACCGCTACCAAATCTTCTATCATGATTTTTCTCGTCAAACCGACAAAGACGGTCGGATCATCCTGGCTCCATCGGAAATGAAAAATGATTATCATTGGCTGGCGCTGGTCAGGGCCGGCAAACGGCTGGCTTTTATAGGTTTTTCCAGTGTCTGGTACCCGAACTACTATGATCGCCAATACAATCAAATGAAAACCTTTATCATGACCGATCGGCCGGTCTACCGCCCCAAACAAAAAGTTCGTTTTAAACTCTGGGTGCGCCATGCCAAGTATGATCAAGCGGATGCTTCCGTCTATGCCGGTCGATCGTTTTCCGTCAGGATTCATAATCCCAAGAATGAACAAATCTTTTCGCGCGGTATCCAGGCCGATTCCCATGGCGGCCTGGATGGTGAATTCGATATCCCGCAGGATGCTCCGCTCGGTGTGTATCGTATTTCTCATGGTTCAGGGGGCGTTTACGGCGGCAATACCTTTCGGGTGGAAGAATATAAAAAACCTGAATTTGAAGTTAAGGTAGCGGCTCCTGAAGAGCCGGTCATGCTGGGTGAAAAAATAACCGCGATCATCAAGGCCGGTTACTACTTTGGTTCACCGGTGACCGAGGCCACCGTAAAATACAAGGTTTATCGAACCGAACACGACGACCGCTGGTATCCCACATTTTATTGGGATTGGTTTTATGGGCCCGGATACTGGTGGTACGGCTATGACTATGCCTGGTATCCCGGCTGGCGCCTATGGGGCTGCAGAAGACCGGTCTTCAGCTGGTGGCAGCACTGGCCGCAGCAACCGCCTGAGGTAGTCGCTGAGGGTGAAGTCAAAATCGGCGAGGATGGCACGGTCCGGGTCGAGATCGATACTGAACTGACCAAACTGATCCACGGGGATAAGGATCATCGCTACACCATCAGCGCAGAAGTGCGTGATCAATCTCGACGCACCATTGTCGGCCAGGGTAAAGTGCTGGCGGCCCGTCGTCCATTTAAAGTTTATACCTGGGTTGACCGGGGGCATTATCGGGTAGGCGATTCCATTCAAGCCGGATTCAAGGCCCAGACGCTGGATCAAAAACCGGTTCAGGGCCAAGGTTTGCTAAGGCTGCTGCGAATCACTTACCGTGATAATGCGCCGCAAGAGTCTGAAGTGGGCCGCTGGAAACTGGATACGGATCCCCAGGGCCAGACTCAAATACAGTTGCAGGCTTCCCGGGCCGGGCAGTATCGTTTGTCTTTCCAGGTAACGGATTTAAAAAACCACACCATTGAAGGGGGCTATGTATTTACGGTACGGGGTGAAGGAGATGACGGAGCCCGGTATCGCTTTTCCAAAATCGAACTGGTTCCGGATAAAAGTGAATACGCTCCGGGGGATCGTCTCAGGCTCCAGATCAATACCGACCGTGCCGGGGCTGCGGTGGTGTTGTTCGTGCGCCCGGCCAACGGAATTTACCTGCCGCCGAAAGTCATCCGCATGACCGGTAAAAGTACCGTTGCAGAAATATCCGTTACCCAGAAGGATATGCCCAACTTTTTCGTGGAGGCCGTTACCGTTTATGACGGCAAACTCTACAGTGAGGTGCGTGAAATTATCGTGCCGCCGGAAAAACGGGTATTGAATGTCGCAATCAATCCATCTCAGAACGCATACCGCCCCGGACAAAAGGCAAATTTTAAAATCAAAATCACGGACTACAACGGAGAACCATTTCCGGGAGCCGCGGTAATGACCGTTTATGACCGTGCCCTGGAATATATATCCGGCGGGTCCAATGTGCCCGAAATAAGAAGCTTTTTCTGGAAATGGCGGCGCCAGCATCAGTCTCAGACCGAATCCAGCCTGGCACGTCGTTTCTATAATCTTTTAAGGAAAAATGAAGTCCCCATGGGCAATATCGGCGTATTCGGCCATATCATGTTCCAGGACATTTCAGATAAGGAGGGCGGCGAAAGGGATGAGGCTGTCGCGCAGGAGTCGTTGCGATCGAATATGGCGCCGGCAGCAGCAGAATCCAGAGTTGCCGGAAAGGCAGGGATGATGAAAAAGCTCAAAGAGGACAACTTTAGCGGGGAAAAGAAAGCACCCGCCAAAAGAGAGCTGGCCGGTGAACCGGCCCCTGCGGAGGATCTTGTGAACCCCCTGGTACGCACCAAATTTGCCGACACCGCATTTTGGAGCGGGACTATCCTGACCGACAGCTCCGGGATGGCTGAAGTCGATTTTACCATGCCCGAAAATCTCACCGGCTGGAAAGCCATGGTATGGTCCATGGGACACGGCACCAAAGTCGGCCAGGGCTCGGTTGAGGTGGTCACGCGCAAGGATTTGATACTGCGTCTGCAGGCGCCGCGCTTTTTTGTCGAAACCGACGAAGTCGTCCTGTCGGCCAATGTCCACAATTACCTGAAAAATAAAAAAACAGCCCGTGTCAGTCTGGAGTTTGAGGGTGGCTGTCTGGCCCTGTTAAATGGAGAAAATCCCATAAAATCAATAGTCATCGACCCCAATGGTGAAAAGCGCGTCGATTGGCGGATCGGCGTGGTCAAAGAGGGCGAAGCCGTCATTCGCATGCAGGCGCTGACCGATGAAGAGTCGGATGCCGTCCAGATGCATTTTCCGGTCTACGTTCACGGCATGACCAAGCAGGTGCCGAAAAGCGGCGTTATCCGGCCTGAAAAAACCGAGGCTGCTGTATTATTTGAAGTTCCGGCAGAGCGGCGGGTAGATGAGTCGCGCTTGGAACTGCGATTTTCACCCACGCTGGCCGGGGCCATGGTCGATGCCCTGCCCTACCTGACAAGTTATCCTTACGGCTGCACCGAGCAAACCTTGAATCGCTTTCTGCCAACCGTAATCACCCAGCATACTTTGCTGAAAATGGGACTTGATTTGCGGGCGATTGAGGAGAAACGGACCAATCTCAATTCCCAGGAAATCGGTGATGATGCGCAACGGACCAAACAATGGCGCCGTTATGACCACAATCCGGTATTCGATCAAGAAATGGTAGCCGATATGGTCCGGACCGGTGTCAAACGACTGGCGAATATGCAGTTATCCGACGGCGGTTGGGGCTGGTTTAGCGGTTATGGGGAAAGATCCTATCCCCACACCACCGCCTATGTCGTGCACGGGCTGCAAATTGCCCGGGCAAACGATGCAATATTGCCGGGCGGTGTCCTGGACCGAGGCCTTCGCTGGCTGCAACATTACCAGAATAAGCAGGTTGAGCGGCTCCACCGCTATGATTTGAAGAAAAAAGACGGCAAGCGACAGGCCGACAATCTGGATGCCTTTGTCTACATGGTGCTGGTCGATGAAAACATCGATCGCAAGGAAATGCGTGACTATCTTTACCGTGACCGCCACCAATTGGCAGTGTATGCCAAGGCGATGTTCGGTATGGCTTTGTATGAAATGCAGGATTCCGCAAAGCTTGCCATGATTTTACAGAACATCGAACAATACCTGGTGCAGGATGACGAAAACCAGACGGCTTACTTGAATCTGCCCAATCAATCTTACTGGTGGTACTGGTACGGCAGTGAATACGAAGCCCATGGATATTACCTCAAGCTGCTCAGTAGAACTGATCCTCAGAGCCAAAAGGCTTCACGATTGGTAAAATACCTGCTCAACAACCGCAAACACGCCACATACTGGAAAAGCACCCGGGATACGGCCGTTGTGGTGGAAGCATTCGCGGAATACCTGACCAACAGCGGAGAGGATCGACCGGATTTAACCCTGGATATTTATTTTGACGGCATCAAAAGGAAAACCGTCAGAATCAACGCTGGTAATCTTTTCACTTTCGATAACAAATTAATCCTTGAAGGCGCCGATATCACCTCCGGCCCCCATACATTGAAGCTTAAAAAAACCGGTCAGGGATCTATCTATTTCAATGCCTACCTGGATTACTTCACCCTCGAAGATTTCATTACGGCCGAAGGCCTGGAAATCAAAGTCCAACGTCAGGTTTACCGCTTAAAAGAAGCTGACAAAAAGATAAAAGATGTCGGATCCCATGGCCAGGTGGTGGACCGCAGGGTTGAAAAGTTTGTGCGGCAGCCGTTGCAAAATCTGTCGGCAATAAAAAGCGGCGATCTGGTGGAAGTAGAACTGGAGATAGAAAGCAAAAACGACTATGAATATTTGGTGTTTGAGGATTTAAAGGCCGCCGGCTTTGAACCGGTGGAAGTGCGCAGCGGCTACAACAACAATGAGATGGGGGCTTACGTAGAATACCGTGATCGCAAAGTCTGTTTTTTCGTGCAGCGACTGGCCCGGGGCCGGCACAGTATCAGCTACCGGCTGAGGGCGGAAACACCCGGCAAATTCAGCGCCCTGCCCACCCGGGGTTATGCCATGTACGCGCCGGAGCTGAAGGCCAATTCGGATGAGATCAAGTTGATCATTAAAGATAATTAGAAAAGGGATTGAGGAATTTAGGAATTTAGGGATTGGGGGATTAGAAGGATAAAATCAATATAATAAAGAATAGGTGGAATTCCTTCAATTCCTTAATTCCCATAGACCGTTCCAATTTTCATGTAATTCCACGACAAAAAAAGAATCACACCTATTTTTCCAAGCTGAAGGACGCGGTCTGACTTTAGGCATTTTAGGCATTTTTTTTACCCTTCACCCGCAAAGGTCTCCACCCGGACTTTTGCGGTTCCTTTATCATAAAATCCTAATTTGCGGGCGGCGCCGGCGCTCAGGTCAATAATCCGACCGTCGACGAAGGGTCCGCGATCGTTTACCCGCAGGATTATGCTCCGGCGGTTTTCAAGATTCGTGACCTTAACGAAGGTCGGCAGGGGTAGATATTTATGCGCCGCATTGAGTCCGTTCGGATCAAACGCTTCACCATTGGCCGTCATGTGGCCGTCTTTTTGGTGATAGGTTTCAAAGCCATACCACGATGCGATGCCGGTTTCCCGATAATTGCGCGCCTGGGCCACGGACATGGGCACGTACCGCCGTCCTTTAACGACATAGGGTGATTTTTTAACTTTCTTCCGCCGGATGGCTTCCTTGGGCGGAAGTCCGTCAATCGTCTCGATCTCCTGCCGGGTTAAAGGCCAGCTGAGCGGTGCAGCAACCACCTTAAAGGCGAAACCGCCGACATGATAAATAAGTTTGCCGGCACCGAAGGCGGATTTGGCGGTAAATTTTGAGACTTTGTAAGTGGCTTTGACGGTTTCTTCGGTAATGTCATAGGTGGTTCGGGCTACCTGGCAGGAAACAAACACAAGGCCGCATAATAAAAGATAACCGCTCGGATTATTTTTTCTTTTCCCCGGCATGGCTAAACCTGTTGACGATAGACTTATTATTTATATACTATATTTTTAGTGAAAGCCAAATAAGAAAAAATAACCGGCAGGCAGGGAGGCGCTGAAGGAATGGAGAACTCTACGACCACAATCATAAACAGCCGCACAACCGTTCATCAGGGCCGAGTATTCAATCTGATCAGGGAAAATGTCACCCTGGACAATGGCGTCACCACCGACATGGAATTTGTGGAGCATCCCGGTGCAACCGCCATCATTCCCATATTAAATGAATCCCGCGTTCTTTTGCTTAAACAGTACCGTCACGCGCTGCGGCAGTACATCTGGGAAATTCCCGCCGGTACCATAGATCCGCAGGAATCTGTGATAATTTGTGCCAAAAGAGAGCTGATTGAGGAGACCGGTTATTCGGCCAACCAATGGCAGAGTTTGGGGGAAATAACGCCGGTGCCGGGATACTCGGATGAAAGGATTCATATCTACCTGGCAACAGATTTACAGCCGGCCGAGCAAGACTTGGATCCGGATGAAATCATAAATGTTCATGAAGTCGGATTCAGTGAAGCAATTGAGATGATTAGGTTGGGAGAAATTCAGGATGCTAAATCCATTACAGGACTTTTGCTGGCGCGAATCCAGCTAGAAAGAAGCACTTCCGGGTAAAAAAAAGTTAGCGCGCGGTGGAAATGGAATGATCCGTCACAACTCGACCCGTCACTTTTGCCGGCTGGCTCGGCTCGGCTTGCTGGCGTTCCAAAGCCGGCAATACAGTTATAATCCCCACAAAAAACCAGAAAGGCTCCATTATGCGTACGATAATAAAAGTATTCGCACCGAAGGCATGCACGATAAGCCCTAAAAATCCAGATAAGAACCCGATCAAGAGGCCCTGGGAGTAGGGGGTTTTTACTTCTTTGAGATTTTTCAGTGCTAATTTTAATATAGCATAGAGTAGATATAAAAAAGCAGTCAAACCTAAAATTCCTGTCTCCACAAGCACCCTAGGAAATTGAGCATCTATAAATGGATAACCGGTGACTCCGTAACCTAGCAAAGGATGTTGGGGGTAATCCCTCAAAGCCTCCTTCCAACTTTGTATCCTGGCAGATGTCGAGGTATCCAAACGCACATCGCCGATCTGAACCTGACCTTGCTCCTTGGGTTGGGTGAAGGTAAACATAATTCTATTTTTGACGGCCTTGGGCAGAAAAAGAGGACTAACCAACAAAGCGATCGCCAGTAAACCTATGATAATTTGTCTGCGATCCGTCATGTAACCCAGCACAATAAGAGCAGGCACAATTGCCAGGTAGGAAGTTCGAGATTGAGTGAATAAAAACGGCGGAATGATACAAATTATTAAAACTGTCATTACTTGCTTAGTTTTCAAATTATCGGCCTTGGCTAGTAAACCGGCAGCCACGCACCCCATAAAAAGCAGGTATCCGCCGAATGTGTTGGGTTCTCCGATCTCACCTTCAAATGGTGCGCTTACACGTTCTCCCCCGGGGATTTGAAATGCACCAACCAGAGACGCGATGAAACAAGTAAAAAACAAACAGATTAAAAATCTTTTTATTTGATCCTTGTTGCGGACATGATTGACCATCATGAAAAATACAAGGAAGTATTCAATGTACTTTAACACATATAAAAATCCGGTTTTCATCTCGACGCGGCCAGCCATGATACCGAATCCGGTGGATAGGACACATGTCAATACATAAAACAAAATGGCTTTGTTTAAGGGTGTTTTTAAAAATAGGCCAAGTTCTTTATCAACGGCATTCCTGGCAAGCCAGCTAAGTCCAATAACTGCCAGCAAAAAGTCTTCCGCTCGCAACGTGACCCCTCGGCCCAGAGATTCTGGTCCGGTATCCCCGGCTATGATTTCCGGCGACAAAAGCATGGAAAATATTAAGATGTAGAGGCCCCATTCAATGTTGATAAATGAGACGGCAAAGATAACAAAGGCAAGAACCCCGATAAGAAGCATAGTCGGTGAGAATTGGGTGATCAAAAAACCAGCCAATAGAGCGATCAACAAAGATACCATTGCTAAGATAAGCGACCGCACGATTCACCTCAAATCAATTTAGCGGACATTTGCATAATTGTTTTTTTTCTCAATTTATGAGCCTGTCTCCAAGAATATAAAAAAAGCACGCTTACTTTGAATTAAATATCGTTTTAAATGAGGAAAGCCATTCGTTGGATAATTGGTTTAAATCCTGCCAATATATTCCCATTGCCAACAATATCAACGCAACCAGGAGCACGGCAAATTTAATCAATCTCCCTTTAGTTACCATACCTTTGAAATTTTCCAACCATTTTGAAAAATTTCTTTTTTTATGCGCCCCTTCTCCTTCCGGGCCGTAGTAATGCTGGGAGTGATATTTAAAATACTCGGGGCCGGCTTCGGGTTTGACGTTGTTCAATATGATGCCCAAAACCTTGGCATCCACATTATCCAGGTTGGATTTGGCCCGTTTTAAAACACCCCGTCCGATCTTCCCCACCGTATAAACCATAAATACGCCATCCATCAACGGGGCAATTTCGGCGGCATCTGCTACCGGTAGAAGTGGCGGTGAATCAACAAATACGAAATCATAGACTTTATTGGCTTCTTTTAAAAAATCCTTAAATCGAGATGAACTTACTATTTCTGAAGGGTTAGGCGGCTTCGTGCCGGCGGTGACCACGTTAATATTATCCATGCCCGGTGTCGTTAGAATATCATCGATTCCAAAATCACCCAACATTATGTCGGCAATTGTATTGGTGACTTCCTGCCATGGATAATTTCCCAACACGTAGTCCGTAATACCAGGTTCTCTGGACAACCCAAATATTCTGTGAACCAGGGGTTTGCGTAAATCCGCATCCACCAGGAGAACCTTGTTGCCTGCCTGGGCCATGCTCAAAGCCAGATTGACGACATTTAGAGTTTTACCTTCCTGCACGAATGAACTGGTAATCAGAAATAGTTTGCCCTGCATTTCCAATCGCAGGAACTGAAGATTGGTTCTCAATGCTCTGAATGCTTCAGCCCCCATAGACTTGGGATCATAGTGCGTAACCAGATACCGCAATCTACCATTATTACGGGGTCCTCGGTCCGACAGCAGTTTTCCTTTTATTTCATCGTCCAGTTGGGGGATAACACCCAGCACTGAAACATTCAGCAGTTCTTCCACATCCTCGATGGTCCCCATAGAGGTGTCAAATACCTCGGCCAGAAAAGCAAATACGACCCCGAGGATAAGGCCCATCACAACACCGGTGACAACAATCATAATCTTAGAAGGGATATTAAAAGGTTGTTCGGGCGAAATGGCCGGTTTGAGGATGGTCACTTCCTCCACTTTGCCGGATTCCTGGATTAAGGTCTCCTGGTACTTCTCCTTTAGCTGGGAGTAGAGGGATTCCTGCAACTCGACATCCCGTTGCAGCCGCACCAATAGCAGACCTTTTTCCGGCAGGCTTAGATTCTCGCGGCGAAGTTGAGAAATTCTTTGCGCAAAGTCCTGTTCCCGGGTTTTATAGGAATTTAGTAATGATTGTAACTCTTTCTTTGTTTCATGCAGCACGGCCTGAATCTGGTCGTCGATTTCTATTACCCTGGGGTGTTTATCTGTAAAATTGATCAACAGGGTCTGGCGCTTCAACAGCAACTCACTCAGTTTGGTTTTCAACCCAAACACGGGAGAATTCGGCCCGGCGGTAAATAAGCTTTCTTTTAATTCGCCGGAAGCTGCTATATTATTCGCCTGAATCATGCGCAACTGTGACGCTATCTCGTCCTTCTCTATTTTTGTCTTCTCATACTCCGTCTCAACCGCGTAGAGTCTGTTCAACGTGTTCTGGGTTTGGGCATCCAGCGATATCAGTCCGTAGCTTTTTTTAAACGCCTGAAGCTCATTTTCAGCCAGTTTAAGGCGATTGGATGTCAACCGCAACTGCTCTTCGATGAAAGCCTTGGTCTCGAAGGTTTTTTTATTCTTTTCTCGAATGTTATATTCGCGGTAGGAACGCGCAAATGCATTGGCTACCGCCGATGCTTCATGGGCCTGTTCGGATTGCACCCGGATGTTTATAATGTTGGTCCCTGACTGATGCTCCGGTTCAACCATGTTCTTCAGACGCCGGATAATTGAAAGATATTTTTTGGAGGTTTGAACTTTTCCCTCAGGCATGTCTGCGGGCAGCCACCCCAATAACTTGGCTGTCTGACATAAGACCGGAAAACTGGTAATAATATAGGTATGGGTTACCATATTCTCCGACTGCCGCCAGTAATCGCCGGTTAATATGGATGCCATGTTGGAGAATCGATCGATTTTGATGGCGGAGCTTGCCTCAAAAAGCGGCGCCGGCTCCTTGATTTTGGCAAATCCATAGCTGCACAACCCAACTAACAGGATCATAAAAAGGATCGAAGTTTTTCTTTTTTTTATGATTCGCCAGTAATCTCTCAGGTCGACATCATATTGTGCCATCTTGAATATCCTTTTCCTTATTTCAGCAAACGCCTACTTTTCAAGCTCTTACATCCTGGAAATTATTCTATAATTGTATTAATGGTATCAAAATTGACTACAATAGCGGTAGCAGTGGCGATTGCCCGGAGACTCGGGAAGATTTGTTCAATAAAACGGTTAACGTTACCAATTCCGCTGCGTGGTACATATATTAAATCCCCATTAACCAGCGCGACATTTTGTGACCGATCACCCTGTTCCACCAGGTCTCTGATGTTGGCGGCTATGATTTCCGGCTGGGTCGGATCACCTCTAACCACCCTTGTCTCGTACTCAGCGGCATTAACGGTAGCACCGCCTGCTTCGGAAAGGATATCAAGCAACCGTATTTCTGATCCGGCAAATGTATAGGCGCCCGGTTTTTCAACTTCACCAAAAACATATACCCGATTGCCTGTTTCACTTATTGTCGGTAAAAAAACCAGATCGCCGTCATCCAATACCGGATTTTGGCTTTGGTCGCCTTGCAGGATAGCCTTGTATAGATTCAATGTGCTGGACTCGCCATTTTTACGACGAAAACTAACATTTTTTAAATTGGCATTTTGAGTTGGACCACCGGCCCTCGTAATTATTTCCAGAGCAGTTGTTTTGCCTCGCAGTTTGTACAGACCGGGTCCGGTGCCGGAATCGGAAGAATCACCAGATCTTGCATTATTAGAAATGGCACCCACAACTCTGATATATTTGCTGTTATACCGCTTTACGACCACGTCAATCCTGGGATTTTTGACATATTCCTTTAAATAGATGGTTAAGTTTTTATCCAGCTCGGAAGCAGTAAGTCCTTTGATGTATATATCTTCAACGAAACCAAATGAAATCTTACCATCCGGACGAACTAAAAAATCTTCCTTTTGCTGTTTGTTGCCTTCCCACAGCGATATCTCTAAAGTATCGCCGGGATCAATCTTGTATTCCGGCACACCTTCTATGGTTTTGAACACATTATTTTCCAGTATTTCTTGCTTTTCAGCACGACGATCTGATGGCTCCAACTGATCTACCTGCCGTTGCCGGATGATATTAAAGTCACCATCTTTCCCGGGCCACAGCTGGATACCCTCGCTAAAACTGGCGGCACAGATATCCAAGCGATCATCAGCATCCAAATCGGCAAAGACCATTCCATAGTAGCTTCCGGTGGATGGAAACGGTCCCTGATAAGGCGACCAGCCTTTATTGGCTAAATTTCGCCAGGCAGATATTCCCTGGGAGTCTAATGAGCCGGCTAGGATATCATTTAATCCATCCCCGTCAATATCCATCGCAAGCACCTGCCAGAAACTCCTGTTTTTTTCCGGGCGCGAAAATTCACCGACACCGGCAGCCGTTTGTTTCTGTCCTTTTGCGCGACGCGTCATGACCTCGGCCGGGCTGAGAATCTTTGAAAAATTTCCCCGGCCGTCTCCCACAAAGATCCGAACCCCTCGCCTGTAGGAGCCGGCGAATATATCAAAATTTCCATCTGCATTCAGGTCGCCGATACTCAATCCGTAAAAACTGCCATTTTCCAACGGCTTTGTAGATGACCATTTGCCCGTGCCGTCACCCAACCAGACCCGTAAAGATCCATAGGTTCCCCATCCGGCCCCGATAAGGTCGAGGTTTCCGTCATGATTGATATCGGCGGTGAGAATATCCATGTACATGCCGTTAATCGTAGGTCCTGTTTCGACCGGCCAATGGCCCTTGCCGTCACCCAGCCAGACCTGAATACCGCCTTGGGTAGCTGAAGTTGCGTTCGCTGCAACTATATCCATATGACCGTCCCCGTTAACATCAGCCGCTTCTATCCCTTCGTATTTATTTATTTCAATGGGACCTTTATGGGGTATCCAGCGGTGATTGAGCTGATTTAAAAAAGCCCTGATTCCGGATGACTCCTTTTGCACCGAATAAACAATATCAGGCAGTCCGTCTTCGTTGATATCTGCCACGGCGACAGATCGGACTTCACCTTTGGTCGGAAGATATAGGGGTTCTGAAATTCCGCCGCGACCATCTCCGTAACTGATTGTTACCATTCCGGGGGATGATGCCCCGCCCACAATATCCAGTTTCCCGTCGTTGTCCATATCCTCAATGACCACCGCCCGAAACTGACCGGACGAGGCCATACCGTCGGATTTTGGAACAGCAGGCGCTGTGGCAGAATTTTCTATGTTCCTGGCACAACCGGATACGCTTACAACAAGCATCAATGCGGTCAACAAAGGCAGAATTTTAAAAAGATCCAAAAAAATACCTGGCCGGGTTGTTATTGATATCCTTTTCATGGTTATGATTCCATATCTTCAATAGCGTCATGTACAATTCTGCTGTCAACAATCCGGGCCTGGCGCATTAACCCAAGCAGCAGGCAGCGTTCACCCAGATTGTTGATGCGCAGCGGTAATCCTTCAGTAAATTCATAGAGCGCCTGGATGGCTTCCCGGGAGAAAATGCCGCGAGTCGCCCCGGCCCATTTTAAGCGATGCACGATATAATTCAGGGTGTTTTGAATGTCCAAAGGCTCGAGATTGAACTTAATGCTGATCCTTTCCTTTAAGGGTTGCAGTTCTGAAATATTTTTCAGCAACGGTGGTTGCCCGAGCAAAATCAAGGTTATCAGAAATTCATCATCGGATTGAACATTGAGCAGCATCCGCAGTTCATCCAGGGTGGCTTGATTGCCGATAACATGGGCTTCATCGATGGCCAGCACGGTGTTGATCCCATTTTCTGCGTTCTGGAACAGATGCTGGTGCAATTGATCAAGGAGGTCCGTTTTGGAACCGTTATTTGCGTGTCCACCCAGCTTTAACAGAATCGCTTTTATCAGATCCGTCGGCTGCAACGCAGGATTGGAAATCGTTTCAAATTGAAATTCTTCTTTTTTGAGAAAATCCGATAGCGCTCTGATGACGGTCGTCTTGCCGCAGCCTACCTCTCCGGTCAACATGGCAACTCCTTTGCGCTGCTCAATTACATACAGCAGACGACGAAGGGCCTCCTCATGTTGTGGGGACCGGTAAAATGCGCTGCGTGCCGGCACATTGCCAAAAGGCGTTTTTTGCAGTTCCCAATGCTCTAAATACATAAAAAAACCTTCGCTCTATTAGTGGATGAAAAAATTACAGAGCAAAGCGATCTATTCAATGATAATGTATTTAATACTTAACCTGAGTGTACAGGCTACTTAATTTAATATGGATTTATATTTTTGAAAGTTCCTTAATTTCGGATTCAGATACGGAATCCACAATATTCAACAGAGGGTTTTCCGGTAGAACCACAATTCTTTTCGTTAAAACTCTCCGCCGCTGTGAATCGTATAAAATCTGAAGTTTAGGACGCATGGGCTGATCGGCATAGGTCTCGATGACCTTGCCAATCGCGTTAGAATTCAGCCGTACGTAACTGTGAATCGGAAATACAGTGAAGATGCTTAACAAAGACTTCAGATGCTTGCGCTGGAATCGGTGTTTACAGGTATTAATGACCTCTTTTACCGCCGTAAAATGGGTTACTTTATCCCGTTGGGGCCTGGAGTGAATAAGGGCTTCATACATATCCAACAGCCCTATAATCTGGGCATATTCATGAATTTCTTCTCCTTTTAATCCTCTAGGGTATCCTGATCCATCGATTCTCTCATAGACCTGGGCGGCAGTTTCAGCCAGATAGGCAAATCCATCACCGAATGAGCGCAAAATTTTGTAGCTGTAGTTCGGCCGATTTCTGAGAATGTCAATTTCCTGACGGCTAAGTTCTTCCTGCTTGTATAGTATTTTATCGGGTATGACCGCCATGCCGGTATCGTGCAAGAGCGCTGCCATGGCAAGCTCAATCTTCCTGGTTTGATCGATTCCGAGGTCATCAGCCATTTTAAGCGCAAAGATGGCTACGTTTATACTGTGGTGAATCACATACTTGAACCGATCGTCCAGGTGAATCGCCATGATGAACAACTCGTCCTGCGGATGCTCGCCCTCAACCATCCTCTGTAAAATTTGAAATCCAGGCTCCAACGCGAAGCTCTTCCGGTTTTTCACAGCGCTCAACACCTGGTTTAAATAAATACTGGATTTTTCGTATAATCCCTTGCGGTTATGATTGCTGTTTGATTTAGGTGTAGCTTTTATGGCCGGTTTAGCTGGCAGGACCTGTTTATCCCGCTTGGCTGCCAGTTTGCTAAAGCTCAATTTCAAATCCTGCTTTACTTTCGGGCTGCTTTTTTTCTGAGCTATATTTTTCATATTGCGAATTTCTAGCAGACTCATGATACACCGAATTTAAAACCAGTTTCTTTAACCTGATTCGAGTGTTCCGTTTTGTAAACGTCCCCTTCTTTCCAGTAAAGTGATCAAGACCACCATAATGGAGGCTTGCAGAATGAGTAAAATTGCATCAACAACCCTGGCATTTCTTAGCGCCACGGCGCTGAGGCCTAAACACAAACTGAGTAAGTAAATGAAAAGCACACTCTTTTTTTTGCCGCCTAGCACAATTGCCAGGCGGTGGTGGAGATGATCTTTACCGACATATTCAATCCACTGACGAAGGTTTAAAACCTTTCCGGTCAGAATACGGTCAAACGTAATATGGATCATATCAAAAATGAGTATCCAGAATATTAAAAGGGGAGAAATCAGCGCAACGACTGTGTTGCCTTCTGCCCAGTCCCCATAAACAGCAACGCAGGCTAAAATGAACCCGATTACGGTACTTCCTGCATCACCAAGAAAAATTTTCGCATTACCCTTAATTTTGAAATTATATGGTAAGAAGCCGATACAGCTTCCCATCATGGCAACAGCGATCCAGCCGATAAACGGTTGGGCGGTCTGAAACGCAACCACGCCCAGAAAAAAGGCGATCAGGGCCCCCAGGCCGGCAGCAAGGCCATCCATACCGTCAAAAAAATTCATGGCATTGGTAATTCCAATGATCCAGAATAAGGTCAGCATTACATTGCCCGCATATGCAAACAGCCCCAATTCGAGCGGAATAACCCGCAGAACGATTCCACAAGTGATGACCAGAACTCCACAAATCAGCTGGGTTAAGAGTTTCATTCCGGCGGGTATCTCCTTATAGTCATCCAACACCCCGATCCCGAAAAGAATCATTGCGGAAATCAGGATGGCACCCAATTCCAGCGAAAAAATGCCGTTTATCAATAATGCGGCTAAAAATCCCGCGAAAACAGCAGCACCTCCGAGCAATGGCGTTGCCTCATGGTGAAGCTTTCTCTGATTAGGGTGATCAAGCATGTTTAACTTATATGCAATCTTTGAAAATATTGGATTCAGGCTAAATGAAATACCAAATGATAATAACATCACATGGGCCCAGCGCCACCCGACACTTAAAAAAAAATCTCTGGCCTGCGGCACAAGCAGCACACTGGTCATCGCCAGAGGGGGAACAAAAAGATACCAGCTAATCCCGAGAGGATTTTTTTTCAGCCAAACTTCTTGCCGCATGTTTTCCACGACAAGCGAAGTTTGGTCGTTTTCCCTCACCCAATTGTTGGCCAATGTACTGGATTTCGTAGTAATATTTTGATTTAGCGTTTTTTCCATACCGGAATTTATTGAATCAACATATTAAAACGAGTCGAATCTAGGTAAATATCAATAAAACTTAGCCGGCCAAATTGTCAGACAGCCGGAAACCCTATAGCCACCAATTTAATTATCGGCAACTTTGCTAAAATATTAAGGAAAAAATAAAAACTATTGCAAATTTCTGGGCCTACTATATCGGGTTACAGATTTTTTCTTCGAATAATTGCACATTTCATGCCATTTGATCCTATCGCGATATGGACTATAATATTCTGATTTTTTAATAATTTTAATAAATTGTGGCGATGATCGCATTTCTTACAATTGTCAATAAAGTGTCGAATTAATTGCACGAAGGTCATTTTTTTGCCGGTTAGCCGGATGCGGGTAGAATTCGTCTAACCAAATGGTAATTCAAAAAATTCAACATCGTGGGGGACACTCCCCGCACCTCCCGAATTAAATATTATTTTTTATTATCTTAACCATACAAGGCGGACTGTAAGCATCGAATAACGTATTCTGTCAATTTAAAATACATACAAGGTTTTGGGTGTCAGCTGTCAGCACCAGAATTCGACCCGGCGGAAAACCACGAACAGATATGATCTATGGTAGAACCGATCATCTCTGATCTAGCGCCCAGAGGATCAGGTTTTCGATTTTGAACAAGGATTTTAAATAAAATTAGCAAATTTCTCGCAACAGCGTGTCACAGATTCGATAACTCTGCTGATTTCCTCATCGGTCAGTGTGGGGTAAATGGGAATCGACAAAGATTGCTTCCAGGCTTTTTCTGTAGCTGGATAGCCACCAAGTTTTAGGTTTTGGTGAAGGGGAAAATGTATCGGTCGATCACAGGTTATCCCCATACGGGCAAGCTCCTGAATCCACGGCCTAGAATCCATCTTCAAATCAAGCACATAGCGAAAATAGATTTGGCCGGTATCGGTTGGGGGAAGTTTTAGACGCAGATCGTAAAACGCCCTGTTATAACCTTCAGCGATCTTCTTACGGCGCCGGATGAAGGATCGAAGCTGTTTCAATTGAACAATTCCCAGAGCCGCTTGAATATCAGTCATTTTGTAATTAAAGCGGATCTTATAATCCTCCCGTTTGTCATACGCTTTCAGATCTCTGATCCGCGCAGCAATATCGCTGGAATTGGTGGTCACCATACCGCCTTCACCGGTGGTGATCACCTTGGTTGCATAAAATGAAAATATGCCTGCCACCCCAAACAAGCCGACCGGGCGCTGATGATGAGTGGCGCCGATAGATTGGGCACAATCCTCAACGATCGGCACCTCGAGTTCAAGGAGTGGTTCCATATCCGCTGCCAGCCCGAAAAGATGGGGGACGATGATGGCTTTAGTACTTTTCTTGATGAATCTTTGTACATCAGCCGCATTCAGGTTATATGTATCAGGGTTTATATCGGCCAAAATTGGAGTGGCCCCGGTATAATTGACGGCGTTAAGCAAAGCGCTGCAGACATAGCTGGGAATGATCACCTCATCCCCCTGTCCGACCCCCATCGCAAGCAGGGTTAAATGTAACGCAGAGGTACCCGAATTTGTGCTCGTTGCATATTCAACACCCAGGAATTTTGCAAAGGCACTTTCAAATGTATTAACTATTTCCCCTTCAGCGATGTAACCCGACTCAATAACCGCTGATACTGCTTTGGCTTCTTGCGGACCGAGAGTCGGCCTTGAATGCGGAATCGTTTCTTTGCCGACTATTTTTTCTTGGTTATTCATCTAAATATTTATAAACAACCTCAGAGAATGAAACGCCTCGGCATACTTCACCCTTCCCTGGATGCCGCGAAAGTTGGCACTGGAACGCGCGACTTCAACGATGGACAGATCTTCGATGTTGGTTTTCATGACCTGGGAGTGATGGGCTTGCAGGGCCCTCACTTTTTCGTCGAGGGTATCGGATACGTCGACAAAGACCTGGGGACTGAAATTTTGCGTTGTCGGTCCTTCGAAAAATAAAACGTTGCGAATGTAACGGGTCGCCGACATGATCGCCTGGGCAAGATGCCGGTGGTCCTGGTGGGTATCGTCCGGGAAATTGCAGAAAATAAAATCCGGTTTTACCTCAGCAATTACGGCTTCAATTTTGCCGATCAAATCAACATCCACAACCAGATGGGTGTCTTCATAGCCGCCCCAGTAAATTTTTTCGGCTCCCATAATTTTACCGGAAGCCTTCTGCTCTTTAGTCCGCACGGATGATGATCCACCCAGTCCACCGCCGGTCATCACCAATAAAAATAGCCGGTGACCTTTTTGCGTGTATTTGATTAAAGCACCCCCACATCCAAATTCAATATCGTCAGGATGGGCACCAATTGCTAGAATATTTACTTTCCCCATGAATTACCCCTTGCGATCATCATATATTAAATTACCATACTTATGGATTAATCTCCTCGATTTTTTCTAAACTCTTCGGTCCACAATTAAATAAAAGATCGATCACCGACATATGAGTTTGAAAGCCCTCAAATATTTGAGGATACACCGGGTGCTTAAAATCCTGAAGTACAACTTGAATATCGTTTTGCTTGAAATGCGCCATATCCATATATTTAACCCCGTCCTGACCTGACAAATAGGTATCGGCATTTAAAGCGCTGCAAATATCAATTAACCGATCAGTCGGATCTTCCCTCAGGTCATAGTCTGAGGCTTTGACGGTCGGTATTTGGTCGAGACCTAAAGCGGTTGAAAGACGTTTAATTAAAATTATATTTAAATCGGATAATGATTCCCAAGTCTCTGAATAAACCGCTTCGAAGATGTCTAACGATTGTTTAAAATACGGCGCCCGATTGTAGTTGCTGATTAAGGCCTGGAGGTGTTTTTTCCCCCATTTGACTGAATTATTGATAGTCACTTCATTAATTTTTTGGGGGAAACGATAATGCACCGGAACCGTCAGCCATTGCCAACCCTGGGCGGCTTTGATCCGATTACGATTTTGCCAATCATTTTTCTTGTACTGGACATTGTCCAGAAAACAAAACCCGTCCGCCCGGCGCATTTTGTCAAAATAGCCAAGCCAGGGAAGATATTGGGGCTGATGAACTGCTACAATCAATTTAACTCCTTTTTCATTTTATCAACCATTTTTTCGCGTTACAAAAATCGGATTCGACAGCAGATATCCGCCGGTCTTACTCTTCACATCAAGCCGATAAAATGTTTTGCCGGTCCAGCCATCTTGATCAACCAGGTGAAAATCCAGGGGAGTTTGGCCCTCGAAGGCCCAGGTTTGTTTACCATCTCTTACAATGGACACCGTAACGTCTTGCCTGCTTCCGTCTAGAACTGATATTCGACCTTCCACTATGGGAGTTCCCGTTACATTTATTTCCTCACCCATGTCAGCCGCCTTGCCGGAGCTTTTTTCCTTTACATTGAATTGATCAAGGGAAAGCCGGCTGTCTTTGGATTTTTGCACAGCATAAATTCTGCCACGCTCAAGCGCCTGTAGAACATCTTGGCTGCGCTTATCATTGACCAGAAAAATTGTCTGAAGGGTATCCAGTTCAACTCCATTTTGCTCTTCGTGAAAATCGGACCCTGCAATGGCCCAGACCGGCTGATCTCTGCGCCCCCTGCAGTAATCCATCAGTATTTGATCCCAGTGCATGCCGGCGCTGGCGGCGCTGGAACTGTCCCCGTATATGGCGGCAAAACCCGTGTAGTTATTGGAATCAATTAATTCATCAGGATAGTGTTCAGTTACCATCTTGATGGGACCCATTCGAACACCGTTTTTTGAATAATTGGACTCCGGATGAGCCCAGAATACAAGTCCCCCGCGACTTTTCGCATAATTGATAACTTCCTGAAAAGGAGCAGTCCCCTGGTCGCCATGGTACGGATCAAATCGGGAACTTTTAAATGGGTGGTGGTTGATCATCAGGCCGATACTCAAGAGTGCGACGACTAAACCGCCGATTCTAAATTTGCCTTTTTGAAACAGGAGGTAAACCGATAAAAGGAACACGGCAAAAAATATTAAAAACCGGGGCAGAAGATCCCGCATATATCTGGTAGAAAATCCTCCATGCAGTTGGGGCAAATTGTAATAATCATCCGGGGCAGTTAAGCCGATGAGTAATAATTCTTTACGGTAGTCATAGGCAGTTAGTCCCTGGCCAAAAGGATTTCCCCTCCAATAATAAAACGGCGACGACTGCACACCTGGAATAACCAATACGGCGTCTTGCTGTGTATTTAACCGTTTTATTTCGGATAGATAGATATCCGGTCCAACCCGCAGGACCGAGTTTTTTTCTTCTCTTTTTTTAATGAGATACCGCAACGGAAACAATCCGTATTCCATGGCCACCCGGTCATGATCGGTTAAAATCAGCACGCCAAGTTTTTTCTCATCTGCTTTGGCGACCAGTTCTTTTATTGAGTAGCGCCCTGAACTATAGGTGGTGTGGACGTGCACAACGCCGGGCAGTTGATAATAATCCCGCGCGATGGCGGTGGTGCCGAATAGAAATATGGCCAGAAGACCGGCAGCAATATTTGTAATTTTGCTTAGTTGCATATTTTCAAATCGAATACTTATCGAAAAATGACCTTATGTTCTAAAAAATATATCATAATACTGGGTATTTATCAAATATTCCGCAGTCCGCCAGGTGGTATTCAACGCTTGACCTTTTGCCTTTAGTACGAAAAAATGAATACATCATGAACATACCGAGAATCTTAAGTGCATCACATCCAGCCGTCATCCTATTTCTTGGACTTACAATTGCCCAAGTTTTAGCTACGATTCAGGTATACCTGTCAAACCTTGGTCTGTATAATACCTTAAGCACCGTGGCTTCCGCCGGCTATCTTGCAATACCCAACAAGCAAGTTATGGTCAGTCTGCCAGAAATAAGTTCGGCATTTTGGGGTGGTCTTTTTTTTACATTTACGATCGGGGCCGGTATCTCCCTTGCTGCAATGGCCGCAGCCTGGTTATGGGTTCGATTGTTTGTGCGGAAGAGATCAGTTCTGGCCTTTGTCGGAATTGTCTGGGCAGGATTGCTGATTTTAGTGAACGGAAATGGATTCAGTTTGATG
Organism: Olavius sp. associated proteobacterium Delta 1; assembly: GCA_902749685.1. Taxonomy (GTDB): domain Bacteria; phylum Desulfobacterota; class Desulfobacteria; order Desulfobacterales; family JAFDCJ01; genus JAFDCJ01. The sequence goes on along the minus strand of CACVKW010001188.1, from coordinate 10,834 downwards.
CCGACCTTATATTTTCTGCTGATTGCACCGGCGGTTTTTGCTTTAACCGCAAAACGGGAATCGGTGCCGGACAGTCAATCAGATCGAATCAGGCGCTTGGTTCATTTGATTCCAATACCCTTATTGGCCCTGCTATGGTTTACCCAATTTGACAATACCATGTTTTTGGATCTAAGGGACAATCTGCTTTTATCCAATAAATATGGTAGAACATTCAGTAAATTTTATTATACCTACACGCTTTATCCGGCTGAGGCCTTTAAAGCACTGAATCAGAAAACAATCAAAACCGGCAATATTAAAAATATTCAATCCCGCTCGATGAATCAAAGAATCGGCAAACGACTGTTAGCCAGTGACTATCTGCCGTTGTCCGATGCCACGGATGTCGATCTGATTATCCTTCAGAATAATGACTATCTGATATTCCAAAGCGATAACCGCCAGGCTTTTCAAATTCCAATTGATCAATTTTTCAATGATTCCCGCAATGTGTTACAAAGATTTTCAGAAGAAGGTGATCGGCACGCCATCTTTCGGCAATATACATTTCTGTCTCTTTTAATTGGATTTCCGGTGTCTTTGTATATGATTATTCATGCCGTTTTTTATTACCTGGGATATTTCCTGATAGGCCGAAGCACTTCCGCTTTGACGGCTTCGATCACATGCCTGCTTATCGGCATTGTGGTGCTGATTTATTTCCAGTCTAATCGAAGCCGCAGTATACCGATTCAAAATATAGCCGAATCTTTAGCTTCAGATCACTGGCCAACACGGGTAGCGGCATTAAAAATGATAGAGCAAAAAAAGCTGGAAATCGCCGGTTACAGGCCCTATCCGGCCCTAAAAAGGAACCGGCCCCCCCAGGAGCGTTACTGGCTGGTGAGAACATTGGCACTTAGCCGCCGACCCGATAATTTAGGGATTTTGCTGGAATATTTAAATGACGATAACTTGAATGTTCGAACAATGGCCTATTATTCTCTTGGTCTGCGTGGCAATCCACGAGCTATCCGGCCGATAATATCAAAAATTGAAAAATCCGATAACTGGTACGAACAGGTGTATGCCTATAAAGCATTAAGGGCGCTAGGATGGATGCAAACAAAATCTCACTAAAAACAATCGCGGTCTCCACTGCTGCCGTTTTTTTGATCGAGGCGGGCTTCAGATTTGCCGTTGTTGGAAAAACTGTGTTCCCCCTGCCGGCATTGGCGATCGTCCGATGTTTAGAATCTGTCTTGCTGGTCGTTATTGTTTCGTGGCTCGAAAAAGGTACCGGTGCTATCGGCCTTTTGCGACCGAAAATAATGACCGGATTCATGAGAGGCTTAATTTGGTCCGCTTGTTTTGCAATAGCTGCCGGTATTTTGTTCATTATATTGATTGCAATCGGAGTCAATGCGCTGGATTTTTTACACGGCTCCATACCATCGTCATGGCAGCATATTGTTGGCTTCCTTCTGGTGGGAGGTGTAATAGGACCGATCGCTGAGGAAGTTTTTTTCAGAGGTGTCATCTATGGTTTTTTTAGGCAGTGGGGAGCAGTTATCGCCATTATTTTAAGTACGCTAATCTTTGTTATTACCCATCCCATTGGAGGCAGTATTCCCGTTACCCAGCTTGTGGGCGGAATCGTATTTGCGCTGGCATACGAAAAAGAACAAAATCTCATGGTCCCGATCACCATTCATTGCCTGGGTAATCTCGCCATTTTCAGCCTGACAATCTTAATTTAATAATATCCTTCGCCTTAAGCCTTGCACCGAATGCCATTCTTTAATGGGCTAAAGCCTGTTCGTTGGCAGAGGTGAATTATATGCCCAATTAATTTTGGCCTTCTCTATAGCTAAAACATGAAGAACTTTCAATTGACATATCTGATGTTTTTTCATATACTTATACACAGCTTAACAATATTTGTGTATTCACCATTTGAATCGTTTATTGTCAAACCAACCTTAACGGACTTACTTACAGAACGCTGTGTATGTGAGGATATCGATTAAGGTCATTCTAAAAAAAGCCGGTTAACATTCGCGTACTTAAATTTAACGCCGTGATCAAAAGGAGGAGGCAATCCCGACATGAACCTATTGCTAAAAATATTTTTTGCATTGACCATGATTATTTTCCTTCATGCAGGAAATGGATATACAGATACCCTCTTGCTGCGAAATGGAGATAAACTCATTGGAGAAATACAGAATGAGTATTTCGTGGTGCAGGGATCTTACAGCCAAATCGTAGTAAATAAAGCCTTCTGCAAAAACATATCCATGAACCCCAACCAAAAGTTTATTGGCGCTTTGAAAACGATAAACAATGATTTCTTTAGCGGCACCATATTGAATAGAGAAATTCAGATTCTTCTCACAGATAAAACCCGTGAAATCGTCAATATTAATGATCTCAATTCACTATTTTTTGATATTTCCGGTCCAAGCCGCCTGGTGTTGACCACCATATTTACAATGGGCAATGGTGACCGCTTTTCCGGAAAATTGTTAAATCCTGAAGTTGAGGTTCAAACTGATTATATGACTGCAAAATATCCAGCGGCTGAAATTAACCGTATTGATTTTGTCAGCGATGCCCCGGACACGGTTAAACTGTTGCTAATCGATGGCGATATAATTCAGGGTAAATTATTGTTGGATGAAATAAGGATCGAACCGGAATCTGTTGCTCAATTAACAGCAGACCGATCCAAATTCAGCTCAATTCAATTCAATTCCCGCAAAATGCTATTAAAAGAACACAGCAGCACGGCCCCCCAAAATGATGGTGATAGAGATGGCGTACCTGATGCTGCCGATATTTGCAGAAATACTCCCTGGGGTAATACAGTAGATGACAGCGGATGTTCAACTGGTAAAGCCGTTGCTGAAACCGTCACCAAACCGGTAATGAAGCGTGTACCATCGGAAGATGAAGATGGTGATGGGGTGCCGAATTCTTCTGATAAATGCCCGCAAACACCACTGGGTGCTGAGGTAGATGGAGGGGGCTGCTGGTTAACTCAAGACATTTAATTTGATTTTGACAGCTATCGGATAAAGCGCTCCTTCCATCTTGTGCTGGACAATGTTTTTGCTGTTTTAAAAAAGAATCCAAAATTAAAAATTGAAATCCAGGGCAGCACCGACAACATTGGCGCCTCCGAATACAATCAAATACTCTCCGAACAACGCGCCCGGGCAATAAGAAAGTATCTGGTGGAAAAAGGTATCCAACCCGAAAGGCTTAGTGCAGTTGGCTATGGATCAACCCGCCAAGCCGCAACAAATAAAACTGCAGCAGGAAGAGCGTTAAATCGACGGATTGATTTTCATTTGACGAACTAAATTGGCGGGAATTTAACGAAGGAATGAGGTGATTGCGCAATGGGGATTTCGGATTGCGGGAGGCGAAAAATAGGCGAAGTTGGCAAGATGAGTAAGTGGGAGAATGACGAATCGAATGCGGAAAGCGCGAAAGAAAGCGAAGCTGAGAAAGTGGACAGTTGGGATGAGCGAACCTTAGGTTCTTGCTGTTACTTGAAAGAGCCCAGTATCTGCAGAACCCTTTTCCAATAAAGCTTCCCATCACTTGAATTAGGGGAGTTTGGAAAAACCTGTCTTAATATTTTCGGTCTGGGGAATAGGGTTTCTTTTACAAAGGATATCCTCTCGCGGATTCCTTTGCCGGACGAAATGAGCACCAGTTGGCTCCAGGTGGGGATGGGAGTTCCCTTAATTCTGCGGCTCAATACCCTTCGCTCAAAAAAATTCGGTTTCCAGCCGTCCAGGGATGATGAAATGGCAGCGGGAAGCTTGAGTTTAAAAATATTTGTTAAGACAAAAAGCATATAAAAAAGAGTAGCTTGCTGACCCAGTTGTTCAGCGCGTATCGTCAATGCCTTCCAATCTGAAGGCTCCCAGTTGGCGACCAGAATTTTTATATCAACCAGCCATATCAACCGCTCCAGGTTATGCTTCAAGGCATGCAGGCTCAGATACAAAAATTGATCCGATGGATTCAGGCCCAATGCAGCAGAATTTTCAGCGTTGAAAACCTGGGCATCCTTAAATATTTCTTCCTGCCCGATGTCGATCAGCATATCTCTGCTTTTGATGCGGTCTCCCCCTAGGATATGAGTATGGATATCCAACACTATTTCGCCCTTGCTAAATGTATTGGGATATATAGAATTTCTATCAAAACTTCGGCTGACAAGACAATCAACCAAATCGGTGTACTGGTTCGGTAACACCCAGATGTCTATATCATTCATGGGCCTTAGCCCGATATCCCGATAAATCTGCTGCAAAAGTGAAATCCCCTGCATCAGAATTACCTGGACCTGCTTTTGCATCAGCGGCTTTAGAATTTCATTTAAGGCATGAATTAATTTAAGGTTGTGACGAATGGTGAGATAGTAAGTTGTGTATAGTCTCTGTTTATGTTGAGGGTTGAGCGTTTCCAGTAATCCGGATTTGAGAAGACTTTTATAGAGAAACCCAGCCATTCCTTCTTTGACGGCCAGTTCGATCAGATGATTGGCATCAGAGACCGTTGACATGTAGCCCCGGATTTTTTGTAATTCACTCTCATCCGGTTCCAGCTGTCCGGCACAGGCCAGTATTTTATGTTCATTTGAAATCATAATAACCGAACCTTTTTCGTTTCTGTATCCTTTATCGGCTATTTGAGGAAAAAATTGAGGAGATCATCCTTCGATTGAGGTTTCAATTTAAAATTGCTTTAAACCGCGATGTCCACCGGCGTGCCAGACAGCCCAATTTGTGCGTGAAACTATAAGGATCCACGCTGCATCCGTTTCTTTCGATCGAGACAACCTTGCCCAGAATCTGGTCGGCTGTTACAGGCGCATCACATGAAAGACAGGCATCCCCTCGCAGAACGAAATAGAGCGTTTCGCTCAAGGGGCGATTCACTTGAGGAGCCCTATGCTTGAGGAGCGGACTTTGGCCCTTGACGGGAATCTGAAACTGGGCAGGTTCTGATAATTGAGATGTCGTCATTGCAGCATCCGGCCCTTTTTCTATCTGAATCACCCGGTGGGCTACCAGTCGGCCGTTGGTTCGATAAAGAAGGATGTCTCCCATCCTGACCGTTGCGGGATCAATGGGTTCGACCAATATGGTTTCATTGGCCATAATGGTCGGATACATACTATGACCGGGTGCGCTGAAATTAACCTTGTAACCATCCTGCAACAGTTCTGTTATAAGTTCGGGGAACATGGCTTCACTTTGTTCAGGGAGCGCTCCTTCATTCTTTCGGCCGTCTCCATCATCTCTGCATAACGACTCCCTCCCTCACAGTATTCACACTCCCCGTGAGAAGCCATTGGAATGTCTAGCGTATGGGCTCTTAAGTGTGCCACCTGGCACAGAAAATCAACCGGGGCCTCCGCGTCTGAGCATTCTAGTTCGCTATTGGCAGGACACATTCCGCAGATGGACTTAAGCCGGCAGTTTGTACATTTGGTATGACGTGAGACTGATTTCTGTCTCTCCGCGGCCAGGTAATTATCCCAGCCTTCCTTAAAGCTCCCCTTTCGAAGATTGTACGAATCTGCCGATGACAGGACACACACACTTAATCTACCGTAAGGATCTATCGCAAAAGAATTATTTCCTGCACCACAAACATATAAATTGTTTGCCCTATCAGGATGACTATCCACCATGTTAAATCGATCTGCAAAACACTGCCATTCACTTACCCGGTCCGGGTACTGCAAATCCAGTTCCACGACTTCAGCAGGAGTCAAACGAACTTCGAGGGGACTTTGAGAACAATCCAGGCGGGGATTGATCATGGCGTCAAATTTAAACTCCAAACCAAGATCTTCTTCCACAAATTGTTTCATATCCTGAATTTCATGTCTGTTAGCGGTAATGGCCATGGTTTTGAGTTTGAGGGGCAGCTTGCGAACCATCAACAAATTGACTCCTTTGATACAGCGATCATAGGAGCCCGGGACTTTCGTTATTGACTCGTATGTTTCTTTGGTATGACCATAAATTGTAATTTCAAGAGCGAAGGGGGGTAATTGGGCCAATTGATCAGCAATTTCAGAAGTGACCCGCGTCCCGTTGGTAAAAAGGGTTATCAGCAATCCCTTTTGTCTGGCATAGACGTATAAATCGAAAAAGTCTTTGCGAATTAAAATTTCCCCGCCGGTGAGCAGCAACCACAGGCAACCGGCATCAACTATCTCGTCTATGATACTGCGATATTCATCGAAGGTGAGTTCCTCCTCTCTGGCTTTTTGATCTCCGACAGATAGATTGTTGTAACAGTGAACGCACTGATTGTTGCAACGCTGCGTTAACTCGATAGAGCCGCTGATCGGTATTCGCTTTGTGGACAGGCGCTGGTGAATTCCCAGGCTCCAGTCGCCGTATTCTTGCACTTTCATATTCTTTTCACTTTTTTGCCTTCATCAATTTCCCGCAGAAATTGATGAAACTCAACCCACTTTCCGTGGAAAGAAGAACTTCAGACTTACAATTGGATCCCCTACGCCGCTCTTTCCGCTTCCTGATCAGCAACCATTGACCGATAGTAATCACTGGAATCCAGCAGCGATTCGTGGGTTCCGATATCTGCAATTCCATTTTCGTTTAATAACAGAATTCGATCCGCATGCTTGATGGTCGATAATCTATGGGAAGCCACCAGCATTGTTTTACCGTTGATCTGAGAAGGCAAAGCGTCAAAAATGGATTTCTCCGTCGTACGGTCCAGAGCCGAAGTCGGCTCATCCAGGATGAGAATATCCGGTTCCTTAACCAGGGCCCGTGCAATCGATAATCGTTGCTTCTGGCCTTCAGACAAATTAAGGCCTCTGGCGCCGATTAGGGTTTCATATTTATGCGGCAGCTTTTCAATATCATCGTGAATAGCTGCTATCCTGGCCACTTGAATGATGTGGTCCCTGTCCGCATCGGGATCCCCGTAACGCATATTCTCAATAACAGTACCGGTCAGAATTTTCGGGTTTTGGGGCGCATACCCAATACGGCGACGCAGCGACAGGGTATTATAATTCGATGCTGGCTGGCCATCGAAATAGATCTCTCCGACGGTTGTGCCATAAAACCGCAATATTAAGCTCATCAAAGTCGTTTTCCCGATGCCGCTGGGTCCTACAAGAGCCACCCGTTCCCCCGGACAAATTTGAAGCGAGATATCTTTTAAAACCGGCTCATACCCATTATAGCTAAAAGAAACATTCCGAAATTCAATGTCGCCCTTTAACTTATCAACCTTGCACCCGTCTTTCAGGTTGTCTTCCGGGGCGATGTCAAATATAGCCGATACGCGATTAAGGGCCGCCAGGGCTTTTTGGAATTGAAGATTTGAGGATGCCAAAATTTGGGCCGGACCGAAAACATAGGCCAGGTAGGCCAGGAAGGCCAGCAAAGAACCGATAGTCCACTGCCCGTTAATAATCAAAAAAGCACCGACAGCCAGAGCGATTATGCGCGCAACCCCCGGCATCGAGTTTATGGCGAGATTCGCCAGAGAATTGATAACCTGTTGTTCCAGATTAATTTGGAAGATTCGATGAATAGAGGACATTATATGAGACCGGGTACGATCCTCAATGGCATAAGCCTTGATCAGAGAAGCCTCCGACAACGATTCCTGTACGTCACCGGATACTTGCGCCTTATGCTCCATGGCCTGGTGACTCAAGAGATGAATCCTGCCGGAGAAAAACCGAATCATCCAGACAAGCCCCGGCAAGAGTATCAGTACTGCAATTGACAGCTTCCACTCCAGATAAAATAAAAATACAATTCCGCCTAAAAAACGCAGCGTATTGCTGATAGCATGGGCAAATGTACTGGAAAAAAACCAACGTATTCCGTCGATATCTTCAATTAGCCGCGACTGCAGATAGCCGGTTTGCTTGTCGTCGAAAAATGACTTGGGAAAATGCAGAACCAGGTCAATTAAATCTTCCTGAATATCGAGGGTAACATACTGCTCAAAACGAGCAAAATAGAAATCCTCGAACAAGCGGGCGAATTTTTCAGCTGCCAGGCAGCCAATCAGCAACAAAATGGCGCCTGTCAAAAGGCCGGCCTGGCGTCCTAAAATGGCATCATCCACCAGGTAGCGGGTGATGAGAGGCGGCGGAAACGCAAATAAAGTCGTGGCTGATATAAACAAACACCCCATCAGGCCCTGGCGCCAGTGGCGCTTGAAATAGGGAAACAGGTTTTTCAGATTGGCTTTAAAGCGGCCATAGCCTCGACCACCTGAAATACGGTCCCGGGGCATCTTCCGCGACAACCCTTGTCTCAAATATCTCAACCAAATCATCATTTCAAAATTTTATTCACCACCCGTGCTGGCATCCCGCTATCAGCTTGCTATACGTAAAGCTGTCAAATTGAAATCTAGCATTTATTGTTATTATATATTCCTTGCCCGGAGGGCTGGGACTTTTCCCTCCGTGTGCTCTGTGTCTCAAGCGACTTGTCGGATCGAAGCTCGCAGAGCGAAGCCTGAAGCGGGTGATGCGGATTCAATAGTTGCTCATATAAATGGTCTATTTTTCTGATCATCGCTTCTGCGCTGAATTGATTACAGAGTTCTGTGCCGCGCTGACCCATCACCTTTATTTTGTTCGGATCGTTTATGAGCTGTTTGATGCCGGCCGCCAGAGCCTTTTCATCTCCGGGTGCCACCAGTAATCCATTATAATCGTGCTGCACCAGGTCAGGAATTCCGCCAACGTTGCTGGCCACTACCGGTTTGCCGGCCGCCATGGCTTCAACCAACACCCTGCCCATGCCTTCGTTTAGCGATGGCAACACGAAGATGTCAAATATCGGCATAATTTCATCTACATCGTCACGCCAGCCCAAAAAATTGACCCTGCCGTTAGCACTTGATTTCAAGGCCGCGGTCCTCAAATCAACGTCCAGATCCCCTTTTCCGATAAATACGAGGACAATATCCTCATAATCGTGCCAGATTTCGTCCATGGCCTTGAGCAAATGCATAGGCCCCTTGATCGGGAGCAGCCAGCCGCAAAAGCCTACCACCAATCCGTTCTGGTCCAGTCCTAAAGATCGTTTCTTCTCAACGGCGCTAACCGGAGACTGCTTGAATTTTTCAATATCAACCCCGCTGTGAATCTGAACAAGCTTATCCTCGGGGTAGACATTGCGATCCAAGTAGTCGCTGCGTTCGCCATCGCTAAGCGCAATTACACGATCAGTCAGAATCCCAAAAAGCCTTTCAACCCCTAGAAATACCCTGGAAAGAATCGGGCCGAAATGGCCGAAGAAAACATGTCCGTGCGGCGTGTGGACAATGAGCGGAATCCTAGCAATTTTAGCCGCCATCCGCCCTAATATGCCGGCTTTAGAGGTGTGAGTATGAACGACGTCGGGCTTTTCGGTTTTTAATATTCGAACGAGACCGTACAGTGCGCGAATATCATTGACCAGACTGATTCGACGCAACAAAGAAGGAATTTGGACAATCTTGACTCCATTTACCCGGGCGTCATTTATTTGCCTAACAACAGCTTCGCTTTCTGAGTCGGTCATATTTGACTCTTGCGAAAGGCCATGAACCAGCACAATCTCGTATTTCCGAGCAAGCTTGTGGCAGGTCAACAGAGTATTCTGTGCCGAACCGCCCATGTCCAGGCGGGTAATGATGTGTAGAATTTTTGTCATACGTTTATGAGAGGATTATAACAGACCAAAAGGCGGGAAACGGCAAAACCATATTTTCCTATAAGCTGAAAGAGTCGCCAAAGGTTTGTGACATACTGAAGTAAATTAAAAAGTTTCATTTTTAGTTTGGGTTAAGAGCTACCTGTCGATCGAGAGTTTTTCCTGAAAATCATTCCAATTACAATACCTAAAACGAAAAAGGTCCCAAACAAATATTCTCGTAGATCATGAAACGACCGTATCTTTTTAATGTGTTTTAGGAAATATTTTAATCTAAAATAAAAATGCAGATATGCATATTTTGAAATTTTTTCTACCTCTTTAGCATCATGATAACCATCAGGTATATAAACTGCGGTAGTCCTGCCTTTAAATTCAATGTCTCGCACTATTTGTCCTTTCTTTATTGCCATATCGTATAAATGTGTTCCAAATTCTGGATAAGTTAAATGGAATTGAGCGTACGATAAATCAAGTTGTTTTGCGAATTCAACAGTTTGTTTGTCTATTTCAGGAGTCGAGCCAGGAAGTGCAAGCATAAAAGATCCTCTAATATCGATCCCAAGCCGATTACATATCTCGACCGCTTTTTTGCTTTGTGCCAAGGTAATGCCTTTTTTGATTTCGTTTAACAACATTTGATTTCCGGTTTCAAATCCGAAAAAGATGTTCCATAAGCCTACACTTTTCAATTTAACAAGCGATTCTTCACAGACCGTATCGACCTTTCCATAACAAGACCAAGTAAGATCAATATTATTTTCCTTTATCAATTCGGCGAATTCTGAAAGCCAACGATTGTTAATTAAAAAATTATCATCCCAAAATGTTATATCTTTTATCTTGTACGTATCAATAAGATATTTAAGATCATTAACAACACGTACGGGGGACATTCTTCTATAGGATTGTCCCATTTTGCTAGCTTGGAAACAAAAAGTACAGCGACGGTAGAAGCAACCACGAGATGTGATGAAGGGAAGCGATGGTCTTCTTTTTACCTGTCTGGGTAGCGCTTTGTACAAGTCTAAATAAAATTTTTGGTAAGCTGGAAAAGCAACAGTATCCAAATTTTTTATAACCGATAGATTTGGATTTTTAATAATTTTGTT
>CACVKW010001187.1 GCA_902749685.1 Olavius sp. associated proteobacterium Delta 1 | reverse complement strand
TTTTGTCGCTTATGCTACTTCTCCCGGTTCCATTGCAGCTGATGGCACAGGCCGAAATGGTATCTTCACAAAACATATTTTAAATAATATTGGGGAACAAAATACACCTATCGAGAAAGTATTTAAAAATGTGCGAAAAGCTGTGCTAAGAGAAACTGACGACAAACAAATGCCGTGGCAAGCATCATCATTAACAGGTGATTTTTACTTTGCTTCCAATGAAATCTATACTCTATAGCGCTCAGCTAAATTGATACACCTTTACTCAGCTAAACTGATACACCCTTTTTAATAATACCCCGTTATTTAGAGCATACCACTGATATTATATTAAGCTGACATTAAATTTTCAGAGAAAATTTATGGTGTTTATAATAATTTATGGCTTTTTTTATCTTAGATGGGTGGTTTTTGAAATAAAAAAAATTTGTTAATGCATAAATTAATAAATAAAATCGATAAATATATATACTACTTTCATCTTAATTATAAATAAGAGAATAAATGCTTCCAAAAATAAAGAAAAAGATAAGTAGTTTTTTGATAAGTGAGGAGGGAAGGATTTCTAAGCAGTCTTTATTGTCTTTGGGTTCTTTTATATCAGCTGCAGTAATAGGAGGTGTTTTAGTAACTAAAGAAACTGCTGCCATTCATCAAAATTATCTATCTGTAAGTTACTTAGGTGGTACTGCAACAGGAACACATGGGCATCACAGTTCTCATAGCTCTCATAGCTCTCATAGCTCTCATAGCTCCCATAGCTCTGCTCCTTGTGCTCCTTGTGTTCCTTGTGCTCCTTGTTCTGGTTATTGATAGTGATCATACAAATATATCAGATAAACAATAGTCTTAAGTGAAAGTCACCCGAACAATTGAGTTGTATCCATCTTAATATAATATTTAAATAGATAATAAATCTTCTGGGAATTGGCCTAATTTAAGAAGCCTTAACGGAAAAAGATCTGAATAAAGAACAAGTACAATTACCTTAATCTTTATTTAATGTAAATAGTTTAGTCATTTGGACTTTACAATGACAATCCAGTTCGAGAAACACTTATATGCTGTTATGATTAAGAAGTGTTAATATTTAATTACCTAAGATGGCTTTTTATAATGTAGGGAATCTTTTTCAATGATTCGTAGGGACCGGTAATGCCCTTTGGGTTTAGTCTTCCATTATCCATAACAAAAAAACTTCCTCTATCTTCGAAATAAGGAATTACGTGTCCTTCTGGTTTTGTACTACGAACCCATAAAATACCTGCCTTCTTTCCTATTTTTCGAAGTAAACTAAATATCAACTCAGAAGTATCATAACAATTTGATTTTTTTGACTTGATTACACTTTTATTTGTTTTTCTGGACCCTATATAATCATCGAAAATTATATTTTTTCTTACCCAATAATCAATTAATTCTTCCGTATTAAGCTTTTCCTTAATATCTTTGGGATTATTCCATTCTGGACCGTTCATATTGCCCCAAACAAGCTTAACAAGTTCTACTGGGCCTTTGTAATTTCTTAGAGGATTGTCTCCTTCCTTGAAAATTCGTTTTTCATAGCCCTTTAATAAAGCCTCCCACAAAGCACTATATCTATGATCTCCCTTTCCTGCTAAGGTCATTTCCCTAACTGCGCGCAATTCCGGCGAAAGCCCATCGTCATTGAATTTCTCTATTGTCAGGGTTCCGGGTAAGCGATGAATTCCGTCAAATACTAACTTTTTATTATTATAAATGTCAGCTTTAGTAAATCTGATATCTTGACCTCCATTAAGGTGCAGGTCAATCCAATCTTTTGGATACTTTAAAGTGATAATTAGCCCATCAGTATCATTATGATTTACTTTAGATTTCCATATGGGGGTAGAATAGTTTCCCAAACTTGTATCAAATGTTAAATTATCCTCACCGGGTTCAAAATCAATTGGTGATACACTGATAAACCCACCTGATGTAGATTGATAAAATCCGTCCATGGCTAACATTCGACCTCCAAAGTCGTCGCTTTTTTGATTACTTTTACCTCGCCATGTTACTTTAATCTTGTCATATTTATTCACTCTTGTCCAAAAACGAGTTTAGAATGAGTCATATAATGAGTTGTAAAACGAGTCATTGAAAAAAATCCTCCTTGTATGTAGGGTGGTTGTTAAT
>CACVKW010001186.1 GCA_902749685.1 Olavius sp. associated proteobacterium Delta 1 | reverse complement strand
TCCACTCTTGTCCAAAAACGGGTTTAGAATGAGTCATAAAGTGAGTAATAATACGAGTCATTGAAAAAAATCCTCCTTATATGTAGGGTGGTTGTTAATT
>CACVKW010001185.1 GCA_902749685.1 Olavius sp. associated proteobacterium Delta 1 | reverse complement strand
TTGCGTGCCCTATGTTGCGAGCACACTTAACCCACTGATAATATAGAGGATATTAACTAGACCCCGGTAAATACGGATTTGTTTATATTTCAATAAGTTAGT
>CACVKW010001184.1 GCA_902749685.1 Olavius sp. associated proteobacterium Delta 1 | reverse complement strand
TTTTAGTGACGGCCATTTGCTTGGAGGGCGAATTATGGTTATATCGTCAGGATGGATTGAGTCAGACATAATTGCATCCAATCGTCTTTTATTTATTCTATTTCTAAGATTTTTTAAATATCTTTATAATTTCAGGTTGTTAATTTAAAAAAATAAATTAAATTTATCACACAATATTAATGATAATGG
>CACVKW010001183.1 GCA_902749685.1 Olavius sp. associated proteobacterium Delta 1 | reverse complement strand
CGGATCAGTGGTGGATATATACTTTTGATTCGCAGCACCGGATTTTGATGCATCATCGTTGCTGCAAGATTGCTGTTCTATCTCTAAACGTGATTCCAACATTTGATAGCTCTTGTTTAGATACCGCTTTAACGAT
>CACVKW010001182.1 GCA_902749685.1 Olavius sp. associated proteobacterium Delta 1 | reverse complement strand
CTGCGCCAGGCTTGCGTAGACAACTGCCAGTGCGCTTGGCGGAATGAGCATCGCGAGTCCGCCGACCCCCACGATCGGGCCCAGAATCATCGGGTTCTTGTATCCGCGATTCCGCATTTCCGGCACCATGATCTGCCCCAGCATCGCGGTATTGGCAATGGTGGACCCGCTCAATGTTGAAAACAGGGCGCCTCCGGTGAT
>CACVKW010001181.1 GCA_902749685.1 Olavius sp. associated proteobacterium Delta 1 | reverse complement strand
TGGTATACACCGGAGGTGGTGAAGACGGAAAACCCTTTCTCATCGGACTTACCGATATAGAGCAGTTAAAGAAAAAAGCCAAAAAGGCCGGTATTGTTGATGATGCCTGACAACTACGAGGGGCAAAATCGCAACTACGAGGGGTAGAATCGTAACTACGAGGGTACTTCGAGCCCGGTTCGAGGCCACTACGAGGGCAAGGCTTGATTGTCGTAAATCCTTTATTTGCAAGTGATTGCAGGCAATTTTGGGTCAACTACGAGCTTATTGCCGCAAAAGTAATATAAGCCCTGCCTTATAAAACACCATCATATGCATACCGGATCACTCTGTCATAATCATACTGAAGAAAGGTGCTCCCATGAACAACGATAAACTGGTGTTTAAGTTTAAAGAATATTTAAAGGTGTTAAACCGTTCACC
>CACVKW010001180.1 GCA_902749685.1 Olavius sp. associated proteobacterium Delta 1 | reverse complement strand
GAACCGGCTGACCACCATTGAGACCGGCCCGCGCAGCTTTAACTATGCGTACACCAATGCCGATCCCCGCGTGCAGAGCCTGACCCGGCCGCAAACCGGGCAAACTGAATATAGCTACGCCGATCCATTAAAGCGACTGACGGCCTTGATCAACACCAATTCGTCCGGCCAGCCGGTCAACCGCTTCGACTACGCCTATAACGATACGGAGCACCCCGATCAACGCTCTGCGGAGACGTTGACTGACGGTCCGGATATAACCTACTCAACTGACCAGCTGACAACTTACGAATACAATGCG
>CACVKW010001179.1 GCA_902749685.1 Olavius sp. associated proteobacterium Delta 1 | reverse complement strand
CATGACCAATGGTGGTTGTTTGAAGGTACCTAACTGATATTTTTACAAATATTGCTTGAATGAAAATTAAAATATTTTAAACATACGAAATGTAAGATAGAAGATATGTTTGTTGTTCATCCTGATGGCAACCGAGTTTTCTTGGAAGTCTTTGGAAGTCCCGTAAAGGATAAACAGGGCACCGTGATAGCTAGTTTGGTCAGCTTTTCAGATATCACCGGCCGCAAACAGACCGAGGAAAAGAGACTCAGACTTGAGGCAGATCTCAGACAAGCCCAAAAAATGGAGTCCATCGGAACCTTAGCCGGGGGCATCGCCCATGATTTTAACAACATATTATCAGCCATAATTGGGTATACAGAATTATCACTTTATGAAGCGACAAATGGCACAACATTGGAAAAAAATCTTCAGGAGGTGTACACGGCGGGTATTCGGGCGAGAGATTTGGTTAAGCAGATCTTGACTTTTGCCCGCCAGTCCGATGAAGAACAAAAGCCCATCCAGGTGGACACCATTGCAAAAGAGGTGCTCAAGCTTATCAGGTCAACGATTCCGACAACGATCGAGGTCAAGGAAAACATAAAAAGCCATTCACTGATCATGGGCAATCCGTCACATATTCACCAGGTTTTTATGAATCTGTGTAGCAATGCGGCTCAAGCAATGGAGGATGCCGGCGGTATTTTGGAAGTCGTGCTGACGGATGTCGAACACAACGATCAATCGCCCCTGCCGATATCGGATTTGAAACCTGGCAATTATATGAAAATAGCCATATCCGATACCGGTCCCGGCATTTCACCGGATATCATCGGCTCTATATTTGAGCCGTATTTTACCACTAAAGGCGTCGGTAAGGGGACAGGCATGGGGCTTGCGTTGACGAATGGCATTATTGAATCTTATGGCGGCAAAATTACCGTTGACAGCGAATTAGGCAAGAAGACCGTATTTTTGATTTATCTCCCCATAACAAAAAAGCATGATGATTATCGACCATACGAGAAAGAGAAACTGTCTTCCGGGATCGAGAGCATCCTGTTCGTTGACGATGAATTGGCCATCGCAAATATGGGCCGCCAGCTTTTGGAACGGTTGGAATATCGGGTGACCGTTCGCACCAGCAGTGTTGAGGCCTTGGAGCTATTCAAATTAAAACCAAATGATTTTGATCTGGTTATCACCGATATGACCATGCCGAACATGACCGGAGATCAGTTGGCTGTTGAATTGATGAAAACGCGATCTGATATTCCTGTGATCCTGTGCACCGGATACAGTAATAAAATTTCTGAAGAAATTGCGAAGGAAATCGGCATAAAGGCCTTTGCATACAAGCCGATTGTCAATCCAGATCTTGCGGAAACCGTTCGTAAAGTCCTTGATGAGGCCAAAGGATAAAGTTGATATGTTGCCGCATGGCGGCGCAAATCATGTGGGCCCAAATGGATGCCGACCATCATTCCAGCTTTTATCACCATTATCCTGGCCGCCTCATATGAAATAGGAAAAATTCGATCATTCGGCCCCTTGCATTTTTGCATAGGGGAAATTAGGGGACGTCCGTTATATATTTATATTTTTACAAGCTTTTAAGTTGAGACACTTTAAATGATATTCGATAGTTATCAACTTCCTATCAGTTCTTTTTGTATCTGTTTTAGGTTTGGAAAGCTT
>CACVKW010001178.1 GCA_902749685.1 Olavius sp. associated proteobacterium Delta 1 | reverse complement strand
GGTACAACCTGATTTCTAAATCACTAATTTCCCGTTTATAACTGCCTGTTTTTATTAAAGGCAGTATTTGATTTTCAAATTATTTTGGACAGCAATGGTTTTGAATATAAATTAACCTGGTTACTGGAAGATATTGCCGATTTATTGGATCGAACAGATATTAGATACGTTTTTAGAAATGGAGATGGGGATGATACAATAAGCTCAGACCCAGTAATTCATTTTTATGAGCCATTCCTAGCTTCCTATGATGCCGAACTGAAAAAATACAGGGGGGTGTATTACACTCCAGATGCTGTTGTTTCATTTATTGTAAGAAGTGTCGACTTACTTCTACGTTCCGAGTTCGGATTGGATTTAGGGCTTGCCGATACCAGTACCTGGGGGGATCTTATTAATAAAGGTACAATAAAAAGGCCGGAGGCTCTACCGAAATCGTGTAAAAGCTGGCAGGATTTTTTGCAAAAGCCCTTTGTACAAATACTTGATCCTGCTGCCGGTACAGGAACATTCTTAAAACATTCAATAGATTTGATTCACGAAACTATGACAAATAAATGGGCCTCTGAAGGTAAAGCACAAGCCGGAAGGCAGAAGGCATGGAATACTTATGTTCGAGATCATTTGTTACCGAGAATCATAGGATTCGAACTTATGATGGCACCATACACAGTATGCCATATGAAAATAGCTTTGGCCTTGGCCAATACAGGGTATAAAATCAAATCAAAACAGCGCATTAACATATTTCTGACAAACTCAATGGAGAAGCCACATCACTATTCTGGTTCAGTGGGTAATTTGGATTTTGTCGGGAAAGAATCGATTGCAGCAAATATTATCAAATTAAACTCTCCTATAAGTGTTGTAATTGGAAATCCACCCTATTCAGGTCATTCGGCTAATAAAAATGAATGGATAACTAAATTACTACGAGAAAAATTGAAAGATGGTGCTGATAGTTATTTTAAGGTAAATGGAAAAGACTTGGGAGAGCGAAATCCTAAATGGCTTAATGATGACTATGTCAAGTTTTTAAGATACGGGCAGTCGCTAATTTCTAAAAATGGTTTCGGAGTATTGGGCCTCATAACGAACCACAGTTACATGGACAGCCCTACTTTCCGCGGTCTGAGGCAATCACTAATGACTACATTTCCAAAAATTAATTTGATTGATTTACATGGAAATAAGAAAAGAAAAGAAATGGCTCCAGATGGTAAAACTGATAGGAATGTTTTCGACATTCAGCAAGGGGTAGCCATAGGCATTTTCGTAAAGTCTACCAATGCAGGCATTATGCATACAGACGTTTGGGGAGATAGAGAAATTATCAGTGAAGATGCTGCCGGGCAAGCAATCTTAACTGGCGGGAAATATTTTTGGCTCAATAACAATAACGTACAAACAATAGAAAAAACGGAACTGAAGCCAACATCTCCGCTATACAATTTTATTCCACAGGATGTTTCGCTATTAACTGAATTCCAAGGAGGTTGGAAGCTAACTGATATTTTTATGCAATATTCTGCAGGATTTGTAACTGCAAGAGATAAATTAACTATAAAAGATTCTGTTGATGAAATATGGAAGACGGTCAATGATTTTGTGATACTGCCCCCTGAGGAAGCGAGAGACAGATATAATCTGGGAAAAGATGTTAGAGATTGGAAAGTTCAATTAGCACAGAGTGATATAAAAAGTAGTGGTGTAGATAAAAAGTTCATTTTACGTCATTTATATCGGCCGTTTGATATACGTTATACTTACTACACTGGCAAGACAAAAGGCTTTATTTGCATGCCAAGATTCAAGGTAATGCGCCATTTACTATCACAAGAAAATCGTAACCTTGCATTAATTGCAACCCGACAACAATCTGGCGGAGTAGGCTTTCATCATGTGTGGGCAACTGATATACCATGCGAATCTTGTGCTATTTCGAATCGAACCCGTGAAATCAATACCGTTTTCCCATTGTACTTGCTGCCTGAGAGCGAGTTGGACTTAGAAATCACATCAAATCTAAATCCAACATTTATTAAAGAAGTTAACCTCAAAACCGGCTTAAAATATAAACAAAGCAAGGTTGGAGAGGGTGGCGACAACTTTGAAGCGATATGGACCCCCACTGATATTTTCCATTATATATATGGGCTTCTACATGACCCGCGATATCGTCTGAAATATGAAACTTTTTTAAAACAAGATTTTCCTTATATTCCTATTCCTAAAAAAAACAATATTAAATTGATTCGTCAATACAGAGAATTTGGAGCAACTCTTTCTAATTTACATATGTTCAAATGGCTGGATTCCACCGAAAAATTACATCAAGTGCAAGATAAAAGCAAAAGAGTAAGATTACTTGGAACCGGAGATGATACTATTGCGCCCGGATATCCCAAAGCGAAATTAAGCGAACAAAAAGTTTATATTAACCAAAATCAGTGCTTTATAGGAATTAATAAGGACATTTGGAATTTTTATCTGGGTGGATATCTGCCACTCCAAAAATGGCTAAAAGACAGAAAAGGACAATATCTATCCAAAGAGCATGTTGCACTCTTTCGAAACATAACTGTTGTAATCTCAGAAACTATAAGAATAATGGAACTAATCAACGCATCTATAGCGAACTTCGATGATTTAAGGTGAATCAGATGAATTCTAAATCATTATATGATCTATGGGAGTCCTTTACGTCAGAGTGGCCACTACAGCGATTACCTCAAATGTCATTAGAAGAATATACTAACCCTAACCGGGATGATGCCTTTATATATTGGATTGAAAAACGACTTGAGAAACTTGGCAGCATTTGGGGCGGGTCGGCTTTTAAGTTCGGAATATATCGTCGCCAGGAAATAGCTCTTAAAAAACCGAGTAAGGGCCGTATATATGGGCGAGAATATGCTTGGATGACAAAATACGGTCAAAACGAACAAGAGGCCTTCAAAACAGTTAAGGAGCGTATCATCGATATCATTGAAGCCGTGAAGACTGAAAATCTTGATATTATCGACGCTATTGATTTTTCACCTGCTTATAAATGGAAATTAGCCTTTCTTTATCAGGATAGAGATAATCCGCGAATATTTCCAATTTATAAAAAAGAGTGCCTATTTTTTCATTATCAAACAATAGATCCTACCAGCAAAATTACAAAAGTCCCCTATAGCCTTTTGTATACCAGTTTATTTGATCGTTACAGAAAAATAGGAGATGTTTTTCAAATCTTCACCCATCTCTGGCAGGAATGGGAATCACAAAAGGATCAAAGGGTTAGATACTGGGCTGTTCCTATTTCATGGGCAATCGGTGAGTCTAACGAAGCTGAACAGCTTTGTCAGAAGACAGAGGTGACTTCTGAGGACGTATCTCCCTTTCTTGAAAAGCTTCTTTCTGACAAGGATATATCTGCCGGGGATAATATTGCACTGTTGATAGACGACAACGTTCGTACAATTGGAATTCTTACAAATTCTGACCCGGGGGATTATTCTTGGTCGCAGACACCAGTTGATTTCCCTTCTGAACTTTTACCCATTCCTACCTCAGAAGCGAAAGAACTTGAGGCCTCGGAGGTTAATACGATTTGGTCAAAGATTTCAAAACCAGAGAATAAAAAACTTGAACAACTCAAACTAAAACCTAAGGAACAGACGGGAGTGATCGAAACCGAGATTGTACCGATTTTGACTGAGCTTGTTACCCCTCAAAATATTATCCTATTCGGGCCTCCTGGAACTGGAAAAACCTACAGTACCATTGAACGTGCTCTACAACTTGTAATTGGCAAAGATAAAGTTGATAGCATGAGCGCAGACACTCGGATGCGCCAGTTCCGAAAGCTACAGCAGGAAGGTCAAGTTGAATTCGTTACTTTCCACCAAGCCTACGGCTATGAGGAATTCGTGGAGGGATTAAGGCCAGTTTTAGGAGGTGATACGACAAGCGAAGTACGTTATGAGCTTCATCCAGGTGTTTTCAAACGAATTGCTCTGAAGGCGTCATCTGAAGGATTAAGAATAAAGGATGAATCTCCTACATTCGATGCATTGTGGGATCGTTTATTAAAAGACGTGAGCTCAGAAGAAAACCGTGTTGTTAAGAGCATTACCGACAAAACCTATCTAATGGAGGTGACAAGCAGAGGGAGTTTAGGTTTCCATGCATGTTCAGTGGATGACGAGGGAGATATTTCAAAATCTGACGACTACGGTCAGACAGCTTCAAAAACAAATGTCCAGCTTATCTGGGATAACCGCAAAGAGCTTGGTCCACAACCCAAAAAAATTACCTTCGATAAGACAAAAGCCCTTTTCGCCGAAGATCGGGGCAGTGGCGGTGGGCACCACTACACCGCTATTTGGATGGCTTACCATGAGATTTTTAACCTCGCACGAAGCGCCACGCTTCAAAATAAAGAACTATCAGGTCCAATTGAAAGGGTCCAAAAAGTATTGGACAAATCAACACCTGGTTTGGTGGATTTTCAATTTTCAGCCGCATCGCCCCAGTATGTTTTGATCATCGACGAAATCAATCGTGGAAACATCAGCAAAATTTTGGGAGAACTAATAACCTTATTAGAACCAGAGAAACGTCTCGGATCTCCGGATGAGCTTAAACTTCCTTTATCATACTCCCCTGAACATCGTTTTGCTGTTCCTCCCAACCTTCACATTATTGGAACGATGAACACCGCTGATCGCTCAATTGCACTCATGGACGTGGCATTGAGACGGCGGTTTACATTTGAGGAGCTCTCACCTGACGCGTCAGTCCTTCAAGGCGAGCTAAAAAAATATGTGCCGGATAGTAACTTCATTGATCTTGTCACTGATGTTTTCGTCACCTTAAATAACAGAATCCGTTTCTTGTACGACAATGATCATCAGCTCGGACACGCCTATTTTATGAGAGTTCGAAATTACCAAGATTTAAATCTAACATTTATCGACAGGATAATCCCTTTGTTGCAGGAATATTTTTACGGCGCCTGGGGCAAAATTTGTACGGTACTCGGATGTCCATATGGCGAGGACGGACGGCCACTGCGTACAGGTCCTGTTGTAAACGAAAATAGATATTTAGCCCCGATAATTAAATCTCATCTGTTTGAAGAAGGTAAAACAATTGGATTTGATCACGATGAATATGAAGACCGTCTGGATTTCCAGGTAAACCAAGAATTCACTAAGCCCAGTCAGACTCCAGAGAAGCTCTTACCATATTTTTTAGGTATATTGAACCTGTCCACAGATGAATTTCAGGATAAAAAAACAAAGTGTGAGGCCGGTATTCTCGAAAGCAATGGAGCGCACGAGGCAGCAAATTCATGAAGAGAATTGTCATTCCAGAGTTTGGACGGATCTACCGGAAAGGTCGGTCCTTAAATCCAGAAACACATGAAAACAGAATTTATCTGAATGCCCAGCTTTATAAAAAACTGCAACAGACTGACCGATACTTTAGCCGTAACGGTCAAGGAATTTTTACTTGGTACGCAAATCATGCTCAGGCGCGGCAATGGGTAGGAGTGATCCAACTTCCAGGGCTGCTGCTTGAAATTTTACCTAAGATAGATGCCTTTACGGGCACCGAAAGCCCGTTTTATAAAAAAACCAAAACCAACGAGGCTAGAAAAAACCTTCTTTACATGCTTGCCATAGCCGGGCATGTTCCGGTTCGTTCAAGAGATCTTGCCAAGCTCACAAACCGTAAAGCACCTCTTTCCGAAACGC
Source organism: Olavius sp. associated proteobacterium Delta 1 (assembly GCA_902749685.1). Classification (GTDB taxonomy): domain Bacteria; phylum Desulfobacterota; class Desulfobacteria; order Desulfobacterales; family JAFDCJ01; genus JAFDCJ01. The sequence goes on along the minus strand of CACVKW010001178.1, from coordinate 25,633 downwards.
TCATTTCAATTTTCGCCACCAGGCTTTTAGCTGAAGTCCTTAAAGGCGCAGACAGAAGTTATGTGTATAAAGAAGATAATATGCGGTGTTTTAAAGGGCGATTAATCGTCAACCGACATTTGCTAAAAAACACCGGACATCGTGAGCGCTTTTACTGCCTGTATGATGAATTCTCTGATGACACACCTTTAAACCAACTATTTAAATCCGTTTGCAGAACCTTGTTGGACGTCACGAAGACACCGGCAACCCAGGACCGCCTCAGAAACTGTCTACTAATATTTGACGAAGTAAGTGACAATCCATACCCTCAAAGAACAATTGACCGAGTTTTTCTGAACCGTCAAAACGAAAGATTTGACGATTTGTACAATTTTTGTCGATTGGTTCTGTCTAGGCATGCCCCGACGGTCAGCGCCGGCTGGGAAAAAAGTTTTTCTCTATTATTTGACATGAACAAAGTTTTCGAGCGATTTATTGCGGCCTTTATCAAAAAGCAGGTCTTGCCGGACCTTCCTGGCTACCGACTTTACCCCCAAGCTAGACGCAACCGGCGTTACCTCCTACAAAGCCCCGCCGGCCAGGGAGTGCTTCGATTGGAGCCCGATATTCTGATTCAAAGCCCAACAGGACATTTTCAGGTAATCGACACCAAGTGGAAGGACCTGAGCAGTGCTGCAAGAAAGACATACAGTGGTGCTAGCCGAAGTGATTTGTATCAGCTTTTTGCTTACTCGGAACGCTATCGCTGCTCGAAAAGCATTCTTTTATACCCGAAAGTTCCCGGCATATCGGAATTTGACTTAAATATTCTTGACGATAGTGGCCGAGCAAGTGGAAGCAAGATTGGTGTCAACTTTGTAAACATCAATCGCGATCTTCACTTGCCGATAGAAAGGCAAATGTTAGCCGCAGAGCTTAAACAGATGGTGTTGGAAGGTTTCATTGGCGAGTTCGATGTTATTGACGCTGAAAATTATAATAACAAAGAAGTCGGAGGTTCAGCGTGAACATCTTTTTAGCCGACAAGCATTTTAAGATCCACGTTGGTTCCTTTGACGATATTATCAATAGATTCACCGGTAATCTGACCAGTTTCTCTGAAAAGGATGCACTGAAGGAAAGCCACTGGGATATAGGGGAGGACGCAAGGCTAAGAGAAGATATGCGGTTCAGACCGACACCCTGGGGACGGTGGATGCTTTCCGATTGCGTACTCGCCAATGATGCAATCTACAGAAAATTCCAAGATGGCGTATGGTTTGAAATAAATCTCGAAGAAGCTGTTCAGGAGGTCGCAACTTCGGTCGATTCACCTTGTGTCTGGTGCAGCGCCGATCCGAGATTTGTTATAGAAAACGGAATCCTTAGGCTTGCTACAAAAGAATTAAGCAAACAGCCGCTTATTGTGGAGCCGATCGATTTAGAAAAATATACCACGCATCTGCCGATCAGCACTTTGGAGGCTGTGGCTGCATCAATGCCATCCGGAGAATGGGGACCCGAGGCCCAAGAATTTCCGGTCGAGCCTTTGGGATGGCTGCGCGTATCAATACCCGGGCGCCGTCTGAACAATAAAATGTTTGTCGCCAAAATAAAAGGCAACAGCATGAACGACGGCCGAAGCGGTCTTAAAGATGGCGTCTATGCTGTTTTCGAGTTGTGGCCTGTAGGAACTCGTCAAAACCTCGTGGTACTGGTTCGGGGATCGTTTAAAGATCCCGAAACCGGAAATTTCGCTGTCAAAAAATATGTAGCCGATAAAAGGGACTCAGAGGGGCGTCATCAGCTTGTGAAATTAAAATCATTGAATCCGGACAAGGAAAAGTATCCGGATATTGAACTGGAGCCTCGGGACGACGAAGATATTCGGATACTTGCCCGTTTTATCGCTGCTTTGTCTCCAGATGATTTTGCACGCAAGCCGAAAAAGCTACGAAAAACAGGACGACGAGATCTTACAAGCGAAGATGGGAAAACTATTATTGAAAATCGCCTGAGACGGACTGCTGAATGCCTCTTTGCAAGGGAACCTGGCGAAGAGATCATCGTGTCGGGAGAGGAAAAAGACCAGTGGAAGTCGCGTATCGTTTGTCTTGATGCCGAATCCGGTGCACTTTGTATTGAAACAGATCCGCTGGTAGGGTTGCCGTCGTTTGCAAAAAAAATCACCGTAAACACCGATAATCTGTCGTGGACGGTTTTGGGTGCAAATCTTCGAAACCACGTGTGCCGAACTCCGGTCGACCCATCTATTGATACGTATCGCTGGTCAGCGCCTGGGCACGAAGAAATGCTTGACGAGGATTTATGCGTATTAAATCGGGATGGTTTCTCCGAAACATCGGTAACCTTGTTTAAAGTTGATGCTTCCGGGATCGGCCGGCAAGTAGCGACAAACACTTTGGCGCAGGGAGCTGATTACCGAATTCTTATTCCCCCCATATACTCAAACCTGCATATTCCGAGCGAAAATGTTTATACGCTGGTAAACGGCTGGCGGCTATGGGAAGTCGCTGTTTATTTGACGTTAAATGCCGAGTTGGGCGAAGTTTTAAAAAAACTCGGACTGAAAAGTGGGAAATCTTCGCCTCTGACTACCTGGATACTCGTTTCTCCGGTCCGATATGAACAATCGGAGAGAGGGGACGTATATCCATGTTTTGCAGCGGACCGATCTCCCCTCCTGTTCATTCAAGGTGTCAAGACCTTTACAAACGGCGAGCTTTACGTATTTTTGCTTGGTGATGAAATGATTTCACAACCGTTACCTCTGGGATCTTCCTGGACAATTCGTTTCGAAAGTTTACCGCCTGGAAATTACATAGCAGAGGTGCTGCATCGCCAAACGAGGATCAAGTCGACGAGGATGCCGTTTGCAATAGAGGGGAATCGACCATCGCAGGTGACGGCCTCAGTAATTGTGGACCTGGTCGATGAGCACAAGACAATTGAGGGTGATATGCAGTTTAGCAGCAGAAACCTTGATATGCTCAAATCAGATGAGCTCCAAGTGACAGTCGAATGCCCACCCCTTTGGCCTGTTGATCCGTGGTGGAACACAGAGACAAAAAATCGATTAGACCGTTTCCATGCAAACGAATACGGAAAAATCAACTCCGAGGTTTTGACAGAAGCAGTTGGCGAACGTTCAATCGATTCGCCATTGGCTGATTTTATACTCGATTTCCATGAGCTTGGACGTGCCACCTTCCAACACCGACGTGCAGTAAATCCAAATACCATCAGGAAGCAGCTAGCGGAGCTTGTTGATGAAAGAGCAGGAAGCTTAAAAGGGATTGAAGGACAGTTTAAGATGATTCGAGAATTATGGCTCGATCCCGTGCTGAGATTGCTCAACTATTCGATTGGCAACATGCCTTCAGACCTGTTGTTTGATGCTCCGGATGGAACCACAGCTTTTTTGCTTGAAGAGACCCGGCGTAAAAAAGGTGTTATCAGCAAAATTGCGAACAGGATTCTCGTCTTGGCTCAACCAAATATCCTAGCGGATAATCTGCTTTTAAAAGAATTGTATAAATTCACAGATCAACTTTGCGATATGGTTGAAATTGATCGAGCATTGGTCACTGATGGTTTGCAATGGCTGCCACACCGTGTTGGAATGGGATTGCACGTCAATCCTTTCGATCTGCGCGAGGTGGTAAAAGACAACAGCCGAAACGTGTTTGAAAACTTTTTATTCATTTGCGCAGTAGGAATTCAATCTTGAAAATTCAGCTACTGGAAAATTCCGTTCTGTCAGATCTTGCTAACGAAATATTTGGCGATTTGCATGACTCGACAGACATTATGATTGAAACATTAAGAAGCGAACTTACCGCAAGAGTGGTCAGCAACCGACTCGCCCTTTGCAAGCGGGTAAAAGATTCTATCGCTCCGATTGAAGCTGTCGAACTCGAGTCGATTTTAGGCCAACTGGAGATACTGGAAATCAACGGCGACGCGACTCGCGGGCCAGGAGGCAAGGTTGCGGCAGCTCCGCTTAGGGCGGTTAAAACCGGACCCAACCGGTATAACATATACGGTACACTACCGTCGGCAGACCTTCTTGGGAAAATGCCTATAGAAACCATTGATAAATCGGCTGCATCTCGATCAGTTATTATTAAAGATGAGAGCCATGAACAATTTGTCCGCACTGTTTCTGAAATGGCTGGTAAAGTCCTATCTCCCGAACAGTGGGCAGGCTTGGAAAAAAGTGAGCCGGCTGGTGCTGAGTGGATTAAAAAGCTTAACCAGTGGTTAAATCAGGGCGGAAAAGAGCCTGGATTTATCAGGATTGAATTTCCTGAAGCCTGGCGTGTTTACAGGCCTGAACAACAAAAGGATTCCCAGTCCAAACGCTGGAAAAAACAAGTAGGTGACGGTGAAGACCGACTCTGGAGATGCCGCAGTGTTTACGGTCGGTGGCTGTATGTATGGACCGACGGACGGGAACCGGACATAAGCTCTCAAATAAAGCTGTCAGCAGACAATGCCTTGAGAACAATGTATTCGCTTGATTGCAACAGTCAACTACCTTTGAAGTTTAATTTCGAGGAAAGCGATCATGACGTGCATATGGCTGTGAATGCCATGGTCCCCATTGCAGAGTACCGTTATTTAACAACAATTGGACAAAGATTGGAATCTTCCGGCCTCCCTTTTCAATACCGGTTTCAATTGGACACATGGCCGGCTGTCAAAGGGATGCTTTCGGAACGGCTGCAAGTCATTTTTTGAGGTTAATAAACAAAAATGAAGAAAACACGGGAAATCAACATCAAACCCAGCTGTATGAATGAGATTCATGGTTTTCCCACTGATCAAACCGGTCAGTTGTGGGAAAAGATCAATTACCTCGTTCAGAACCCATTTCCGGATGGGAAACTTAAAAAGAAGCTCAAGACGGGAAAAAACCTTTACCGTCTGAGGGTCGGGGCATTCAGAGTGTTTTACACTTTTGGTGACACTTGGGTCCGTCTTTTAGGGATTCGCAGCAGGAAGGATAAAAATATTTACAAACTTGAAAGCATGACCGTTGACAAGCCTGTGACGCCGAATGAGCCTGAGGAAAATGACTTGGACGAGCTGCTGGCATCTCAAGGTACGAGGCGCCCATTTGATTTCAAAGCAGATACAGCTGAAACCCTATTGCCCCGAAAGATCACGGAAGAGTGGCTCTTGGAACTCAAAATCCCCCCAGGGTATATTCCGACTCTGATATCCTGCGAATCTGAAGAATCGTTACTCGGCCTTCAGGTTCCTGCTCCAGTGATAGAGCGTGTTGTGGACAACCTATACCCCAAACCTATCGAGGATGTTGAAGATCAGCCTGACTTTGTGATTCAGGACACGGAAGATCTTGTCCGGTACAAAGAAGGCGATCTCGTAGCATTTTTACTTCGACTGGACGAAGACCAATATCGACTCACCAACTGGGCGCTCAAAGGTCCGACAATGGTAAAAGGCGGTGCCGGCACTGGTAAAAGTACTGTAGCATTGTATCGTGTCAGAGATTTTTTTGCTCGGCCGGAGTCTACCGAAGAGGAACAAGTATTGTTCACCACCTATACACGGGCTCTGGTGAACGCCAGTCAGCAACTTCTCGGGCAGCTACTACCTCCAGATCAATTAAAGCGCGTCCGTGTGGCGACCTGTGACGCTATCGCACGGGAAATAGTTGCTGCCAACCGTGCCGTTGGCAGTCTGGATTCAGGAACCGCGACCGAGGCGGTTTTCAGAACCGCACGCAGAGAGTTTGTTCCATCAGGATCAAGCGGATTTGAAAGAAAATTGAAGACCAAGGCCTTGGAAAAATATTCTGATCGTTACCTTCTTGAAGAATTCGAGTGGATTATCGAGGGGAGAACGCTGAAATCTTTGGACGAGTATTTACAGGCTCCTCGTTCCGGGAGAGGACACGGGTTTAGCGCCAAGCTGCGTAAGACCGTTTGGGAACTACATCAATATTTTCTCAAAAAGCTAAAGAATGAAGGGGTCGAGCGGTTTTCTGACCTTAGACAAGAGGCGCTCGGTTTGGTGCGTTCGGGGAGATGGAGGAAACGATTTAGCTATGTTTTGGTTGATGAAGCGCAAGATCTAACACCGGTTGCTTTGAGCCTCATGGCTGAAATTGCTGAGTCTGAGAAAGGGATATTTCTTGCCTCTGACGCAAAACAATCCATTTACTCACGGAATTACACGTGGGAAATGGCGCATCCTCGCCTGAAATTTAAAGGCAGAACGGCAATATTGAAGCGAAATTATCGATCCACGCGAGAGATTGACAAAGCGGCATTTGACATCCTCAGAGCAGAGGTGGATGAAGTGCTCGAACCCTCATTGAGCATTCAATCCGGCCCGCTTCCGGTCATGGTCAAGAACGTTCCTGCTGATAAAGAGGCAGTATGGGCAGCACGCTTCATTCGGCAATTCTGTAGACATTTTCATTTTAAGTTTAGCACGGTTTCAGTTTTGGTACCCACAAAATACGCTGGTGAACGCCTGGCCAAAGAGATTGCCGCTAACGGGGTTCCGGCACGTTATGTTACCGGTGCTGATCTGGACCTGCACACGGATACGACAAATGTCATGACATTACACTCTTCAAAAGGGCTGGAGTTTCCGGTTGTGGTTGTATGCGGATTAAACCCAGGCCGTTTTTTATTTAAAGCCAATAACGAATCCCCGGAAACACATGAAGAAAAACTAAGACAGGAACGCCGGCTCCTTTACGTTGGCATGACGAGAGCAATGCGCGGATTGATGTTGTTGCATAATGATGAATGCGAACACGAAGCGATCCTCGGGCTCGATCCTGGCAACTGGTACGTGGAGGATTTATCATGAAAATTATTCGACTGGGTGATTATGCGGAAAATGGTATTCTTGAAGATTTGGATGACGCCCGGTTTTTCGCTAAAAAGTTCGGTCCTGAGGATCGTCTGGATTTTTCCAATATCGAAACGGTATCTTTGGCATACCTCGAAGCCCTGTTGGAAGGTCACGCTCCTGAATCATTGGAGGGTAGATTGGAGGGATTATCTGAAAGTGTCGACCAGGCACTTGTCAAATGGCTTGAGAGCCGTGAAAAGGTCCCTGAAATCAAGAATAAAAAGACCGAAGGTCAACGGAAAAAACGTATCCAACCCCAAAAACCGAAACCGCCAAAATTAGAGTTCAAACGACCCGAAATAGAGGGCGAACGCTATACTCCAACGCGATTGGTCTCACGCCTTAAACGTGATCTCACAAGCTATATTGAAAGCGCATATCCGCTGAGTGATCCGGTGCTTGTCAGAGCCCGGCGAAAACTACTCGAAGAAGCTGAAAACGGTCATTTGCTATCTCAGGAGCCCTTTGTAGAAACAAATCCGCGTTACAAACCCTACGACGGTGATTACACGACACTCGGGCTTCCGGAGCATATCGCATCGCTTTTCAATTATTTGTCCACGAACCCACAACAATACAATCCGGAAAAGACGATATTGTATCCAGAAATGTGGCTTCATCAGGCCATGGCGTTTCAGCACTTTTTAAATGAAAACAAAGACGTAATTGTGGCGACGGGAACCGGATCCGGAAAAACCGAATGTTTTCTTGTGCCGATGCTTGGCAAGTTGTTTGACGAAGCATACATGCGGCCAACCTCTTTTGCGAAACCCGGAATTCGAGCGCTCATCCTTTACCCGATGAATGCCTTGGTTAATGACCAGCTTTCCCGTCTGAGGGTGCTTTTAGGAGATCAGAATGTGGCCCAACAGTTTCATGATCTCGGAGACGGTAGACGTCACCCGGTATTTGGTATGTACACCGGTAGAACGCCGTATCCCGGCCCACGAAATCCAAGTAGAGACCGTGAGCGGGTTAAACCCGTGATGGACTATTACCATGACATGGATGACGAGCTTAGGATGGAGCTGAAGAGCTTAGGACGCTACCCAACAAAAAACCTCGATGCTTTTTACGCGAAACACTTAGAGGAGGTCAAAACGTATCAGTCAGGAGCCCGGGTAGGACAGTCATACACAAAATATAACTGGAAGGACCGGCTACACACGCAACCCGAAGACCGTGAGCTAATGATGAGGCAAGAAATGGTAAGTGGGCCCGGCACTTTACGGGGAAATGCGCCGGACATCCTCATTACCAACTACTCTATGCTGGAATACATGCTTATGCGTCCTTTCGAGAGACCACTGTTTCAGCAGACGAGCGAGTGGTTAGCACAAGAGAAATGCCAATTGTTGCTCGTGCTTGACGAGGCCCACATGTACAGGGGAGCAAAAGGAGCAGAAGTCGGGTTTTTGCTGCGAAGGCTGATGGCCAGGCTGGGGATCAACGACAGGCCAGATAAACTTCGCGTCATCTGTACAAGTGCTTCACTAGGCGATAAAAAAGAGGCTGTCGAAAATGTTCGTTTGTTCGCTGCTGACTTGACCGGTAAAAAACCTGAAGAATTTGTGGCGATAGGTGGTAAGCGGGACCTTCCGACAAACACCGGTTCCGGCAGTCCTGAAACTGCAGAAGTTCTGGCTTCGATTGACCTCGATCACTTGCACGCAGCTGCTACACCGGGTGAGTTATTAAAAGCACTACAGCCGTTTTTCAATCACTTGGGTAAACCCTGTGATAGTGTCACTGAGGATGAAATTCTTAAAGAACTTTACAACGCTCTCGACGGCCAACCCTTTGTGAATATGGTTGTTAAGGAGACAGCGGGCAGGGCCAGATCACTGGCTGCACTGGCCGATTCTGTTTTCCCGGGGCACCCCCGCAGACAGAAGGCTGTAGAAGTTTTGATAACGCTGGGTTCGATAGCAAGGGAACAAAGGGACGAGCCGGGCTTAATTCCGACCCGCGTCCACGCAATGTTCCGTGGCCTGAACGCACTGTATGCATGCATGAATCCGAGTTGTTCCGGCAGGCAGGATTGTCCAGGAGATTTGGCGATATTTGGCAAATTCTTTACGGGCCCTCATCCGTCGTGTGACGCCTGCGGCAGTCGGGTCTTCGAAGTGGCTTCGTGCCGTAGTTGCGGAAGTCCTTACTTCTTAGCTTATACACCTGAAAATGACTTGACCGCTTTAGATTTTTTATGGGGTGAAACAGAGGGCGAACTTCAAAGAATTGAGATTTTACCCGCCGAACCCAGATATTCAACTTTTTGCGAGGAAATTCGGGTACACCTTACGACCGGTTACGTTGATAGGGAGAACCGATTCCCCGACGAGGAAATCCGCTCCGTTTGGTTGGCTTTGAGTCCCCAATCACGACGTGAACTTCAGTTTCAGCGGTGTGCCATGTGCCAACCGCCGACTTCTCGTGCAAGCAGCCGAATAACCGATTTTCGGACCAAAGGTGAGCAACCGTTCACGGTGCTAATCGAGGCTCAATTTTCAGAGCAGCCGCCTCAGAACAGTGACAAAAATCTCCCAAATCAAGGCCGCAAAGTCCTGGTTTTTAGTGACGGAAGACAGAAGGCTGCCCGACTCGCACCTGCTTTGGAACACAGTCATGCAAGGGATCTATTTCGCCAGGTGCTGGGCATGGCAGCGAATGAATTAATCAAACAGACCGGTTTTACCGGCATGGATAAGTTGTACCCGGCTGTAGTTTATGTTTGCAACACATACGGTATTAACCTCTTTCCAGAATCTGATTCCGAACGAGACATTTTCTGGGAGCACCTGTCGCGGTCTGTAGGGAAAAAACTTGATCAACTTGTACAGGACATGAATCAGGGGTTTTTACAGCCTACACTTTCTTACGCCCAGCAGCTTTTTAGTGAAATGACGGATCGATATTTCTCATTAAATGCTCTCGCTTTAGCTACCGTTGAAGAAGATCCTGCACTGCCTTATCTGTTTAGCAATTTCCCAGATGTCGGATTAACAGACGAGGCTGTCCGCGTTTTATTCAGAAACTGGATCAGGGTTCAGCTAGAGGCTCGCCGCTTTCTCCCTCAAGGTGCTGATATCAGTAGATTTGGAGAAGGCTGGGAACGTCCCGCGGGGATTGACGTTACGAATAGAACGCAACTTTTCCCAAAATCGATTCAACAATTTGCATTGCATGTCCTAAAAGACACATCGAGGGTGGAGCAGGTCGAAAAGTGGCTGGAGGAATTGGTCAGAAGTTCGGGAATTTTCCGATTGGTTAACAACCTCTATTTCGTTCAACCATTGGGTTTAAGTCTGAACATGAAATTAGAATCAAATTGGCTGCGTTGCTGTGACTGCAGTCGATTGTACGCTGAAGCAATAGAAAACGCTTGTCCGGCGTGCTTGGGACAAATTGTTACAGCGAATCCGGATTACTTAGACGCACGGACAGGGTTATACCGTGAGCAGATAAAACGGGCTTTTGATAATAAATCATTCGGTCCGTTTGGCCTTAATACGGCCGAACATTCCGCACAACTAACGGGGGCGGAAAACGAAACTGCATTTAATAGAACGGAGCGTTATGAACTCCGATTTCAAGACATTCAGATGGGTAGTGAGGTTCCAATTGACGTGCTAAGTTGCACGACGACCATGGAGGTTGGTATTGACATCGGATCCTTGTCCGGTGTTGCGCTTCGGAATGTGCCGCCGCATGTTGCAAATTACCAGCAAAGAGCGGGGCGCGCAGGCCGCAGAGGGCGTTCGGTTGCCTCCGTAATCACATTTGCGCACGGAACATCGCACGACTCCCACTACTATAGATACCCGAACGACATTATTACCGGTGAGGTAAGACCTCCGATTGTTTACATTGAAAATCAGCAAGTTCTAAAACGTCACATCAACGCATATCTGGTCCAGAGATACTTCCATGAAACAGTAGCCGTCGACGGAGAGATATATCAGCTTTTTGAATCTCTGGGTACTGTCGAACAATTTCTTTCTGATGTCTATTCGTGTTCGCACAAAAAGCTAAAGGCATGGTTAATAGCTAACGAAGAGCTGTTAAAAGAAGAGCTAAAAACATGGGTTCCTAACTACAGTTTTGGCCTCGGGAAAGACATAGATGTCTTAGAAACGATCGAAAACTCAATGGAAAAACTTGCTGCTGTTCTAGACAATAAGCTGCCAGTTGAAAATTATCTCCGCCGAGAGGAGCTTGATGGTGTTATTCGGGAAGCACTTGAAAGGCAATTGGAAGAAAAATTGTTAGATTTGTTAATTAATCGCGCAATTTTTCCAAGATACGCATTTCCAACTGACGTCGTCGGTTTCTGGGTGTCAAAACCGCGATATGGCGGCGAACAAACCTACAAGCGGGTCTATGATTACGAACCCCAACGGGATCTCAAAATTGCACTATCAGAATATGCTCCTGGCAGCAGCTTGACCATCGATAAATACCGCTTTACATCATCAGCAATATATTCCCCCTATGAACCAGAAGTTCGAACAACTCTCGAAAGAGCACAAGCCTATGTTTCATGTAATTCGTGTGGATTTGTAAGTTTACAGGAGACTATGGAAACAGAGCCAGTTTGCCCGAACTGCCACTCTGACCAGATAGATAGACAGCGTTTTCTAATCCCGCAGGGCTTCGCTACGGATATTAACGTACGTAAAGAAATTGATCGTGGTGAAAGCCCCGTTTTTACTGGTCGAACGACCCGTGCTCAGCTTGAGGTTCAGGAACCGCCTTCAATATGGGATGAACATCTTTATCAAAACAGGTTGTCTGTTATTTCGCGATCTCAAAATTTGGTTTCGATAAACAAGGGGGTTGGTAACCGAGGATTCATGATTTGCCCAAATTGTGGGCGGAGTGAGGCGGTGTTCGGATCGGGATATCCCAGATCAATTATGTTGAGAGGCGGTGTGCCAAGACAGCATCAGCATCCACTTGAAGAGGGAGCAATTTGTAACGGTCATGCTGTTGGTCCATTTTATTTGGGCCACTGGTTTCCGACAGATGTGTTGTTGTTAAGATTGAATTTGGAATCGCCAGTAGTGTGCCCTACTTCAAGTACCCCTGAAATTTCAGGTAGACCCGGACGAGTAGCACTAACTTCCCTTGTTGAGGCCATATGTCTTTCTGCATCACAAACTCTCCAAATAGATGAGGGAGAGCTTTCTGGGAACTGGAGCCCCGTCTTGGGCGGTGGCCACAGCTCAGTTAATATTTTTTTGTACGATCTTTTACCTGGTGGCGCCGGCTACACCCGGCAAGTAAAAATGTGCTTGGAGGAAGTCCTTGATAACACAGAGATCCTTTTATCTAATTGTAATTGCGAGGTTTCTTGTTACAACTGCATACGACATTATGAAAACAACTTTCTTCACGCTTCGTTGGATCGTCACTTGGCGCTATCTCTCTTGCGCTATATTAAATATGGGGCTCAACCCGAGCTCGAGTTTGAGTATAAAATGAAAGCCGCAGGACCATTGTACGATTTGCTGAGGTTAAGGGACTTTCATGTTGAAAAGTCTGTTCAAAAAAAAGGCCTTTCTGTTCCATTGGTTGTGGAAAGAGAAGATGCATCAGAAGTGTGGATCGACATTCACCATCCACTGGTTGATGCGGAAATTTCTGATTCAGAAATACGGAAACTGTCTGAAGAGGAATTTGTCGAATTTAGTTCCATAGACGCATTTACACTTAGATACGATTTGCCGTCGGCATTATCGCAACTTCAAATGTAAATACAAATGGTCATAAATAGCATATATAGCCTCATTAGGCCGAGTAGTTGGGCGTCTCCCCCAGCTAAATACAGCTACTCATCCCTTTTAAACATCGAGAAATGCCCTCTGCAATGGCAAATGATGCATTCCTCATATCATGATTTTGATGCTTTCCCCGCGCGGCCCAATCCCGCTGCAGTGGAAGGACAAATTGTCCATTCGGTTCTTGAGAAGCTGTTTAAAATGTTTATTGTCGAAGGATTGCCTAAAATGGCTACCTCGGATTTTAAGCGTGCAGTTGCAAATGTCGATATGCGGGGTACCATAAGATTGGAAATTGAAAATCATAAAAGGCGAATTAATTCACATCCAAGAGGTGCTGCATTCTCAATGAGGTCAAATCAGCAGCAGCTTAGTAATAAAGTCATCAGGTTGTTCAGATCTATTTACCCTCAAGTATGTAAATCTTACCCCAAAAAGCGTTTGTTGAAGAAAGATTTTCGGAGTGAAGCAAAGGTAAGTTCTGATCAAAATCCTTTAAACTTTCTAAAAAATCATGGCGCAATTAGTGAATTAAAGCTGTACCATCAAGAGCTTTGCTTTACGGGTATTATTGATCTGGTTTGGGATGATTCTGGGGATATCGTAATTTCTGACTTCAAAACCGGAAAATTTCATTCAGAATATAATGAACAGCTTCTATTCTATGCGGTGCTTTGGTGGAAAGTTACCGGAACGACACCTAAACGGTTGGAAGTTTGTTACCCAGATGGGATTGATTCTTTCTCACTGAAGAAGGAACAAATGGTGGAGAACGAAAATTTTCTTAAATCGCGAATATCAAATGCAACAAAAGCACTTTCAGATATTCCAGCAAATGCCAATGTCGACAAAGACTGTATATTTTGTGACGTGCGGCAATTCTGCCACTCCTACTGGGAAAGAGTAGATCAGAAGTTTAGTGAATCATTGTTGCGAAATCATAACGGAAGTAACGTTGATGTCAAACTAGAAGTGGCCGGTCAACCTTCGGAATATGGATTCGAAGCTGTAAGTACCAATGGGGGAAGGATTTCGGTTGTGTATGAAAGCGGTCTATTAAAAGTCCATGGTCCCTTTACACAGGGTAATACGATTTACATATTAAACGGGAGCGTTAAAAACAAAGGCAAGGAGCTTGAGTTAAAGCCGTGGACTGAAGTCTTCCATCATTAATTCTTCAACATTGCTCTCATTTATGGTCAAGGGTTCATGATTGTGAACAGGAAATTTAATAGGGGAGACGAAGTACAGCGTGTAAGTGATCCATTACAGATTGGTACTGTTGTTGAGGTGCTACCCCTACATGCAGAGATGCAATACTATAGAATAAACCTCGGGGGAGGTAAAAGGCCCGTTATCCCTGAGGTTGACTTGAGACCCTATCGACCTGCAAATAGCCCTTACGATAATTTGGAAAACGGTAACATTGACGGGTATCAACAATTTCAAAGATTAATCACATTTCAAAGGTTATTAAGAGACCATCCCCTTCGAAACAATATATATGCATTCAACGCCTCACGAACGCGATTTTTCCCATACCAATTCAAACCTTTAATAAAGTTCCTTGATTCTCCCAAGAGCAGGCTTCTGATCGCTGACGAAGTTGGACTTGGAAAAACAATTGAAGCCGGTCTTATTCTGACGGAATTAAGAGCCAGAAAGACGGTCCGGAAGGTGTTAGTTGTATGCCCTGCTAACCTTACAGGCAAATGGCAGCTTGAATTAAAAAAAAGGTTTGGTGAAAAGTTTACGTTGATCAATTCAAAACAGTTTAGAAATTTTCTGGACGAATATGAAGGCGCACCAGAGGATACGGAGATTAATGGAATTATTTCATTGGAAAGTTTACGACAGCGACAAGTCCTCGAACAGTTAGAAGCAATTTCACCAAATTTTAATTTGGTTATTATCGACGAAGCCCACCATATGCGTAATTTCGGTCGGAAGCAACGTAAAGCAGGCGTATTGCTGGGTCAGAACGCCGACGCAATGATTTTTCTCACAGCAACACCTGTCCATCTCGGTAGTGAAAATCTATATAGCTTGCTAAATATATTAGACGAGGAGGAATTCCCAGACCTTTACACTGTGGATGATCGATTTCGAAAAAATGAACCTATAATTAAAGCGCAGATATGCTTGGGGCAAATTCCGCCAAATTTAGAGCAAGCAGCTGAATTGATAAACAAGGCTTCTGAATATGCCGAAACAAGGATTAATCCAGCACTCTATCAGTTGAAAGATGTTTTTGAACAATTAGAGACGATTGATAAGAAAAATACGCGAGGTCTGCTAATTGACGCTCAACGGGAGTTGGCGGAACTCAATCTCATAGGGCATATCTTTACAAGGACAAAGAAAAGAGACGCACAAACACACATGGCAGTTCGCAAGGCTTATCCAATACGTTTATCATTTTCGGAATTGGAGATGGATTTCTACAATACCGTAACCGCATACGTTTGTACTGAAATAGAGCAAAGAATAAACAACCCTTTAATAAAAAGCTGGATTCTAAATACTCCTCAGCGCAGGATGGCTTCATCAATTCCAGCGATGGTTGAGTTTTATAAAGAAAACCTCGATATTGATGAGGTTGATGGAGATGACTCGATATTTTTAAGTGATGATGTCGAAGAGGCTACACTTAAAACTCTAGACTTAGCGGCACTTGAAAAGCGCTTACGAGAAATTATAAGAACCTGGCCCTCAGACGCTAACGATTCAAAATACCAGTATTTCAGAGACATATTAAAGAATTTAAAAAGGAAAGAAAAAAAAGTTAAGGTAATGGTTTTTGCTTTTTTCAAAGGTACGTTGAAATATCTTTATGACCGTCTTCATCGGGATGGATTTAATGCGCTTTTGATAAGTGGAGATGTTCACCCTGATGCGAGAACTGAAATTGTCGACAAATTTAAAAATGAGATTAAATATGAAGTGCTACTCTCCTCTCGTGTGGGTAGCGAAGGCCTGGACTTTCAATTCTGTGACACCCTATTTAACTACGATTTGCCGTGGAACCCGATGGAGGTTGAGCAGAGAATAGGCCGATTAGATCGGATCGGTCAAGCATCCGAAGTCATACGAATTTACAATTTTTGGATTGAAAACACAATTGAAGAGAGAATATTGGATAGGCTATACAAGCGAATTGGCATATTCGAAAAATCTGTCGGAGAGCTCGAAATGATTTTAGGCGATGAGCTTGGTAGTTTTGAAAGCGATATTCTGAGCAAAAGCTTGTCGAAAGAAGAAAGAATAAAATTGATTGATAGGAAAGCGATTGCCATCGATAAGCGGTTAGCTGCGCTGAAAGAATTAGAAAATGAAGCAGCACAATTTATTGGTACGGATCAGTTTTTTAATGAAGAAGTCAAATTGATCGGCCAGAGACGAAGATATGTTACTGGAGAACAGCTTAGAAAATTTATCGTTGATTTTTTAAAGCATGAAAGTCCCAATTCCAGATTGGAATACGATCAAAAAGTAAATATAGGAAAGCTTTATCCCGACAATATATTAAATTCCATAATTGTGGAGCACCACAACAGAGGTGGAATTGCCCAATATTTTAACACCGGTCGAAGAGGAATCGCTATCACATTTGATTCTCAAACAGCTTTTGAAAATCCGAACGTTGATTTTATCAATGTATTACATCCGCTAACACAAGCTATTGTGAAGCACTATGAAAGAAGCGAATCTTTGCAGTCAAATGTACACCATGTCGTATTAAATACAACAATCCTTTCAGAAGGTCTCTATCTCTATTTTGTAAATAGAATCAGAATCAAAGCAGCCAGAAGCAATAATATATTAGAAATGGTGGTTTTAGATCAGAATCTGGAAATTCCGTGCGATGATGAGGAGGCTGAAACTCTGCTTGGAGAAATGGTTGAAAATGGCTCCGAGTCACTTGGCGTGACTTATGACATTGATCCGGCCTATTTGATTAAGGCATATGAAAATGCCACTAAAATATTTCAAGATAAGTTGATGAAAACTAAACACGACACCGAAAAAAACAATGATAGATTTATTGAAAGGCGGCTTGAAAGCCTTCGGACATCATATAATAAAAACATCAAAATGAAAAATACGTTATTAGAGGGTGCTGTCGAAAAGCAGCAGAAGGAAAAATATCTAAGAATGCTCAGAGGAACAATTAAGAGACTGGAGTCTGAGCTATCAGAAAAAGAAACACAGATAGAAAGAACACGGGCCGTACAGGTGGAATACGATGAAATTTCTGCAGGGATTTTGGAGATTATTCCGTAAAAAAGCTGACACTGATGATATTTCGATTCAGCAAGACCTTACCGATAAAGAGGAGAAGGAATATCGAACTATATCTCATTCTGCATCAGATACTGTAACTGTCTCCAGTCGCGAAAAAATCATACCGCAAAAGCGACACCATCAGGATAAAGAGAAGAAACCGCCATCTATGGGCGCAAGAAAGATTGAGCTGAAAGTCAAAAGCAGGAGGGTTCCAAAATCATCAAAAATCTTTAGGAAGAAACTTCAAAAAGCCTATATTCAAGTGGGTCTCGATTTCGGCACAAGTACAACGAAAGTGGTTTTTTCGCAACTAGGCAGAAGTTTCTCAAAAGCATTAAACTTTAACCATAATCTTTCAAGTTATCCTAATTATTGTTTGCCTTCTCTCTGCGCAATTAATAAAAAAGGTGAGCTGTTATTAGGGATAGAAGCTGCAGAGCACCTTAAAAACAGTCCCTGGAATTCCGGAATACAGCGTTTAAAGGTCATTGTCGCTGGAACTTATAACCCTAGTTTCAGTGATCAGAAGACTCAATTTAATTTCGAGAATTATATCAAACGAAACGGGTATGAGAAATCCGTAACACCTGAAAGATTGACATCAATATACTTGGCCTACGCAATGAAAATCAGTCGGGGCCTTATTAAGAATCTACCCGAATATCGTGATATTGAACTCGATTTGGCCTTTAATATCTGTATGCCGATTGATCATCTGCAAAACAATCGTGTTTGCGATGTGTTTAAAAAAATATTTTTAAAGGCTGAAATCCTTGAAAGGCTTTGGAGCACTACACCGAATAATTTCGATCCTTTAAAAGTATCCTATGATATAGTTGAAAATAAGATTTCATATGGAAATAAAGTTTTCGCTGTACCGGAATCGGTGGCCGCTTTAGCTTCATATCTTATATCATTGGCAAAACAGGACGGTTTGCACGCTGTCATTGACTTTGGATCGGGGACTACAGACGTTTCTATATGTAATTTAATGGATACTAGAGAACATACTAAAAGCTATTGGTATGCGGCAAGGAATATTCCTAAGGGAATGATTAGAGTTGAAAAAACTGTGTCTGAATATTTAATGGAATGTAATGATGGGTCAGAATGCAATCAGCGTGATATTTATAATTGCATTAATAAATTGGATTCCATCGTTGTCCCATTCGAAGGAGTTACTAGTAGCAATTGCAAAATCAGCAGAAAGATATATGAGGATCTTTATCAATTAAAAAAATCCAAGGAATATTATCTTACATGGGGAAATGCATACCGGCACCTTACTAATCAGACTATGTGGGAGCATGTGACGATTTTTTTAACTGGAGGGGGCTCGAATTTACCATATGTTCAAGGCATATACTCAGAACCTTGGTGGGGGAATTTAACTGTCAGATATCCAGTTTATAAATTACCGATGCCGGACAACTATTACCCCGGTGAGAGTAACGCACCATTCGAGCGCATGAGTGTAGCATACGGATTGGCACGACCACTTCCTGAATTGGATGAATTTATCTTGCCTAGCGACTGTCCTGATCATACACCGGCTTCGCTACCAATTAAAGAGCGCGACCATGAAGATATATATATAACCTGACTTGATAGAACTTTAATTGAATCAAGGTCATTTACTTATAGTCCAAAAGAGTTGCATAGAGAGATACTGGCTCTGACCAAAATCAATGTAAATAAAATTGTGCCTTTTCTGATGGAGCTCCAATAACGATTTCGTTCTCAAGAAAAGTTGGTCATACAATGAAACATACTGGTCAAAATTGCAGTTTACATTCAAGCTACAGATTTTATTTGTAACTTTATGATATTTCATCAGAGCTCGGTTTTTTGAATCTTGTCCTCACAGGCGTTTTGAAAGCATCTAGAGAAAATCAGATAATGAGAAATGAGCATAAAACATTTTTGCAAAGACACCACACTTGGAACAGAATGGGTATTGAGAATAGGATAATATTGAAATTTAGGGAAAAAATGTAATGCAAATCAAAAAGGTCCGTGTAGAAAATTTTCGGTGCTTTGAAAAGATTGAAGTCCACTTTGATAAGTTAACTATTTTGATTGGTGAAAACAATATTGGCAAAACGACAATGTTGACGGCGATTAATAAAGTGCTAGGTTTTGGACGGATTTTTTTCGAAGAAAGCGACTTCTATAAAGAGGACGAAAATGATGATCCGAGAGAATCAGAGCCAATCTCAATTGAGATAGAACTGGTTCCCTCAAATGGATCTGATAATTTTACAGAGAACGAAAACGCTGTGTTTGGGTACAATTACTTCTTGAAAGAAGACGGAAGCGTCAGTTTAATTATCAAAGCACAGCATTGGTTCGATGAGGAAGAGGAAGAATATAAAACTGAGGTAAATTTTATAAAAAATGATGAGGAGCATGGATATTTTGCTCCGAAATATAAGAAAACCCTGTGTTTTTATCTTACGGAGGCCATCAGGGACGTAGAAAGAGAGGTTTTGAGCCGAAGGGGATTATTGCCGCGCCTGTTGAGTTCGATTTCTCTTTCAGAAAATACAGAAGACAGGGTCGCTAAGTTTTCAGAAAAAATTAACAAGCTCATTTCCACGGATTCTGCGATTAGTGAATTCAGAGATGATCTGAAAAAATCGATATCGAACATTATTCCTTTAGTTGATAGCACGGATTCTGTTTCCTTACAGCCAATTCCGATTGATCCTTCCGACATATTGAAAAACTCAGGATTATCTCTTCAGATATCGGGCCAGGATATGCCTCATCCGATAAGAATCCAAGGAGCTGGCAGTCAATCAATTCTCGTATTGTCGCTCTTTGAGTCCTACATCAAAAAACTTGGGATTGTTGCGCCGATTATAGGGGTCGAAGAACCGGAAGCACACCTTCACCCACATGCACAGAGATATGTGTTTAAGTACCTTGAGGCGAAAAAAAGCCAGGTAATCATATCGACACATTCAACTTTTATCTCTGACAAGGCTGAGCCGAAAAGCATCAAACTTCTTCGAAGACAGGACGATAAAATAACTGTTAATTCCATACCCTCTGAGATTAAAGGAAAGCCTTTTCTTACAGAAAAAGAGCAAGAAAAACTCGAGAGAACCCTAAATGCGGAAGGGAGCGAATTGTTTTTTGCAAGAGTCGTGATTTTAGCTGAAGGACCTTCAGAAAAGGTTGCCTATCCATTTTTTGCAAAAGCGATTAATTTGGATTTTGATCGACATGGAATTTCTGTGCTTACTTATGAAGGTGATGATTTTCATATTTTTGGAAAAATTTTTAGTAAACAAGCATTAAATATCCCATATGTTGTTCAACCAGACGGAGAAGCGGCAACTATAAAAAAAGCGGTTAGAAGGCTTTATAATTTGAAAATAATCAAGAAAAGTGACTACACTGCATGTAAAAATGATACGGGTCTGTTTGTAAATAACTTGCTGATTCCTAACAATGTCTATCCTTTATGGAAAAAATCTAAAGGAGAGGGCTATAACTTTGAAACATATATGTTGTCATTGAGGGGTGGAACGAATGCTTATCTTGAAGCAATAAGTGAAATTCATGGAAAGGATGTGCTTGAAAATTATATAAATAATCGCACCGATCTTAGAGGAAAGAAACTAACTAAAAAGATAAAAATTGTTGAATTTGTTAAATCGAAAACCGCATCAAAACCGGCGCTTGCTCAATATGTTGTAAAAAAATATATCAAAGACCATGAAAATAGCCCTGTTCCTCAGCTGTTTAAACGCGTTATAAAGAAAGCTATCACTCTCTCTAAATAATATTCTGAATGGAAATACTTAAAAAAAAGCTGGATCCAGATCAAGTTGAATTGGCGTCAGAGCTTTCAAACAATTTGCTTGTGCTTGCTGGTCCTGGTAGCGGGAAAACAAGGGTTATTACCCACAGAATAGCTTATCTTTTCCGGCAAAAGATTGTTCAGCCCCCATGCATGGTTTTAGGCATTACATTCACTAATAAAGCTGCTGCCGAGATGCGAGCGCGTATCCGACAGATTTCGCGCGTCGCATCCCAGTGGTCCCACGTAATGACGTTCCACAAATTCGGGGAAAATTTTCTTCGGAACTACGGATATTTAAAAGGCCTTGGCAGAGATTTCGTAATATATGACGAACGGCTTCAGTCGATTGCGTTGAAGGCGGCCGCAAAAGACGTCGGCTTTAAAAACCTTGATGCGAGGGGAACGGTCAGCGCCATTGAGAAGCTGAAATCAGCACATGGCTCTACCGATGCTGCCGTTAAGGCATTGAGAGTATCAGGGAAAACTAAGCCTGCAGAATTGATTACAGCATATAATGCTATCTTGCGCTCTAATAATGCTGTTGATTTTTCCGACCTCCTGTGCCTGCCACTCGAAATTATAAAAAAATATCCGAAGTTGAGCAGGATTCTCCAAGATATCTATCGCCATGTTTTGGTTGATGAGTGCCAGGATACGAATCATGTTCAGTTGAAGCTCGTCAAAGAGCTATTTGAAGGCTCAGCTACGGTCGTTTTCGGTGTCGCTGATGAGGATCAGAGCATCTACACATGGAGAGGGGCGAGGATAAAGAATCTCAATGATTTTCTGGGTGTATTTAATGCTGAGCCGAAAAGCCTGAGACGGAATTATAGGTGTCATCCATCTATTTTGAGAGTAGCCGACAGCCTCATTCTTAAAGCTATAGGTCGGCTCAAGACAGGGAAGTTCATTGCATGCCGACCGGATGATGGTGAGTGCCGTGCTTACCGCGTGGATGTCCCAGATTTGGCCTCCGAGGGTTTGTTCGTGGCCGATATAATCGTCGATCTTAAAGATAAAAATAAAATTTCGAAATGGAGTGACGTGTCTGTTCTTGGCCGGAATTGGGGACATTTGCAGGCTACAGCTGATGCTCTGAATGAAGCAGGGATACCAAATATTCTTTTGAATGAGGCTGATATCCCTGATACCCCTGAAGTGAATGTTATGCTCAGTGCACTAAGGTCATGCGCTAGCCCGAATGATGATTTAGCTAAGGATTTAGTCAAAGAATACCTGCAAGAGGCCGGACATCCCGACCATAGTGTATTCTATCTAAAAGATCTTGTCGATCCTTCCTTGGCTCCTGTCGGTTTACTAAAAAAAATTCGGAAGTATCTTGGTTTAGATGGCCTTTTGGACGACTTGGATACAGGCGAGCAAGAACGACGATTGGAGGCTATGAACAACTTTCAGACCTATTGCACCAGGGTTGCAAGGATTGCAACTGATCTCCCATCATTTTCGAGGATGTTGACCCTTGAGGGGCATTCCGATCAAGGAAAAGAGGAAGAGACAGAGGACGCGGTCAATCTTATGTCGATTCACACTTCGAAGGGTACAGAACGAAAAGTTATTTTTATTACGGCATTGGATGAAGAAATTTTTCCAAGATTCAACATAGAATCCGGAAGCGAAGGATGGGAGGAAGAGCGCCGACTCCTTTACGTATCTATCACGAGGGCCGAAGATTACTTGTATTTGATACATTGTGAGAAACGACCAACGTTGCGGGGGAATCTACGGTACAGAAATCCGAGTCCTTTGCTTCTGGATATTGACCAGAACCTTTTAAACTGCATAACATACCCCTGAATTATTCTCACAACCTCCCGATAATTTTCTATATAAACCACCCTTATTTTTTCCATTTATCGAGCTAATGATCGAAATTTTTCTCGGTCATTTCTTTTTTCTAAATTTTTCGACAATCATCGACATAAATAAATATTAGAAGGGCATAGATTGAGTCTTATGCCATACGCCTGGGAATTATTAGTTCCGGATTTTATCAACAGAAGGGCTGGGAATATGGCTAATCAAAATAAAATAGAGCTTTTCAAACAGTTGTTCAGGGGACGCCGCGATATTGTGCCCCGTTATTGGGAATCTAAAACTGGTAAATCAGGCTACAGCTCAATCATCAGAAATAACGAGCATGTGCCTCTCACTGATAACCTCGTTTTGCAGCATCTGAGGGGGCAATGCATTTTAGGCGTCTATCCCCTGCTCGCAGATAATACATGCTATTTTATAGCAGCGGATTTGGACAATCATACCGGGAATCTAAATCCCCTCAGGGATGTCAAAGAGTATTATGAAGTCTGCCGAATTAACAACTGTGATTGTGTTCTTCTTAGATCAAAATCCGGTGATGGATATCATGCATATGTTTTATTTGAGAACCAGGTCTGAGAATTGATTGCCATTCTCATCAGCTTAATCAGCATAAGCATCCATCGTCTCGTTTTCGGGGATTTCCGGATTCTATGGGAAATCCCCGGAGGTGTCTGCAATCGCAAAAACAATACAAGAAACACTGAAAAATATCCTCAACAGTTTTGAATCCGGTGACATTCCGAAAGCAATCGCCATTAGCGTGTTTCCGGCGGCGGATATCCCGTCAGCAAAGTGGTCGCTTTTAAACAGGATAACGATGTATCTGTCCGGTACTAGTGATGCAAGGGGATTTCGGCAGTGGAAACAGGCCAAGCGGTACGTTAAAAAAGGAGCTAAAGCTTTCTATATATTGGTGCCAAGATTTATAAGGTGCGAGAATGATGAAGACGAACAAGAGCAAATATTAGCAGGATTTATGGCAAAGCCAGTATTTAGAATAGAAGATACGGACGGCAAACCGCTTGATTACCAACAGATTGAACTTCCCAATCTCAAATTGATCGAGAAAGCCAATGAATGGAATATCTCAGTTAAGGCAATTCCGGGCAATTATAGCTATTATGGATATTATTCCAAAGAGAGCAAGGAAATAGCCTTGGCAAGCAAGGAAGAAACGGTTTTCTTTCATGAATTGGCTCATGCTGCACATTCTCGAGTTCTAAAGGATTTTGACAAGGCTCAAACTTGGAGAAAGGAGATCGTGGCAGAGCTCAGTGCCGCGGTTCTGTGTGAGATGGTCGGCGAAACCTCCAAATATCTCGGCAGCAATTACAAATATATTGACCATTACGCTAGAAAAGTGAAGCTTTCTCCGGTTCAAGCCTGTCTGAGGGTGGTGTGCGATGTTGAAAAAGTTCTGAATCTGATATTGACCAACGATTGAGTAGGTGGAAGGATTTCGGACCGAAACCATTTTTTGTCATCTTAGAATTGCTACATCAAATTCCGTTTATTTCAATTCAGGATTGTTAAGAATTTCCAGGTCGAACTCAAGTAGAATGATTTCTTTCAGTCTGTCTGATACCTCTTTGGGAAGGCTTGTAGTAATTTCCTTTTTCCTGCCGTATCTGCCCTGAGAGACGATTCTGGTTTTGATAAAGCCGTATATATCGAGTTCCGATATCATATCGGAAAAGGCCCTTTGCGTAAGGGCGCGTGTTTTTGCCTGGGCACAGAATGAACAATAGACATCATAGGAATCGCTGGTATTTACCGGTTTAGTTCCCGAAAATGACAGAACAGAGTACAACACAGCCTGCAATTGACCGGGCGCTGATTTGATCATGGCAACATATTTATCCTGCTCAATTTCCTGCAAAGCTTTATCAACCAAATCCAGTGTAATGCCCGTTCCCCGCCTTTCTGCAATATGAGCCGATTTCGAAAGCAATTCCACGGCTTTCCGGGCATCGCCGTGGGTTCGGCTTGAGATGGCCGATATTTTTTTTACAACGCCCCTTTCAATCATCTTTTTGTCGAGCGCTTTGCCGATCCTTATCGACAGGATTTTTTCAAGGTCCAGCGCATTATACGGATCGAACAAAATTTCATTGAGTTTGAGAAAAGATTTGATCCGGGGATCTATATTTTCCTGCCAGTTGAGCTTGTTTGACGTAAATATCACAACAAGCTTCAAGCGGACCGATTGAGGAAGCCTCCTGATCAGAAACTTTAAGAAACTGTCGGGATCTCTTCTGACATGATCGATTTCATCGACGAATAGAATGAAATACCCGGTAAATGGCTTAAGTTTGTCCTCGATCCTTGACATCAACTCGTCAAGAGATATCCCACGTTTGTACCTTTTTGTCGCGTTGAGAAGACAGGCCAGGTCATTTAACGCACGAAAGCAGGGCTTCGGTATAGACAGGTCCAGGTGGATATATTTTACCTGGATCTTGTTTTTGGCACACAGTGCTTTTAACATATTCAAGAAATATAGGATTGTAACGGTCTTCCCGGTGCCGGTTTTACCAAGCAAAGACAGATGAACGGGATGGCCGTCTTTGAACATCGGGGCGAAGTGGCTGCTCAATTCACTGATTTCTTTGGATCTCACATTCACATCGAAGATTTCTTTCAGGACCTCAAACTGCTCTTTCCTGTCCAACTGCTCATCGTCGAGATATTTCTTGTTCAAAACGATTGTATTTTGAAGCATGGTTCGTATCTGTTGCTCTATTCTGTTTTCGATTTTCACTTTCCTGAGGAAATTCACCAAGTCATGTTGAATAAAGAAAGGCACCTATATAAAATTTTCGGAATATTCGGTGTGTGTGTGATTTTCCGATGGAAATTTAAATGCAACGACTCTGGATGTTCCTAATATTATAATAAATTATTTTCTATATAGAAATATCACTCTTGTCCAAAAACGGGTTTAGAATGAGTCATAAAGTGAGTAATAATACGAGTCATTGAAAAAAATCCTCCTTATATGTAGGGTGGTTGT
>CACVKW010001177.1 GCA_902749685.1 Olavius sp. associated proteobacterium Delta 1 | reverse complement strand
CATAAATTCTTGTCATCTAGCCTGGCCGTTATGTCTGAGATCGTTGCTTTTTCCGGGCAGATGCTGGATGCTTGATACTCGATGCTGGATATCTAACAGGACACTAT
>CACVKW010001176.1 GCA_902749685.1 Olavius sp. associated proteobacterium Delta 1 | reverse complement strand
GCGATGAAGCATGTTTGCACCTCTGCTGAATCATGCTTCATCATGAAATGCCCGTTAATAAAAGGCAAATTGCGCTAACTGCGGGGTTTGTTGGTTAGCATATAAAGGATAAAAACATGAAACAATGGTATGAAGAATTATTTGAAAATTTCGCCCAAAACTACGATGCTGAAGAATTTACCAAGGGAACCGTCGGAGAATGTGATTTTATAGAAAAAGAGATCGATTATAGTAAAACAATAAAAATTCTTGATATTGGATGCGGCACAGGCAGGCACTCAATAGAGTTATCCAAAAGAGGTTACTCTGTTACTGGTATTGATTTATCTGAATCACAGTTGCAGCGTGCAAGAGAGAAAGCATCCGCCCAATCCCTTAATATTGATTTCCAAAAACACGATGCAAGAAGTCCTCATTTTTCAAATGCATTCGATTTAGCAATTATGTTATGTGAAGGCGGTTTTTCTCTGATGGAAACCGATGAGATGAACTTCCTAATCCTTCAAAATGCTGCAAATGCATTAAAATCGAAGGGGAAATTGATATTCACAACTCTAAATGGCTTATTCCCTTTATTTCATTCTGTGAAAGACTTTCTTGCTACAGAAAAAAAAGACGGTGTCGCCACATATAAAAACAACACATTTAACTTGATGACATTCCGCGATCATAACATTACAGAGTTTATTGATGATTCGGGAAATAAAAAATCTCTTAATTGCAATGAAAGGTACTATGTTCCATCGGAAATAAGTTGGCTTTTAAAATCATTGGATTTTAAGACTGTAAATATATTCGGTGCAAAACTCGGCGCTTTTAGCCGAAATGATGAACTAACTGCCGAAGACTTTGAAATGCTCGTAATAGCAGAAACACAATAAAATGCTAACGAATCGCTTCAGTGGACCAAAAAGCTGCGCTTTTCGGCCACTGAGCTCAGGCGTTAAGTGCGACACGATGTCGCATTTTCTACATGTTATTACAGTAGGTTATACTACTGGAGGTCACCCGGCGTGTCCCCACCGGTATCCTAGGGAGGCGTGCTACCGTTGCGCTGATGACGGGGTGCGAAGCCCTCCTGACAATGTACCGAATTGGGAGAAAACCGTGAGGCTCACTCCCCTCCGGGAAACCCACCCGGTTAAGGGCTAGAATCGGGGCAATATGGTGAGGGCAGGCAAATCTAAACGCCTGATCGAAGAAAGAATCAAACCTGCGGTGATAACGTTCCTGGCTGAGCGAGGCCTGAGCCTCTCAGAGGAGAAGACCAAGAAAAACTTGAAAAAAGTTTACCAGGTTGTCAAAATAGGCGCTCTAGGAATCCGAAGATTTGTGAAGATCAAGGCGGCCGCTAATCCTTATCGGCCAGAATTTGCACAGTACTTCTGGGTCGGTAGAAACAAAAAGGATAGCAAACTTTTGCCGGCCATGTCTGCTCGGGAGTTTAGAGCAATGACGGCATGAGAGGTAAACAGCCGGGCCGCCCACCAAGGGCTGCCTTTTGAGATGCTTGAGCCCCGCCTGGGCGGGGGAAACGGTCACGCACGGTTCTTAAAGGGGAATGGGGCTGCGAAGCCCCTGACCTACTTGATGTGAGAAGAGGGGCAACATGAAAGACACTTTGATATCTGGAATCGAGCACGAATTTACTTTTTCAATAAATGAAGCAAAGACGGTTCCGGCCTTGTATCCGGAATCAAGTGAGTTTCAGGTTATGCCTGATGTCTTTGCAACAGGCTTCATGGTCGGTTTAATCGAATGGACCTGCATCCAAGCGGTAAACCCTTTCCTTGACTGGCCAAAGGAACAAACTGTAGGTACTCATATCAACGTAAGCCACATTGCAGCAACACCACCGGGATTAGAAGTCACAGCCAAAGTTAGGCTTGTTGAAGTAGACGGCCGACGGTTGGTGTTTGAGGTGGAGGCCCATGATGGTATTGATCTAATTACTCGCGGCAAACACGAACGTTATGTTATTAATGAGGACAAGTTCAATCGTAAAATGAAATCCAAGGCCGAGAGGAGATAACCAAACGGATGATCGTGTCCTGATAAATCCGAATCGTTGGGATTCCCGCAAAACGGGATGAAATTCGATATTGTTACCCAGTGGATGATCGCATATTTGATTGAGTCTGGAAAGATAATCGGGATAGAGGGAAAACAGAACTACCCGCTGAACTCGGACGGCTAAAACCTTGGCATTTTTTATGAATTCGTAGTAAATAAATTTTTGATCTTTCCGTAAAGGGGCGGCAACCAGACCTCCGCCGGTCAGCTTTGCGTTAAGTGCGAAATATTAAAATGAAAAATGTTATATTTTATTTAGGTTTAGGAACTCTTTCCACACATGAACTTGACGCAATGACAAATCATGAGTGGCGTGTCTTACCATTGACTAGTTGGCTTCCCGATGAATATGGAATGTGGGTGTTTTATTCATCCATATACCCTTATTTGCCATCCTAATCTCATTGGTAGCTAGTACAAATGAAAAAATCAGATATCGTAGCAGATTAGGAATAAGCATTTTTTTAATTGTTCATGGTCTGCTGCACAGCCTTTTCATGGGAAACTCAAATTATGATTTTTCTACTTTTTCATCCAATATTCTAATTTTTGGTGGGGCAATACTTGGTGTTATATTCCTTCTATTAGAATATGTAGAGAAACAGAAAAACAGAACTTAACAAGTCACCGGACAGGTATTCCGCTGCGCTCCACACCCGCCGGTGACTTCGGCGTTCGATTGAATATATGAATATCCATTTTCGCGAAGTCATCCAGTCTGATTTAAACAAGTTTTCTGAATGGTATGGAAGAATTGGAGGATCTAATTTATTTTCTAACTTTATACCATCGACTTTTGTATCATTTGAAGAATCTAAAGAGCTATTATGGTTCATCATATTGGATGACGATGAGGAGATTGGTACGATATGGTTTGAGAGAAAAGGTCTGGATATGGCAAGCTATGATATGGGGATTTATCTGAATCGAACGGATTTTTTTGGAAAAGGAATTGGTAGAACGGTTATCAAATTAGCAATTGATAGCATCATTTCACCAAAGAATGTAAAGGAATTATATCTTGATGTACGAAACGGAAATATGCGTGCCAAGCGCTGTTATGAAAGTTTAGGATTTAGAACCGTCCACCTGTGGGAGAAACACACTGAATCAGGAGAAATCAAAGCTAATAGAATGAAGCTATCGGTTGGAGAAGAACCTCATCGAACCAAAATGATGTAGCGGATGCCTGAAACCGTTGCACTTTTACCAGTTCGACTGTAATTAGAATTTATCCTTTTCTGAGCTATTGTACTGATCATCCGGCACTGCTGATCATAGACGTTGATTGAAAAAGAGGAAAAATTGATATGAAACCGTTAATCGTCTATCAATCGAGAACAGGAAACACACGCATAATTGTTGATACCATAGCCTCAATATTGAAGGCGGATGTTTTCCAAGTTGAAAACGCGGGTTCGGATCATTTTAAAGGCCGCACGTTGGTTGGGTTTGGTTCCGGCATTTACTGGACCATGGTCGATCGGAAAATCTACGAATCAGCATCCTTTCTTCCCCCAGAGTGCAAGGTTTTTATGTTTATCACCAGTGGTATGGGGTCTAAATTCATGCTTCGGTTGTATTGGTACTTTATCAAAATGAAATTTGATCGTTTCGGTTTAAAATTAGTAGGGAACTGGGATTGCCGTGGATATGACCAGCATCCCATATCTAAATGGATGGGCATCAGCAAGGGTCGTCCAAATAGGACTGATATTGAAAGCGCCGAACAATTCGCACTGAAAATGAAAATGTATGAATAAGATCGACAGCCTTGAATATAGTCAGCATGCAGAGCATTTTTCACAAAATGTATTATGTTGTTATTGCATTTGGGAACGGAAGATATAACCTGGGGCGGCCCCATAACAAGGGCGGTCACCCCTGATCCCAAAAGCCTGGCGGCTTCTGGCCCAGGTGATGCCCAGCGATGGCCATGGACAATATGAAGGACCATTTGGAGACAAAACTGCTGGCAATCCTGGGTGAGCATCCCTGGTTCATGGCCGCACTAAAAGCTGTATCAGATTTGCGCTTGTCACAGTGGTGCATCGGTGCAGGTGTCATCAGGAATATTGTTTATATAAAAGGAGATATTATGAGCTCTTTAGTGAGTAGACCTCCAGCAGCAGATTCTTCACGAGCATTAGCGCATTTTGAAGGGCTGCTTGAATTTGAAACAGATTGCTGGGATGTGCATCATGCAATTTCAAATAATCGCAAGGATTTTGTGCTCCTTGACGTCCGTGGAGAGGAACTTTACAACAGTGGCCACATACAAAGTGCCATAAGTCTGCCTCATGCACGCATTAATGAGGACAGTCTTAAAGAATATCCTCCGGATACCCTGTTCGTGGTCTATTGTGCCGGTCCGCATTGCAATGCTACTGAAAAGGCAGCGATTCGTTTAGCCAAACTCGCAAGACCTGTAAAAAAAATGATAGGAGGTATTGCCGGCTGGCTTAATGAAGGCTTTAGCCTCATTAAAGTGTGATTTTGCGCGAACCCTTAAATTTCGAGATAACAGACATTGCACAACGCGGCACTCCTGTATACTGCCGGCTGATGTTTATTTTTCTAGAAATATCAGTACCGTCAGCCGCTGAACGAAGTTGGTTAGGCACCAGAGATATGACTGTCACCATACGGAACGCAGTACCTGATGAAGCCGGGCTTTTGACCGATCTCGCGCTGCGTTCGAAAGCATATTGGGGTTACTCGGATGAATTCATGGAAGCATGTCGAGAAGAACTGTCCGTACCGGCAATCAATATAGCAAGCAGCAGGATGCATTACTCGGTCGCAGAACATCATTGCAACATAGTTGGATTCTATGCCATAGAGCGATTGTCCGGTTCAGAATTTGAGCTCAATGCACTTTTTGTGGAACCTAGACACATCGGTTCAGGTGTCGGACGAGCATTAATCCTAACATTGCATAAACTCTTATCATCTAGCCTGGCCGTTATGCCTGAGATCGTTGCTTTTTCCGGGCTGATGCTGGATGCTTGATACTCGATGCTGGATATCTAACGGTACACTATCGGTGAATTTCAACGACATCCAGTATCCAGCAACCAGAATCCAGGATCAGTCAATATTTTCAATGGTCTTCATTGCAGCAGCGAAGTTGGATTTCAAAATTTTATGCAACTATAGGGTTAATAAGCCACGCTAAAAGTCATGCGGCACTACTTGGAGGGCGTGTCCTTATTATTCAGAGTGATCCAAATGCTGAAAAATTTTATCGGGCAGCGGGCGGCATACTTGCCGGCAAACAAGAATCCAAGAGTATCCCGGGCCGGCTACTGCCAACACTTAAAATATTATTAGCCGATGAAACTACTGATTAACAGTCACATCCAGCCGACGCCCCTAACCGGCCCACTTTTATCATGGCCGTCTCTGGATTGCCGGTCGGCTGAATTGCAATGCTACTTATCATGGCTTTTCCCGACAGCAAGGATGGTGAATCTCGGTTTTGGGTTAATTTACCTGGAGGACAATTATGCCGCATGTTATTATTAAACTTTACCCCGGAAGATCCGACGAACAGAAGGCACAACTTGCAGATGAAATAGTTAAAGACGTTGTGGCCATTGCGAAATGCGACGAAAAGTCGGTGTCGGTGGCTTTCGAGGAAATTGAAAAGGAAGATTGGGCTGAAACGGTTTACAAAAAGGATATTCTTAACAAAAAGGACTGCCTTTATAAGGAACCGGGCTATAACCCGTTTGAATGAAAATGGAAGAAGATTTGAATTCGGCCGCCACCAATACGTATGTGATGCACTCGCGGTGCTATGCCATCAACCCGAATCGCCTGCTGGAGCTGATGCGAAGTGCCGGTTTTGAATCGGTCACGCGGATAGACAACGAGTTCTATCAGCCGGTATTGGTCGGAACCAGGCCGCCATAAAGATTTTGAAAATGAAGCGCGAATTAAATTAAAATTTAGGAGCCCAAAGTGGCATACATCGGTTTCACAGCTGAAAAAATGATTCCGCCGGATGACCGGGTCCCGGATCAGGACAATATCCTCAGGATTCACGGCGTTCACAGCCGAACCATGCGGCTGCACTATGACCTCTATAAACAGTTGATGTACAGTAAAGGTCCCTTGAGCAGAATTCAGCGCGAAATGATCGCCGTGGTCGTGTCAGCAGAGAACAAATGCCGCTATTGACTGCATCATCACGGGGCGGGGCTCCGTCGATTGTTGGAGGTTAAAGGTGTGGTAAGTGCCGATCAGGAAAAGCTGCTGACCTCATTGGCCGCGGATTACCGCAAGGCTGACTTACAGGCAGCTGATCTTGCCATGTTGCATTATGCAGCTAAACTCACCCGCTCGCCAGGCGAAATGATTGAAGCGGACGTCAGCTCTCTGCGCGCGCAAGGATTTGACGACCGGGCCATCCACGATATATGCGCCATAACGGCCTACTATGCCTTCGTCAATCGCATGGCCGATGGCCTGGGAGTTGAGTTGGAGAGCCGCGCCTAAAATATTATACCCAGGCTGTGTCGAAATTATATTCTGCAACTTATCTGTCTGAGACAACCCCAGCTCCAGTCCCTCCAGGCATTTCCGAATTTCCCCAATGACCATCCCACACTCAAAGGAATGAGGGCAATCGAAACTCTCTGGATTTAGGAAATTTTGTTATTTATTTTCAGATAGTTAAGTAATTATTCTTTGCAATCGACCATGTTATATGAGAAAATATAATTAAACGCAAAAAAGGTTTTCCGCTATGATAAAAAGCATATTTGAGGAAATACACCAGGTCTGTAAATGGCTCATGCGTGTTCCGCAAATATTCGTGCTGCTTCTTTTCGGCCTGATACACTATTGGCACATGGCAGAAGCTTATACGATAACACCGGCATCAAGGATGAATCCAGATATGAGCCTGAATTTGTGGGGCCGAATGTTCTTCACACTTTGGGCGGCAGCCCCAATAGTCACATGGTTTTTATTTCTTTGGACCCTGATTTCCGGGCTAAGATTGCATTCTTTCGGCAGGCTTGCGAATGAAAGCTCCGTCATATTCCAGAATAATGCTGTGTTGCATCAACAATTAAAATTGTCGGTTATATCAGTGGCAATTTCGGTGAGTGCGCTGTTCGGCGCCGGGAGGCTAGCGCTGGATATCTGTGAAATCAACCTTTACGGGGGAAATTTTCATATGGATACGACTCACTACGCGGCTTTCATGCGGTTTATAAATGCGATTTTTGTTTATATCAGTGCCTCATACTTAATCCTGTATCGCAATCATCAAAAAATGCATCCCGATAAAGCCGTCGGCTCTGTTTTTCTGGCCCTGGGAGCAATTTACATACCCAGTTTCATTCTATACTTTCTGGGCAAGAGCTTAATTCTGGGAGTCGCCTGGTGGTTTCCAATACCTGACGGGCATAGCTGGTCAGACAGTCAACTACTGCTGGCCGACAATTTTACACTATTTTCAAAATGGCTGCCGGTTATATTTTCTGTTAGCCTGACATTAATTGTATCAAGGCGACTGAGGCCTCTCAAGGGAATCTAGCGCCAAAACGGAACCTCAAATCAACGAGATGAAAAGATTAGCTCCGGGAGATAATATGCAAACCCAATCACCCCCGCCGTTACCTATGAAAAAATCCACCACCTGGTGGCAACGTAACTGGAAATGGTTCGTCCCAACAGTTTTGGGGAGCGTCGCTCTTTTTGCCGGCTTCATCGTGTTAATCGTGACGATCGTATTTGGCATGATGAAATCATCGGACGCCTATAAAGAAGCACTTGCAATGACACAAGCCGATCCCTATGTTCAGGAAGCGCTGGGTTACCCGATTGAAGAGGGACTATTGGTAATGGGAAACATCAATGTCAATGGTTCTTCAGGGCATGCTGATCTGGCTATCCCGGTTTCCGGACCGGAAGGCAACGGTACCATCTACGTTGTGGCTTCAAAGTCAGCAGGCCAATGGGCCATTTTAAGACTTGTGGTGGATATCAAGGCGACGAACGAGAGAATCGATCTCATGGCGGATAAACTCGATTACGAGGATTAAATGGCGCCCGCCCCTACCCCCTCCCTCAATCACTTCCACTCGCACCTCAGTCAAATCGTAGACGGCAAGGGGAGTCAAATTCCCTTTACTTGGACATTGTGGACAAGTAGAAAATATATTTAGCTTTATTTTTCAACGAACTTATGCTTCAACAAGGCAAGCGGTGCCTCGTGGTGTTGATTTCAGTTACGACGGCCGTGCTCTGATTCAAAATGAAACAAATATCAACTTTAAACGGAAGGGGCTGGATATCGTCATTCGAGATCAGCCAGAGGCATTGGGCAGAATCCGATCACGAATCTTAATACAGCGGTCTGCGGCTGAAACAAATGTATGTTTCGTGGCAGCATCCCGATCGCAACTTAAAACCGGTCCTCCGGCTCAAACACGGAATAGCTGCAAATCAGCGACAGGACGAAGTAATAGGTTGAAGCCCGTCTGCAGTCAATGACCGACAAATATTTGAGGGATCTTGTTTTACCCCCAGCTTTAGTAAACGTATATGTCACAGGATAACGCTTTCCAGGTTCCGGCCGGAAATATTAGCATCGAGCAGGAAATAAAACGCAGCCGGTTTATCACATCGATCGGGCGCGCACCCGATAAACAACAGGCCATTGCGTTTATCGGCAGGATTCGTTCGACCTACCCTGATGCAAATCACCACTGCTGGGCCTACGTTGCAGGTAATCCCTTCGATACCGTGCAAATTGGAATGAGCGATGATGGCGAGCCCCAGGGCACAGCCGGCAAGCCGATGCTCAGTATTTTGCAGCACCGTAAAATCGGTGAGATTGTGGTTGTGGTAACCCGCTACTTTGGCGGCATAAAGCTGGGTACGGGCGGCCTGGTCCGGGCCTATTCAAGCTCCGTTCAAATGGCATTGCAAACGCTGCCGTTAGCAGAATTTGTAGCCCTGGCTGCAGCTCAAATCACCCTGCCATACCCGTATGAGGACCGCATTCGCCGGCTATTGGAAAAAATGCAGGTAACCATCAAAGATGTGACATATCAAGATTGCGCTGTATTGTTGGTTGAATTTCCGGTAACCATGGGAATAGAGTTGGAACGGCAACTCGGCGATCAAACAAAGGGTGAGGCCCAATATATTCTGATTGGAAACTAATTAAGGAGGGTAAAAGTGGAAACCCGAGAATTTGGCAAGACCGGAGAAAAATTCCCGATTCTGAGTTTTGGTGGACAGCGAATAGTGGACGAGCATCAATGTACCGAAGAAGAGGCAATTGAAATAGTCAATACCGCCATTGATCGGGGTATCCGCTACTTCGACACGGCCTGGATGTACTCCGAGGGGCAGGCCGAAAGCCGGCTGGGCAAAGTGGCCAAACACCGGCGGTCGGAAATGTGGCTCGCCACCAAGACCTGGGACCCCACCAGGGACGGCGCGCGTCAACAGTTGGAGACAAGTCTGAAACGGCTGCAGACGGACTATGTGGATGAGTGGCGGCTGCATAATGTATGGGATTATGCAAGACTGGACGAATTCACGGGTGAAGGCGGGGCACTGGAAACTGCAATCCAGGCCCGGGAAGAGGGGCTGGTGCGTTACCTCAGTATCAGCTGCCACACCGACCCGCAAATACTGGTGGAGGCGCTCGATCGGTTTCCTTTCGATAGTGCCCTTATCGCCGTCTCGGCGTTGGATCATTTTATTCTCAGTTTTGCCGAGGAGTTTCTGCCGGTTGCCAATGCCAAAGGCATTGCAACAATTGGGATGAAAGTCTTGGGTCTGGGCAGTTTAACCCATGATGTGGAGCGCTCCCTGCGCTATGCCTTCAGTCTGCCGCTAAGCACGGTAATTGTGGGCATGGAGACAATGGCCCAGTTGGAGCAAAACCTGGCGATTGCAGAGTCATTCACCCCGCCAACCGACGAAGAGCGCCTGGCTTTTTTCAGGGATATCATCCCATTGGTGCAACCGGAGAAAATGCGCTGGAAAACGACTGAATGGCAAAATCCAACCGAGTGGGTGCCACGCCGCCGCGGCTTAAATTAAAGCTGCACGGGTGAAAAGGTAGCCATGGGTTCAAACGAGCAGACATCTGGCTTTTCACAAATTCAGTCTCCAGCCCAAACACGTTTCACTGAATATCTCATCAGGGAAAACGATCGGATTCAGGACGGCTTTGATAGCTGGCTGTTCCACCCGGGTATGCTGTTCCATTCACCAAACAAATGGTGGGGTGACCGGGGCAAGCGTAATACACCTCACGAGGGATTGGATCTTTGTTTGTACAGGGATCAAGACGGACGGATACACTGTCTTGATGATAATACCCGGATCCCGGTACTCTATGACGGCGTAATCGTCGCCATTGTCAATGATTTCCTCGGCAAGTCGGTGATTGTCGAACATCAATACGATGACAGTGACAGTCTCGGGTTTTGCTCGATTTACGGCCACATCAATCCGCCGGATAATCTTCAACTTGGCAAATCCGTAAAAAAAGGCGGAATACTGGCAACCATCGCCGACTCAAGCCGATCAAAATCAGGCATCCAGCCGCATTTGCACATCTCCCTGGGGGTGACAGGCAAATTTATCTCCTACGAGCGGTTTGACTGGAAGACGATCGGCTCCTGGGATTTGTTGACGCTGCTGGACCCGCTGCTTGTGCTTGATCGGCCCTACCAGGTGTTGGAGGATTTCCCTGCCCCGCTGCGGCAAGGTTAACACAGTCCAGGAGCTTCGCTCCAACTTGTCGCGAGCCTCCAGGTCGTGCGATTGGAAAGCTGGGACTCTGTTATATTGGAATCATGGGTTCTGGCCTGCGGCCCGCAGAACCTAAGCCTCGGAGAGGATAATGGAATGGTGGTTTTAGGGAATCAAAACGAATATAATCGTTGGGTTCTGAATTTTGCACGAAAAAAGGTTTTCATATCCCAATAATTTTCAGGCAGGAACCATGGTCAAAGATACTTACAACAATTTCAACGAGCTAAAGAATACTGAAAAATTAAACGAGGACTACAAAATATCCATTTTCGACATCGGATCTCCCACCACCATTATCGCACCCCACGGCGGCAAAATTGAGCCCAAGACCTCCTACATAGCCGCCGGCATCGCCCGGGATCAATTTAACTATTATTGTTTTGAAGGAATTAAACCAAACCATAATAGACGGTTACACATAACCAGTCACAATTTTGATGAGCCGCAAGCCCTTAAGCTGTTAGCACGCTCCCAAACCGTGGTGGCCGTTCACGCCTGCACTGAAGACAAGGCCCTCGTTTATCCGGGCGGGCGGGATGGGAAACTGATGGGGGCCATCGTTAAAGAATTAAAAGCGGTCGGGATCGCAGTTGCGAACCGGAATTTCAAATACCCGGGGGTAAACCCGGATAATATCTGCAACCGTGGTGCATCAGGCAGGGGGGCGCAGCTCGAAATCAGCCGGGGTTTAAGAGATGACATCAATAAAGTTCTAATGCTTTGCAGCGCCATTCACACTACCTTAACCAATTTCACGGCATAAACCGGCATATTGGACACGAAAAGCAGCCGGGCCTTGGCATGCCAGGCTGGTCTCGTGAGCTCAAATCCGCCCTTGAGCCAGGCTGACGAGGCAGGCGAATTGCCGCTACATTATCACTGCACACTTATTTTTCCAGGGCTGTAAAGCCGGAACGGGCCACTTCGATAATAATATCATTGCCAAGCTCGAGCAGGAAATCATCGATCATTTTGGATGTCCCGGCCAGTTGCACAATGAAAACTTCGTGGTTTTGATGATCGAGCATCTCGATCCGATATTGGTCGAAGAGTTGTTCCATTCGGTCACTATCGGCCTCAAATTTAACGATCGCCACTTCGCGCCAGAAACTCTGGTCGATGTCAAGCTCCTTGGCGGAGATCACTTCCGTCACCTTTTCGATCTGCCGCACCACCTGGGTCATCTTGTCGTCGCTGTCTTCATATAGAGTAAGGGTCATGCGGCTGATGCCTGGCTGCGGTGTGGTGCAGACCGTGATCGTTTCGACATTGTACATTTTGCGGCGGACCAACATAGATATCTTGTTGAGAACCCCGGGGCGATTTTGCATGAAAGCCAGGATCGCCCGCCGTTTCATCTTATTTGTGGATGTCATAGATTCCTTCCGTATTCGAGTATTAAATATTGAGTGTGTGCTTACTGTGCAAAATATAAAACGACGAAGCGCAGCGACACCATAATTTTAGGCATTTTAGCTCATTTTAGGCACCTTAGGCATTTCCCTGGTACATCCGGGCTAGGGTTAAGCATTCTTTTTCATGGACACAATCATATCTGCAATGCCGCCGCCGGCCGGCACCATCGGCAACACAATCTCGCTGGGATCACACAAAAATTCCACCATATAAGGCCCCTTGTGTTCCGCAGCCGTTTCAAGGGCAGCGACGATTTGATCGGGTTGCGACACGCATTGATACGGTATTTTATAGGCGCCGGCAATCGCGCCGAAATCGGGGTTTTTCATGGGGGTGCCGGCAAAGCGGCCATCGTAGAACATGGTTTGCCACTGTCTGACCATTCCCAGATAACCGTTGTTAAACAGCAAAATCTTGATATCGATCTCGTGCTCCATAATCGCGCCCAGCTCCTGAATATTCATCTGGAAGCCGCCATCACCGCTGATGGACCACACCCGCTCATCCGGTCGGGCCAATTTTACACCGACGGCCATCGGCAGGGCGCAGCCCATGGTGCCGGCACCGCCTGAGTTATACCAGCTGTTGGTGGTTTGGAAATTATAAAACCGGGCCAAAATCATCTGGTGCTGCCCGACGTCTGAGACGATCAGGTCTGTGCCCCGGGTCACATCGGACAGTTTTTTGACGATGGTCTTCATCAGCAGTTGACCATCCTTGCCAATCCCTTTTTCAATCTCACTGTTTATTTCATCTGCAATTTCGGCGCGATAGCTGTCTATGTTATCAAACCACAGCCGTCTGGGTTTGGCAATCAGCTCAGGATCTTTCGCCAGCAGGGTAAGGGCCTGATTGACATCGGCGTTGATGGCGACCGAGGTTTTGACATTTTTATCGATTTCCGATGGATCGATTTCAACATGGATGACTTCCGCATCAACGCCAAAGGTCTCCAGATTGCCCGTCACCCGGTCGTCAAAACGCATTCCAAAGGAGATAATCAGGTCGCAATTCAGCAGTGCCCGATTCGCTTCGACGGTGCCGTGCATCCCGACCATGCCGAGACTCAATGGATGATCAACCGGCAGGGCCGATAGACCATGCAGCGTGAAAGCAATGGGAATATGAGCTTTTTCGGCGAATATAGTCAGGTTTGGGCCGGCGTTGCTGTTGATGACCCCGTGACCGCACAGGATGATCGGCCGTTCGCTGCGGTTGATCAATCCCACCGCCTTCCGGATAAGTTCGCGGTCCGGCACGGGTGAGTAGAAAAATCCCGGCAGGTCCGGTTCGTAGGTATCGGGATCGAAATGATAGTCGGCGTCGGTATCATCATTTTGAATATCCTTGGGGATATCGACGACCACCGGCCCGCCCCGGCCGGTGGCGGCCACATACATGGCTTCATGAATCGTTTCTTCGATATCGTTTACGGAAAGGGGCATATAGGTCTGTTTGGTCAACGGCATCATGACACCGACAACGTCACTTTCCTGAAAGGCGTCCGTAGCAATGACTCCGGATGGAACCTGCCCGGTAATTGACAGTACCGGGACGGAATCCATCATGGCATCCGCAATTCCGGTGACAAGGTTCATGGCTCCGGGGCCCGATGTCGCCATACAAACGCCGACCCGGGGATTGGAAGTAGAAATCGAGGCACGCGATATTCCCTGGGCCATGAACACGGCGCCCTGTTCATGCCGCGACATAATAAATGAAAATACTTGTTGTTTCTCCATTTCGTCAAAAATCGGCATGATGGCACCACCGGTATATCCGAAAATATATTTAACGCCTTTATCCAGCAAAGCTTTTAAGGCTAATTCTTTTCCCTTCATTTTCTTTCTTCTTCCTTTCTTTTGGCTCCCCCCGCTGTTAATCAGGCCGGTGTAGAAACTGAGTCGTTTTATCTGTGTTGATGCATAAAGATTAATATAACCTTTTTTTTTCTACTTTCTACCCCCATGGGCCAGGGGTTTTAATTTTTTATTGTAAATAGTTTAAAGTGTGGGTTGCACGCCATCCCTGAAAGATGAACCTCTGAGCTTTAAACCCTGCACCTTTAAGCGGTGCAAAATATCTTCACAATTGTTACCGATTACTTGACGCGGACAGTTCTTTTTGCCATATTACTGGGTATTGGAATTTTCGGGTTGCCGCCGGGTAATCGAAGATCAGCGTGTTGCGCCCCACAAATAAACTAAAAAAGTGGCACCGTTTAGCTAAATCGATGTGGCGTCTTTGAATATAAAAAATCGACACGACTAAGCTCGTCGCAGGCCAGGTACTAAGGGCTCACTCAAAAAGAACTTCACCTGTTGGACGTCGATCCATCTTGTCCGGCGGCGTTGCGGAAGCTCGGAATCCGCCGCGGCGGATTCCTGTGCTTCCGCGCCTTGCCGGCCGGGCGCCGCAACATCCAAAATGGTGAATCTATTTCTGCGTGAACCCTAAGGACACTAACCGGCAATCCAACAACAACCTATAAACCATCCCGTGGGCGCGACCTTTGGGCCAGCAGTGTACGGGAAGATTGAAGAGAAGCAATTATGGGAAAAACACTGTTTGAAAAAATATGGGCACCCCACGTGGTGCGCGCAATGCCCGATGGTTCGGCACTGCTGTATATCGATCGTCACCTGGTTCACGAAGTCACCAGTCCCCAGGCATTTGAGGGCATGCGAAACGCAGGGCGCAAAATCCGCCGTCCCGAGTTGACTTTTTCTACCATGGACCACAATGTCCCGACCACCGAAGATCGAATGGACATTAAAGACCCGATTTCAAAGGCCCAGGTGGAAGCCTTACGGAACAACTGTGAGGCGTATGATGTCACCCTGTACGACCTTGGCCACGATCACCAGGGGATTGTCCATATCATCGGACCGGAGATGGGACTGACCCTGCCGGGTCTGACGATTGTCTGCGGCGACTCCCACACGTCGACCCACGGCGCTTTTGGTGCTCTGGCATTCGGCATCGGTACTTCCGAGGTGGAGCACGTGCTGGTCACTCAGACCCTGGTGCAGCGCAAACCGCGTACTTACAAAGTGGAATTTACCGGCCGGCTGGCTCCCCACATTTTCTCCAAGGATATGGTGTTGAAAATGATCGGCACGATGGGTACGGCCGGCGGAGCCGGACATGTGCTGGAATACAGCGGCGAGGCGGTGCGCAGTCTGTCGATGGAGGCCCGTATGTCCATCTGCAATATGAGCATAGAAGCCGGCGCACGAGCGGGGATGATCGCCCCTGATGAGACGACGATTGAATACATCACCGGCCGCAAACGGCGCTTTGCGCCAAAGGGCGCAGACCTGGAACGTGCCATGGCCTTCTGGAAGAGCCTGCCAAGTGATGAGGACGCCGAATTTGACCGCTCCCTGGTGATTGATGCCGCCAGTATAAAACCCCAGGTCACCTGGGGAACCAACCCCGGCATGGTAATCGATATCGATCAACCGATTCCGGGGCCGGATTCAGCCGGCGGCTACAGCCGCGCCGATGTGGAAAACGCCCTGCAGTATATGGGGCTTGAATCCGGCACCCGGCTGACCGATGTCGCCGTCGATGTCGTTTTTATCGGCAGCTGCACCAATTCCCGCATAGAAGACCTGCGGCTGGCGGCCGACATTATGAAAGACCGCAAAAAGGCCGACAACGTTCAGGTTCTGGTGGTGCCGGGCTCGCAGCAGGTTCGCCTGCAGGCTGAAGCCGAAGGTTTGCACAACATCTTCCAAGCGGCCGGTGCTGAATGGCGCTATGCCGGATGCAGCATGTGTCTGGGAATGAATCCGGACCAGCTTCTGCCGCAACAGCGCAGTGCTTCGACATCCAACCGGAACTTCGAGGGCCGCCAGGGCAAGGGCGGTCGCACGCAC
Source organism: Olavius sp. associated proteobacterium Delta 1 (assembly GCA_902749685.1). Lineage (GTDB taxonomy): Bacteria > Desulfobacterota > Desulfobacteria > Desulfobacterales > JAFDCJ01 > JAFDCJ01. The sequence goes on along the minus strand of CACVKW010001176.1, from coordinate 23,524 downwards.
CTGGTCAGTCCGGAAATGGCCGCCGCCGCTGCAATTGCCGGCAAATTCGTCGATATTCGCAAGTGGCCGCAGATTGACGCCTAAACTGGATACTCGTTACCGGTTACTGGATGCCGGCCGCTCGATGCAGGCGCATTTCGCTGAGGAGCATTTTGATAAAATTAAGGATTGGAAATATATAAGGAATAATTATGAAAGCATTTAAAAAACACACCGGCATTATCGCAACCCTTAACCGGTCCAATGTGGATACTGATGCCATCATACCCAAGCAGTTTTTAAAATCGATCAGTCGCACCGGATACGGTCCGAACGCTTTTTTTGACTGGCGCTACAAATCGGACGGAAACCAAGACCCGGACTTCGAGCTCAATCATCCCCGTTTCGAGGGTCGTTCCATACTGGTTACCCGCAACAATTTCGGTTGCGGCTCCAGCCGGGAACATGCGGTCTGGGCCCTGGCCCAGGACGGATATGAGGTGATCATTGCCCCCTGGAAAGAAATCAATGGTGAACGGGTCAATGCCTTTGCCGATATATTCAGAACGAATGCCACCAAAAACGGGGTCCTGGTCGTCGAATTATCAGAAGCAGAAGTGGACCACATTTTCGAGCATCTTGAAGCCAACGAAGGTTTACAGGCAACGGTCGACCTGATCGAACAGCAGGTTGAACTTGACGATGCCAGCAAAACCATATTTAGATTTAGCATTGAACCCGGAGACAAAGAGCAGCTGATCAGCGGATTGGATGATATCGATCTAACGCTCAAGTTTGAGTCCGATATCACGCGATTTGAAGAAACCCACAATCCCTTTTTATAATGAATAATGAATCCGGCAAGCCATCTCCTGATAAGCTGGACCGTCGCAAACACAGCTGACATTCCCCGCAGGGACAGGGCTCTGGTAACATTGTCCGGTGTAATCCCGGATATGGACGGTGTTGGTATTATTGCTGAGTTGTTGACTGAAAACACGAGCATGCCTTTGATCTGGTATAGCAAATACCACCACGTCCTGGGACACAACCTCGGACTGGGCTTGATTCTGGTGGCAGTAGTCTTTTCCCTGAGCATCAGACGATGGGTTTCCGCAGCTCTTGCTCTAATTGCATTCCATCTCCACCTTCTCGGCGACCTCGTCGGTTCACGGGGACCGGATGGTTATCAGTGGCCGATACCTTATTTTTTCCCGTTCTCAACTGACTGGACACTAACCTGGGTGGGCCAGTGGGAGTTGAATGCGTGGCCCAATATTCTGGTTACCCTGTTGATTCTGGGAATCACTTTGTATTTAGCCTGGAAGCGTGGCCACTCTCCTCTCGAGATGATTTCACTCAAGGCGGATACAGCGTTAGTTGCCGGATTGCGCAGAAGATTTGGCGAACCTATAGCGGTGTGATACCGGCAATATGTTCTCGACATCCGCCTCCGCTGATTATAGGTGACCGGATCCGTAAATGGAAATAAATAATGAAAGAAATTCGAACTGAAATTGTAATTGATGCAGCGGTTAACGAGGTCTGGTCGATATTAACAGACTTTAGCCGCCATGGGGAATGGAATCCTTTCATCCGCAAAGTTTCGGGCGAACTTTGCCAGGGTGCACAACTGCAGGTTGTCCTTGGTCCTCCCGGCAAACGTGCGATGCGGTTTAAGCCAATCGTGCAATTGGTCGAGCCGGAAAAAGCATTCCGATGGCTGGGCCACCTCTTTGTTTCCGGCCTGTTTGATGGTGAACATATATTTGAGCTTGAAACAGCCGGAAAAAATGCCACCCGATTTATTCAGCGAGAAAAATTTAATGGGATATTGGTCGGAATCTTTCGCAAAAGTCTCGATACCGATATAAAAAGCGGATTCATCGCAATGAATGAAGCATTAAAAAAAGAAGCTGAAAAAAGCAGCCGGCAAAGTTAAGCGCCTGGTTCCGCCCGAATAAAGCCGGAAAATCGCTAACCCGGATCCACCAAGGGCGGAGAATTGAAAATTGAAGATTGCAAATTGAATATTTGTTGATGTCGCCTCGCTCCGTCATTATTATAAACGTCTGATATTTTCAGCATGAAAAATAAGAAATCAGCAAGTGGGTATAATTCCATACCTTGCCTTTTTCTCTTTATAATATCGATAGAATACCTCAACTTTAGGCATTTCTTTGGGCAACTTGATTGTTTCACGAAAAAATCTTGCCACAAAATGCACAATAATAATTACTAAGGGGATACGGCCATCGCATATCGCTATTTCATCTGCCTGCTTATTTTTTTGTGCTACGTCCTGGTTTTTTTTCATCGTCTGTGCCCGGCGGTCATTGCCCTTGACATTCAAGCCTCATTCGGCCTCACCGGTACCCTGCTGGGAGTGCTGGGTTCGGCCTATTTTTACTCTTATGCCATCATGCAACTGCCCACCGGCCTGATGGCCGACTCGTGGGGTCCTCGCAAGACCGTCGCTTCATTTTTTATTCTGGCCGGCATCGGCTCCATATTGATGGGGGTTGCACCGAGTTTGCCCGTGGCGGTACTGGGCCGAATTCTGGTCGGAATCGGTGTATCAACCGTTTTTGTCTGCAATTTTAAACTGTTGTCTGAATGGTTTACCGTGCGCCAGTTTATCATTATGGGGGCCGCCTTTATGGTGATGGGCGGTGTCGGAGCGCTTTCTTCCAGCGCCCCCCTGGCATGGATCAGCAATCTCATCGGCTGGCGCATGACGCTGGTCGGCGTCGGGGCAGTTACCCTGGTGATGGCCGGTCTTGTTTATGGCTTTGTGCGCAATCGACCGGCTGAGATGGATCTCGCCCCGATAAAGGCGGCAGATGCGGCGCCTGTCGAAAAAATCGGCCTGGCGCAGGGCCTCAAGATGGTGGTCTTTTCCCGTCGTTTCTGGCCCATCGGCATCTGGGCGTTTTGCGTAATCGGGATATCATTTGCCGTCGGCGGATTGTGGGGCGGCCCCTATCTCATGCACGTTTACGGTCTCAGCAAAACAGCCGCCGGCGGGGTGCTGTCCACCTTTGCCCTGGCGCTGATTTTCGGCAGCCCCTTATTCGGCTGGCTCGGCAACCGTTTTGGCCGCAAACCGGTACTTATCGGCTGCAGCATGGCGTTAATGGCCGCCTGCGGGCTGTTGAGCTGGTTTGTGGACACCTTATCCCTGCCGGCACTATACACATTATTCTTATTATTTTTTGTTACCGGAGGCGCTATCGGCCCGGTCATCGCGACCGTATCCAAGGAGTCGTTTCCCATCGCTATATCCGGGACCTCCGTGGGCATGGTCAACCTCTTTCCGTTTGCCGGGGCCACATTTTTTCAAATCCTGATCGGGGCCGTATTGACCGCGCAAAGTCACGGTCAGACCCCGTACGCAACGGTCGGATACCAATATATGTTTTTGATTTGCCTGGCCGGGGCCACACTGTCTCTAGTGGCGGCAGTGTTTTTGAAAGAGACGCTGGTGTTGAGTCCCACAAATAACATAATAGGAGAACCTGATTAGTGAAGAATAATAATCAACGCAGAATCAGAGGACTAACCAGCCTGATCGGCAACACACCGCTTCTGGCTCTTGATTTTGCCTTTCAAGGCCGCTACAGCACGATCTATGCCAAAGCTGAAAACCTCAATATGACCGGCAGCATCAAGGATCGCATGGCACTGCATATCATGGAGCAGGGCTACGCCAGAAACATTCTCAAACCGGGTGACCGTATCATTGAGGCGACCAGCGGTAACACGGGCATTTCATTTTCTGCAATCGGCCGGGCATTAGGCCACCCGGTGAGTATTTTCATGCCGGACTGGATGAGTGAAGAGCGGATCAATCTTATCCGGGGACTGGGGGCGGATATTGTTCTTGTAAGCAGCGAGCAGGGCGGGTTTCTTGGCAGTATCCAGCGAGCCGAAGACCTGGCCCAAAGGGAACAAAATGCTTTCCTCCCCCGGCAGTTTTCGAACCAGGACAACAGCGAAGCCCACTATCGGTCTACCGGCCCCGAAATCTGGTGGCAACTGAGATTCCGGTCCCTGAATCCCGACGCCCTGGTTGCCGGTGTGGGCACGGGCGGAACCGTTATGGGAACCGGGTGATATCTCAAGGAGAAATATCCAGCCATATATCTCAGTGCCGGTCTTTTGCGTGAAGAGCCGCTAAAAGACAGCTATCTTACGCCCCGCATCAAACTGCGGGAAGTTACCGCCTTCAAGCGGGTATGTTACACCTGCTGTGATCCCCGGGAGTGCATGGAGGCGGCTACGATTGACATCGCAACCGATGGCGCTCTACCCCATTGCCCGAGAAGACGCTGAAAACAAGCGTTCAGAGATTCAGAGTTCAACCTGGCCCCTGGCCTGGACAGCGGCCAGGTTAATCGAAAATGAAACTCTGAAAAAGCGAATCCTCCGGAGGCGGATAAATATCGAAAAATGAATGTCGAATGTCGAATGTCGAAGTAAGGTATTCTGTCTATTTTAAAAAAAAGAGTCAGCGAAGCGGTTCCATCCTTCGATATTCGATATTCTGCGATTCTGCGGCCTTTAGATCACGTCTTCAGCGTGATTCGCTTTTAACTTCGTCTGGTTTCTTACCAGGGTTTAGCAGTTAAGGGAGTTTGAGGTATAAGAACAGGGCCGACAGATTTTAATGCAACCTGAACTTGTGGAGAGGTAAATGACCGCCCCCCAGGAAATCACCATCGAAGAACTAATCGCGCACTATCCGGTGATGCTGCTGGATGCTTACGGTGTCCTGGTCAACCCCTCCGGCGCGCTTCCCGGCGCTGCCGGTTTGATCGACGAACTCAACCGCACCCGTAAGCCGTACTACCTGTTGACCAACGATGCGTCAAAATTACCGCAGACAGCTGCAAACCGGTATCAACGCTACGGTCTGGCAATAGATCCGGAGCGGATTATCACCTCAGGCGGGCTGCTCAAAAACCACTTTAAAATTCACAACCTGTCGGGTGCCCGCTGCGTCGTGCTGGGCCCTGACGACAGCGCACGGTACGTCAGCGATGCGGGCGGTAAGGTGGTGTCACCTGCAACCGGATTCGATGTCGTCGTCATCGGAGATGAGGCCGGTTTTCCTTTCGTTGAAACCTTGGATATTATTTTAACGGAGCTTTTTCACAAAGTGGAACGCCAGGAAAAAATTCACCTGGTGCTGCCCAATCCGGATTTGATCTACCCCAAAGCTGACCGGGCCTTCGGAATTACAAGCGGAAGCATTGCTTTGATATTTGAGGCAGCACTGCAGCTGCGGTATCCCGGCCGCCCGGGCCTGTGTTTTAAACGACTGGGCAAGCCTAATGTCGAGATTTTCCAGGAGGCCTTGAGGCGCAGCGGCACCAGAAATATGGTGATGATCGGTGACCAATTGGAAACCGACATTCGCGGTGCCAACACCTTCGGTCTGGCCTCTGTGCTGGTCGGCACGGGGATCACAGATCCCACGACTGCCGATTTGCCGGATCAACCGCAACCGACCTATCGCATGCATGCGATTGGACTCCGACAGCGGAAGTCGGCTAAAGGTGACAATTGAGATGTTTTAAAATAGCCACGAATTAGCACGAATTTTCACGAAAACAGCTGCCACCCGCTGCGTTGCACGGGATAAGATGGATTTTTCGGCAAATAGCGGAGACAGACAAATGCACTTCAATGCTTGATAAGTTGAACCTGCAACCCCGTCGCTGAGGACTTTAAATGGCAATCATAAAATTGTTCCATATAGTTGTCACTGCTATTATCTGTTTCAAAAATTCGTGGTAATTCGTGTCAATTCGTGGCTAACTTATTTTAGAAAGGCTAAAATCATACGCTGTAAGTAGTATTTGGGGAACATATTGATTTGTGATATATTGTTTTCGAATCGATCGACCGAACCCGCAACTGTTTTTACAAGGGGGCATCTCCAATCAATGGCAAAAAAAACCTTTCAAAAATATAACAAAGATTCCAACCACATCCCTGGAATCTACAATTACTGCGATCGATGGTGCGAACGGTGTCCATTTACCTCGCGCTGTCTAAATTTTGAAATAAGTGAGGAAAAATTCGGCGATCTTCAGAACGGTGATCTGTCAAACGAGGTTTTCTGGCAAAAATTGAGTGAAACCCTCCAGGAAACAATGACGATGTTGAAAGAAATGGCTGAGGAAAGGGGGATCGACCTTGATTCACTTGATATCGATGATAGTGAGGAATTGGATGATCGTTTCGAAGAAAAGCCTGTGGTTCACATGACAACCCATATGGCAAACTCATATATAGACATCGTGGAAAACTGGTTCAATGACAATGTTTACATCTTTGAAGATGATGCCAGCCAGCTGGCGGCCATGTATGAAGCCGATTCTTCCGAATCGTATTCCCAGGAGGATACGGTCACATTGATCGATTCTGTGGCAGTCATTCGATGGTACCAGCACCAGATTTATGTCAAAGTTCAAAGAGCCATCCACAGTTCTCAAGACGAAGAATTTGAGATACAGAACGGTTTCCCCAAAGATTCTGACGGTTCGACAAAAGTTGCCTTGATTGGGATGGATCGCTCCATCAGTGCCTGGGGCAAAATGATTAAATACTTTCCCGACCAGAAAGAAAATATTCTGGTCGTTATAACCCATCTTGACCGCCTGCGCCGGCGAACCGAAAATAAGTTCCCCGATGCCAGGGCATTTGTGAGACCCGGGTTCGATGAAATTGGAAACGAAGACCCGTCCCCTGCCGGAACTGCATCGTGAAAGAGCGATCATTGTGGATATTGCCGGTTATTATCGTTTCTCAGTTTACGGGAACCTCACTCTGGTTTGCCAGTAACGCTGTTTTAGGGGACTTGCAGCAGGCGTGGGGACTCGGCGATGCCGCACTGAGCTATATGACCTCCTCGGTTCAGCTGGGATTCATTAGCGGAACGCTTATATTTGCATTTTTTACCATTTCAGATCGATTCTCTCCCCGCATTGTTTTTTTTATCTGTTCATTGCTCGGTTCCCTGTCCAACCTGGGCATCTATCTGGCAGCCAACGGTTTGATCTCGTTGCTGGTGTTCCGCTTTATCACCGGCTTTTTCCTGGCCGGTATATATCCGGTCGGCATGAAAATAGCGGCCGGGTGGTATCGGCAAGGCCTGGGACGGGCCATGGGCTATCTGGTTGGTGCCCTGGTAGTGGGAACCGCATTTCCGCATTTACTGAAAAGCAGCGGTCAGTCGGTTGCCTGGGACAGCGTGATGCTGACGATTTCCGCAATATCGATAGTCGGGGCAATGTTAATGCTCTTAATGGTACCGGATGGTCCTTACCTGGCAAAAGGAACCAAGTTTAATCCTAGAGCATTTATTATCATATTTCGATCGAGAGATCTGCGCTCCGTATCGTTTGGATATTTTGGTCATATGTGGGAGCTGTACACACTGTGGGCATTTCTGCCGGTGCTCATCAGTGCCTACGCCGCAGCATCCGGACAATCATTGAATGTACCGCTCTGGTCTTTTTGCGTAATTGCCATCGGATGCCTCGGATGCATTATCGGAGGCCATTTGTCACTAAAACTGGGCAGCCCGTCGGTGGCCTTTTTTCAGCTGTCGGTATCGGGGATTTGCTGCTTGCTGTCTCCATTTTTATTTCATGCTCCGGTAGAAATATTTATTGGATTTCTCGTTTTGTGGGGCATCATGGTGATAGGCGATTCTCCACAGTTCTCGGCCTTGATAGCTCAAACGGCCCCCAGCGAACTTGTCGGCTCTGCCCTTACGATTGTAACCAGCATCGGATTTTTCATCACAATCCTCAGTATCCAACTCACCAGTTTTTTAATTAATTTTTTTGGTCCGAAATATATTTTCCTGTTTCTGGTGCCGGGTCCGATATTCGGTCTGGCAAATTTGTGGCCATATTTTCGCAGGCATTCCAGTTTCGATCTTGATAAGTTAAGACAAAACCGCTAAAACAGAATCCGAATGCGAGGTGCGACAGATGAAAACGGACACCGAGTCTGCCAAAAATGATAACCGGTTGCAGGATGGGGTTCAGTCGGATTCAATAATAACTCAGCTTTTAAAAGATGACCGCAGTTTTCCCAACAATGGCAAACTTCCGCTTGTGGTCTATCGGGGGATTCTGGCTTTGCCGCAAAGCCGTCCGGCAGCGGTGGTGGAGAACCTGTTTGAATCCAACGGCTGGAGCGGCTGCTGGCGCAACGGGATATTTGGCTTTCATCATTACCACAGCACCGCTCATGAAGTACTGGGTGTGTACAGCGGCTCCGCCGAAGTTCAAATGGGCGGTCCTGGTGGCGTCTGCCTGACGGTGGGCCGCGGCGATGTGATTATCATTCCGGCCGGCGTGGCCCACAAGAATCTGGCTGCCGGCCGTAATTTCCAAATTGTCGGAGCATATCCCCTGAACCAGGGCCCGGACATGTGCTACGGCAAAGCCGGTGAAAGGCCGCAACCGGATAAAAACATCGCCAGGGTTCCGCTGCCGCAAATGGATCCGGTCTATGGCGTCGACGGTCCGCTGGCGAAGCAATGGAAAATATTGGGATAGCAGTTACGGGGTGCGAGGTGCGGGTTACGCGTTGCGGGGTGAGGGTTACAAGGCAAGGGGATGCGAGAGGGCTGAAGGTGTGGGCATAGCGCATAGAGTATTAAAAGTACAAATCATTCACGCCGCGAAAAGCGCTTTGCGCCATGCCTATACCATTTTCATCTGACTTCTGTCATCCGCTTGCCCTCCGTAGCCTGTAAGGCGAAGGAGGGTCATCTGTCTTCTGACTTCGGTCATCTGTCTTCCGACTTCTGTATTCCTGTTCAGTTTAAAGGGGAGATCATACAATGCTATGGCGACGATTCGGTGGTGGTTCTTTAATCATTTGCTTTCTGGCATTTTTCGGATGTACTCTGAAAACCGTTGATACCACCGAAGCCGGAAACCACAACGCCTTAACAGCCAAGGTGCTGATCGCCACGCAAGCGGGCGAATTCAAACGCACGGTGGTTTCTGAAATCAAGGACAACCTTGGTAATAACGTATTTTATGTCAAGGTTGTGGATGTAAAATGGCTGCCCAATGAATCCGCTGATGATTTCAACGCCATTGTCATCTTAAACCGCTGCCTGAACTCGAAAACCTGGCAGCAGCGGACTGGATTGTCAACAAACCGGATTTGCCGGACGGCGACAAACAGCACCGCATGTCCGCCATCCACCGGCCTCTGGCTGATTTCGCCCGCCTGGCCATTGAAAAAGGCAATCGGCCGATCAGCATCGCCGGGGATTGCTGCAGCGCCATCGGTGTGCTGGCCGGCCTGCGATCCGCCGCAATCGATCCGATCCTGATATGGTTTGATGCCCATGGTGACTTTAATACCTGGCAAACCACTCCCAGCGGCTTTCTGGGGGGCATGCCGCTGGCCATGCTGGTTGGCACCGGTGAGCAGACCATGCTCAAGGCCCTGAACCTGAAGCCGTTGTCCGAAGATCGGGTGATTTTAACAGACGCCCGTGATCTCGATCCGGGCGAGAAGCTATTGATTGAAGAAGCAAATATTATTCTATTAACCGATGTCAGGGATTTGCTGAAATTAACTTTACCCGATGCGCCGTTATACATCCATCTGGATATGGATATTGTCACTGCGGAGCAAGCGCCGGCAATGAATTATCCGGCTGCCGGCGGTCCGTCGGCCAAGGAACTGCAGACGGTAATGAAACACCTGAACCGGACGGAAAAAATTGCAGCAGTTTCCGTATCGAGCTGGAATCCGAAGATGGATGAAGATGGCCTGAGCCGCAAGATCTGCATGGGATTGCTGAGCACGCTAATTAATGGTTAGCGTCTGAAATGCCCATCGGCAGACCGTAATTTATAAAAATGACCGCAAAAGAAACGATCGCACCGATCAGCCAATACCATATACCGCCCCAAACCGGTGTGGCATTTACGGTGCAAAAAGGCCAGATCATCCGGGTCATCGACGTGGACGGTGAACAGGTAGCGGACCTGGTTTGTTTTGCACGGCACAACACACAAGAGTATCTGTCTTCCGGACGCAGCATTGACTACAATGAAAAACTGTTCCTATCAGTCGGCGATATTCTCTATTCGAACCGTAGCAACCCCATGCTCTCCATCACCCAGGATCCGGTGGGCAAGCACGATTTTCTCTTTGCGCCCTGCAGCCGGGAAATGTTTAGGCTGACTTACGGCTCGACCGGACCCCATCCAAATTGTCTTGACAATTTGACTGATGCCCTGGGTACCCACGGCATCCGGGCCTTTCAAATCCCCACGGCATTCAATATTTTCATGAATCTAGTAATAACTGCCGCCGGCCGGGTAACCGTCCAGCCCCCATTGTCGAAGGCCGGCGATTATATTGATCTGAGTTCGGAAATGGATTTAATCGTCGGAGTAAGTGCCTGTTCAGCCGGCAAGTGCAATAACTATCGCTGTACGCCTATCAGGGTTGAAATTTACCCGATAAAGGAGCAAAATTAATGAAACGAATAAATATATCTTCCGGGGCCCCCTGGGAAAGTATAGTGGGCTACTCCAGGGCAGTCAAAATCGGACCTTACATTCATGTCTCCGGAACAACGGCGACGAATAGCAAGGGCAGGATTGTCGGGACCGGAGATCCATATGCCCAGGCGGTGCAGGCCATAAAGAATATTGAAACGGCGTTGACCCGCGCGGGTGCCGTCCTTTCAGATGTGGTGCGTACCAGGATTTATGTGGTAAACATTGATGACTGGGAAAAAATCGCCAAAGCCCACAGTCTGTTTTTTGAGGGCATCCGCCCCGCCACCAGCATGGTCGAAGTCAACCGGCTGATTTCGCCGGAAATGCTGGTAGAAATCGAAGCCGAGGCGTATATCAGATGACTGGAACCATATTCGATCAAATACGCGCAGCCTGCGAAAAGGTAACAAATCGGGCAAGTCATGTCCGAATAAATCACGATCTGATACCCGCATACGCATCTTCACTGCCGGTGGAAAAAGCGGTCAAACCTCAGCTGGATCCGGCCTGTCATTACCTGGGTCGGCAAGAAGATACTTTGTCATTCCTGTTGATCCTGGATACCATCAATTTCGGATCCGGCTATTTCCCGCACCTTCGCAAGCGCCCGGGGATGTCCGGATATTTTACGACAGCCTCTTCGCTGAATGACTTTTTCACGCACAACGGCCCTCTTTCTGCCGAACAATTAGCTGCGATTTCGGTTGATCAATGCACGCAAATATTTGATCAAGATCCCGCAAACAAAACCATCAGGGAGTTGATGCAGCACTTTACCACCGCCCTGAATGACCTGGGCCGCTATTTGCTGAACCGGTTCGATGGAAGTTGTTGCGGCCTGGTGGGAGCTGCCGACTCCTGCGCCGGTCGCCTGGTACAATTGCTCAAAAAAATGCCCTATTTCAATGACGTTGCGCCGTACAATGAAATCGAGGTGCCGTTTTTCAAACGGGCCCAGATTGTCGCAGCTGACCTGGCGGTTGCCTTCCAAGGGCAGGCTTGGGGGTGCTTTGGTGATCTCGATCAGCTGACCATCTTTGCTGATAATCTTGTTCCTCACGTATTGCGCATGGACGGCATTTTAAGATATGAAGAGGCATTGATTGCACGCATCGCGGCGGCAGAACTAATTCCGGCGGGATCGTGCGAGGAAATCGAAATTCGAGCAGGTGCAGTCCATGCCGTGGAGCTGATTAAGAGATCGATTTGCAGTTCCGGACAGCCGGTCACATCATCGCAGCTGGACTATTTTCTGTGGAATCGCGGTCAGCTGCCCCGGTATAAAGCGGTGCCGCGGCACAGGACAAGAACGGTATACTATTAATTTTCAATTTTATAATTTGTAGCGCATGATTAATCCGCAGAACGTTTGATCTAATTTTCTTTGCGTATGAGTAGATGATGTGTGATAAAGAATAAAAGTAAAGATCCGGGTCCAGAGGGCCCGGCTTTGGTTCACCCCGGAGGGGTGATGTGGGTGACTACCAATGCCAGCTGTGTTCAGGTGTCAGGTGTCAGCACTGAAGTAGACCCGCAGGGTCGAAGTCGCTCAATCTGTAGACTTTCTTTCATTGGTGTTGGCCGTTAGTTGAAACCCTATCCGTATTTTGAATTCAGGAGTCGATTCTTACTGACACCTGACACCTGAAACCAGTTACAGACTCGATTTATGGCATAGCCGATTATCTCTGACCCCCGGCGGCGGGATCTTCGACCAGCCCAGAGGACCAGGTTTTCGGATTTGAATAAAAAATGTGCGCAGCATTAAAAAATTAAGCCGCCGGTGCTTAGGCCAACAAGTTTTTTCAGTTTTCAAATGACGATCTATAACCCTGGATGTTCCATTTTTCTGGGCGGATTAATTAGAGGTAACGACCATGACCATTTCCTGGCAATTCCCATACCCTTCTCAGAGAATGCCTGTTTTAGCACGCAATCTAGTGGCGACTTCCCAACCGCTGGCCGCCCAGGCCGGACTGCGAATGTTGTTAAAAGGCGGCAACGCAGTGGACGCAGCCCTGGCCACGGCCATCACACTCACCGTGGTTGAACCGACCAGCAACGGTATCGGCAGCGACGCCTTCGCCCTGGTCTGGGATGGTGAAACGCTTCACGGCCTCAACGGCTCCGGCCGGTCTCCCCGGGCGTGGACCCTAGACCGTTTTGCCGGATCAAATCAAATGCCGATTTTCGGCTGGGATGCAGTCACCGTGCCCGGTGCGGTGGACAGCTGGGTGCAACTGTCCCAAAAATTCGGTAAACTGCCGTTTGGCGATCTCTTTGGACCCGCCATCGATTACGCTCAAAACGGTTTTGTCGTTTCGCCATTCACAGCCGTACGCTGGGCAGCGACTCCCGAGCTGTACGCCGATTTCCCGGATTTCGGCAAAACGTTTTTACCGGGCGGGCAGGCTCCGGGCGCCGGAGAACGGTTCAGCTGCCCCGATCAGGCACAAACGCTAAAATCGATTGCCGCAAGCCGGGGCGAATCATTTTACCGCGGGGACCTGGCCCGAAAAATCGTAAATTGCGCCGCCTCCAATGGCGGCGCCATGACGCTTGAAGATCTTGCGAATCACCGCAGCCGGTGGGTCCAATCTATTTCGACCGAATACCGTGGCGTTCACCTGCACCAGATTCCGCCCAACGGCCAGGGTTTGGCCGCTCTGATGGCACTGGGTCTTTTGCGTAATTTCGATTTACAGCAATATCCGGCGGACTCGGCCGACAGCATCCACCTGCAGGTCGAAGCCATGAAGATCGCCCTGGCCGAGGCCTACCGGCACATTGCGGACAGCAACGCCATGCTGGTCAACCCGGAGGAACTCTTGGCGCAAGAATTTCTGCATGCCAGGGCACAGGAGATTGATATTGGTCGCGCTTCTCATCCCGGGTCAAAAATTCTTAGCGACCAGGGAACTGTTTACCTGACGGCCGCTGATGATAGCGGAATGCTGGTTTCCTTCATCCAATCCAATTACTATGGTTTCGGATCCGGTGTTGTGATTCCGCAGACCGGCATCAGTATGCAAAATCGCGGGTTCGGATTCGTCCTGGAGCCGGGCCACCCCAATTGCGTTGCCGGCAGCAAACGCCCCTTTCACACCATCATTCCCGGATTTGTAACCCGAGATGGACAAGCACTGATGAGTTTCGGGGTCATGGGCGGCAGTATGCAGGCCCAGGGACACGTCCAGATGATGGTGCGCATCTTTGACTATAATCAGAATCCTCAGGCCGCCTGTGATGCACCTCGCTGGCATGTTGACGAGAATTTTCAAGTCGCACTGGAACCGGGCACCGCGCCTGACGTCATCAGCGACCTGAAAGATCGGGGCCAAAAGATTATGGACGCCCCCCCCTCCCATCTGTTCGGCGGGGCCCAGTTAATTTATGCCCTGGACGACGGGTACTGTGCTGCATCCGACCATCGCAAAGACGGGCAGGCGGTGGGGTACTAAAGATCGAAGGTCGAATACGGAATGTCGAAGTAAGGTATTCATATGACAACATCGTTGAGCGTAAAGCCTTTACGGTTAATATTGCGCCCGAGATGCAGGCATATTACGGTGTCGGAAATTTTCTGGCAAAGGCGTTTTCGATTGGAAAAGAAATATGATGCGAACCCGCTTAATCATATCATCTTTGTGGCTTAGTGCCTTGGTGGCTGAAATATTAACTGATAATGACCTTCGGACGAGGATTGTTGCATGACATCACCACCCGCGATCAGTCCCAGACAAATCGCCTTTTATGATCCGGAAAGAAAGGGCATGTTTATCCATGCAGATCAGCTGGCGGAAAGTCCCTTTAAAATCGGTGACAGGTTTTCTCTGCGCCAGGGGAAACGCGAGCTGTTTGCAATGACAATTGTCAAAGACGATCAGGGCCAAATTTTTTATGATAAAAAAGGAATATTCATTGAACGTACCCGCAAAATTGATATCCTGCTTGGCGGCATATTTGATGAATATGTTTTTTACATTGAACCGGAGATTCCGGCGACCATCAAAATTAAGCCGCTTGAGATTGTAAACGATACCGATCAGAAGTGGCGCTGAAAATTGGAGATAAACATGAATCTAAATGTTCGATCGCGATTGCAGAAGGGCGATACATTAATTGGAACCCTGATTACGATTCCGGCACCCGAAGTTGCTGAAATCATGGCCGAGATTGGTTATGACTGGCTTTTCATTGACACCGAACACAGCTCTTTTAACGCACAGAGTGCCCAGGGAATTCTCCAGGCTGTCGACCACCGCTGCCCCTGTGTCATCCGAATACCAACGAACGACGAAGTTTGGATCAAGAAAGCCCTGGACATTGGCGCCGCCGGTATCATCGCACCCGGGGTAAATTCAGCCGATGAGGCAGAGCGGATTGTGCGGATGTGCAAATACCCTCCCCGCGGCAGCCGGGGCGTCGGCATCGGCCGGGCCCATGGATACGGTTTAACATTCAAGAAATACGTCGCGGCTGCCAACGATGAAATTGCCGTAATTTTGCAGGCCGAAAATATCAATGCCGTAGAAAACATAGCCGAAATTGTCCGGGTGCCGGATGTTGATGCGGTTCTAATCGGTCCCTATGATTTATCTGCCAGCATGGGTAAAATGGGACGCATTAATGATGCCGAGGTTCAAGCGGCGATCGCATCGGTAACGGAATGCTGCCGGGAGGCCGGGAGGCCGCTGGGAATATATGCCGATTCAGCAGAATCCGCGGCGCCATTTATTAAACAGGGGTATACCCTGATTGCCATCAGCACGGATTGCCTGCATATGGTGCAGGGCGCCCGGGCAACATTAAAAGCTATCACCTGAATCTTGCATTATAATGACAAATAAAATGAATCCGAAGCATAAAATATTTAATCCGCCGGAGTTCGGTCCAACAACTTTCTTCAATTTATATAAATCCTTTGATAACCCTGGATAGGCTTTTTTTTAGGCGAATTAATTAGATAACTGATTGATGACACAATCGATTTGTCGGATGTTCTCAAATTCCTTCATGACGATTTCCGGTGGCGTAGTCAAATTTTGACAGAAAGTTTAATTTATTGGGTTGACACAGACATCAGTATGTGGTCAGAAATAGTCTCGCCCCGTTTTTAAGTCAATCGACTCTGATTAACCTCATATGTAACAATTGAAGATTGCCAATTGATTAGTTATGGTAATTTGTTTATTTTAATTCCACTCTATCTTCTGTGCGAAGGAGATTACCGGAAAATAGATAAGATACCATAAATATTCAATTTTCAATCGATGTTTATATTGCTGAATATGCCTATTTGGGTATGGATATTTCTTATTCTGGCGGGGAGTCTGTTCGTCCTAAAAATGACCTACGTCCTGTGCACGGCTGCAGCGCTGCCGGCTACCCAGGGTGCCCTTTATGTCAGCACAACCAGGACCAGAATTGCGGCCTTTATCGAGGCGGTGCCAATGAAAAAGGGGCAATTGCTGGTGGATTTGGGATGCGGTGACGGACGAGTTCTGCGGCAGGCCTGGAAAAATTATAGCGTCAGGGCGATCGGCTTTGAAGTAAATTTGCTGGCTTATCTCAAAGCACAGCTGCTCAGTATCGGCCTGAAACACGTTGAAATCAGGCGTAAAAGCTTCTGGTCGCAAAACCTGGCCGGTGCCGATGTCGTTTTCTGTTATCTTTATCCCGATGTCATGCGAAAATTATCAACCAAATTAAAAGCGGAGCTCAAACCCGGCACGTTGGTTGTATCATGCAATTTTTCAGTACCCGAATTTAAACCCCTCAGGGTGCTGCGCCCTGACGGCTCGCTGCACAGCGACCCGCTGTATATATACCGGACCTGAGATCGACTTTCTAAGTGATGAAATGAAATATTCATTTGCCGCTGCGGATGATGAACTCGAAATAATGCATTTGCTGGCAGGCTGTGACCTGCCCCATGAAGATATCACGGCTGAACTATTAGAAAATTTCCTCTTGGGATGGGATGGTGCCAGGCTGGTAGCCGTTGTCGGACTTGAGATTAAAAACCAAGATGCGCTGCTGCGCTCGCTGGCAGTTGATGCAGCATATCGCAACCGGAAAATTGCTACCAATCTGGTCGATCAAATAGAAGATTATGCCAGGTCCTTGAAGGTGGACACCCTGTACTTATTGACCATGACGGCTGAGGCTTTTTTTATTAAACGCGGCTACCGCCTGACTGAGCGCGATTCGGCTTCGGCCGGTATTCAAGGGACTGCCGAGTTTAAAAGCCTTTGTCCGGCGAGTGCGGCATGCATGGTTAAACATCTCGCCCCGGACTGAGTAACCGTCTCCGGGTGCAGGGTTCGGTGGTTCGAGGTACAAATCAATCTGAAATGGCTACAAATTGAGGGATTCGGATGACGGACAAAATTTTGGAGAAAATGAAAAAAGGCGTGTATTATCCCGGCAATTACCTGGGAAGAAAAACCGAATTATCGATTCTGGAGGAAAAAGGTTATCTGCAACGAATGGATGGTTCTTTCCTCTGCGGACCGGACAGCGAACCAAATTACTGCCTTACAGATAAAGGATTACACAACAAAGGGGAAAAGGACAGCTGAAGGAAGCCGGAGGTGAGAATGTGCAAGGCGGAAAAAACTGAAGGTGGGAGGTTGGGAAGGTGAGAAGGTGTGATAGAATCAGGACTGAGTGATGAAGGCTGAGGACTGAAGCGCAAAGTATAGGGCAAAGGAGGTAAGGCAAAAGGTAGACAGTAGGTTGAAATTTTCCGAATTTCGCATTCCGAATTCTGCATACCCCTACCTGATATCCGTTCCCCCGGATGATTGTAATATATAATTCAAAATAAATCAGTTTGATGGAATGAAATTCACAAAGGATCCCGCCGAACAAACCACCGCCATAACCGACATCATTTTAGCCCTGGTCGCCTTTGGCGGCATTCTAATTTTATGCTGGAACATAGCAAATAACAGCGAGTTGTGGAAAGTTATTATCTGGTCGGCCGCTTTTGGATGGATCGGGTTGGCCGCGGCTTTAGGGGCTGTGGCCCACGGACTGGTTATATCCCGGACCGTGCATGATCGTATCTGGCAACTGTTGAACATGTCGCTGGCTCTGGCAGTTTCTCTTTTCGTTGCGGGTGTGGTATATGATCTGTGGGGCTTGGCGGTTTGCCTCAAAGTGCTGCCGGTAATGCTGATAGCGGGTCTGGGCTTTTTCGGGGCCACCCTGCTTTATCCGGGTATTTTTTTTGTATTCCTGGTATATGAGGGACTGGCGCTTATTTTTGCATTAAGCGCCTATATTTATTTAGCCGTTTGGGGAGAGCTGAGCGGCGCGGGAATTATCGCAGGCGGCATCCTGGTCAGCATCCTGGCGGCCGCAATTCAGGCTAACAAATCGATTTCTTTGACCGTAATCTGGCAATTCGATCACAACGGAATCTATCATATGGTTCAGGCGGCAGGATTACTGTTGTTGGTCTACGGAATTCGCCTGTCACTGCTTTAGGACCTGAATGTCGCTTAATTGACAACCTGTTGCCGATGCTGGATGCTGGAAACTCGATGCTGGATGCTCGATACTGGTTAAAAGAATTCTATCAATTCTAAAGATATTTAATGACGGAGCGAAGCGAGTTCCGCAAATCGTCAATCTTCAATCTACAATAATCAATATTTTATATGGATCTCGAAACCATCACCGACGATTTATCAGACGAACTGCGACCGTTAAAATTCAGCGCACCGGTGACCCATGTCTATAACCCGCTGGTATATGCCCGGGCGCCTTATGCGACGTATTTGCGCCGATATGCAAAATCTCCCGGGGAAATAGTTCTGATCGGGATGAATCCCGGCCCCTGGGGGATGGCACAGACCGGTATCCCTTTTGGAGAGGTAACGGCAGTAAGAGATTGGCTTAATATTGAAGGGGTGGTCGGCACGCCGGCAAACATGCATCCGAAAAGACCGGTCACCGGTTTCAACTGCCCCCGGAGTGAGATCAGCGGCAAGCGCATCTGGGGCTGGGCCCGAAAAAAATTCGCCACTCCGCAAATTTTTTTCTCCCGTTTTTTCATCGCCAACTATTGTCCACTGCAGTTCATTGAAGCCGGTGGTCGCAACCGTACGCCCAATCAACTCCGCGCAGCGGAGCGCAAGCCACTGTTTGCAGCCTGCGATCGCGCGCTGCGCCGCACAGTTGAACAGCTCAATCCTCGCTACGTGATTGGTGTCGGCCGGTTCACCAGGGAGCGCGCCCGGATTGCCCTAAACGGTCTATCAGTGACAATCGGTGGCATTACGCATCCCAGCCCGGCCAACCCGAAGGCAAACCAGGGCTGGGAAGCCATAATTGAAAGGGAATTTGCAGCGCTGGGAATTGAGATATAGTGATTGCGGAATTCGGATTGCGGATTGGGGATTGAATATGGAATGAAAACCATGCCGCATAGATTAAAATACCTTATATTGCTGCTGATTGTGTTATTGCTGAGTGCCTGTGTCAGTGCCCATCAAAGCGGTCAACCGGCAACCGCAAGCGATAATTCGGGGACCAGCCGGGAAGCACAGGCATATCAGGGAAAAATAGCATCTCTGCAGAATGATCTGGCAGCACTTAACGGTCAGACAAATATAGCGGAAGCCGAACAGGTTGCGCAAACAGCGATACAATATTCCTCTTATCTTGCCGAAGATTACGAACTGGTGCGCCCGGCGGTGTTACATAATGTGCTGGTTCGTATCGGTTTAAAGGATCGCGGTCTATGTCACCACTGGACGGTAGACCTTATGGAACAGCTTGAGCGGTTGGAGTTAAAGACCTATCAACTGTACTGGGGCGTCGCCCACCGCGGCAGCGAACTGCGCGAACACAACAGTGTGGTGGTTGCTGCCAAAGGTCAGCGATTTGAAGAGGGGATCGTGCTGGATCCGTGGAGAAATTCAGGAAAATTACACTGGATCCTCGTCAAAAACGACCGCTACCCCTGGAAAGAAAGGCCGCGACATGAATGGTAAACAAGAGCGAACTCGGATTGCGGAATGCGGAATGGGGAATGAAAAAAAATCGGAAAATTTATTGCGATTAAAGGTGATGATTGATGACGGATTACTTTAAGCTTGTAAAAGCAGCCCAAAAAAGGATAGCGGGTCACGCCCATGTCACACCGGTTGTGACTTCGCAAACTTTGAACCAGATTGCGGGTGCGGAAGTTTTTCTTAAATGTGAGAACTTTCAACGAATGGGAGCTTTTAAGTTTCGGGGTGCCTTCAATGCCATGTCCCAATTAACCGATGAACAGAAAAAAGGTGGTGTCATCACCCATTCGTCCGGCAACCACGCCCAGGCAGTCGCACTGGTCGGCCGGCTGCTCGGAATACAGACTACGATAGTGATGCCCGACAATGCCCCGGCGGTCAAACGCACAGCTACCGAGCAATACGGCGCAACGGTCATTGACTACAACCCGAATGAAACAACCCGGGAAAAAATTTCCGAAGAACTATTAAGTGAACGCGACTATACCCTGGTTCCACCCTACGATCATATTAATATTGTCGCCGGTCAGGGAACCGCCGCCCTTGAATTGTTTGAAAAAGTGGAATCTGTGGATATGTTGCTGGTCCCCTGCGGGGGCGGAGGATTGTTAAGCGGCAGTGCCATTGCCGCCAAAGGAATCAATCCCCGTTGTCAGGCAATCGGAATTGAACCGGAACTGGCCGACGATGCCACCAAATCCTTTCACACCGGGACCCTGCACTCGGTGAAGAACCCACCAACCATTGCCGATGGTACCCGCACACCGTCACTGGGAAAGCTGACCTTCCCCCTGGTTCAGGAATACGTCGACGATATGAAAACGGTATCTGAAAATGCCATTATCGAAGCCGTAAAATTCTTATTTTATCGCATGAAACTGGTCGTAGAGCCTTCCGGCGCCCTTGGCCTGGCCGCTCTTTTAGGCGGTGCCGTAAAATCAAAAGGTCGCATCGGCGTCATTCTCAGCGGCGGCAATATGGATGGTCAAACGATGAAGCAGATCCTGGATTCATAGCATGAAAATATACACAGGCACAGGGGATCGAGGCAAAACCAGTTTGTTCAGCGGTGAGCGGGTGACGAAAAGCGATCGGCGGATCGAGGCTTACGGTGACGTTGATGAATTAAATTCATTGCTGGGGGCACTGGTGGCGGGTCTGGCGCAAAAGAATTCGGACCTCGCCGACAGGTTGCATCAGATTCAAGCCGACCTTTTTCAATTGAGTTCGATACTGGCGGTCACGCCTGATTCACCGGCAATGAATTCCCTGGAAGAATTAACCGATCGTCAGATTACGGAACTGGAACAGACCATTGATCAATTGGATGGGCAATTGCCGAACCTGAGCGGTTTTATTTTGCCGGGAGGCCATCCAACGGCCGCCTGGGCCCACATCTGCCGGACTGTCTGCCGCAGGGCTGAGCGGAAAGTTACACGAATTTCGGATGACTACGTCGAGGGCAAAGCCGCCCGACAATTCCAGTTGTCCCTGGTTTACCTGAACCGTTTGTCGGATTATCTTTTCGTGCTTGCCAGGCACTGCAATCATATTCAGGGAGTTTCAGATACGCTTTGGAAGCAAAAATAAAAACTTTCCCAACAGAATTGATCGATCGACGGTGGCTTTCAAAGAGAACTTTTGAGATCAGGTTCAGCAAACCGTCATCCTATATCATCAGATCTGGTCAGCGAATTCGAATTTACTATCAATCCATGGAAAGGGATTACACACCGGTATCGGCGCCGGAGGATCCTGAAATTGCTTTTTGTATTCGCAAAGTTGACTCCGGAATATTTACGCCGCTATTGAGCACGGCTGAAATTGGCACCCGGTTTGATATCTCAATGCCGGAGGGGTACTTCACCTTCAAGCCTTCCCGCCGCCCGCCCGTTTTTGTTGCCACCGGCACCGGCATCGCGCCCTTTTGTTCAATGGTCCGCTCGGGGGTAACCGGCTTCACATTACTTCATGGGGTCGACAGCCCGCAAGATCTTTATTATCAATTGAAACTCGAACCTGTGGCAGATCTCTATGTTGCCTGCATTTCAAGCGAACACCAATCACCGAGCGAGTATTTTCGCGGCAGGGTCACAGACTATTTGAAAAAGCATTTGCCGCCGGCAAAATATGATTTTTATCTATGCGGACGCCGGGAGATGATCCGGGAGGTTACCTGGTTGGTGGATGAGCGGTTTCCAGGTTCATTGCTTTATTCGGAGCTTTTTTATTAACTAATCCGCAAATTAATCCGCCTTGAAAAACAGCATAATCAGGTGCTAAGATTGTTTTTGTCATCGCACAGAGATTTGCTAAACCGAAGGCCGCGGATTAATTATTTGATGCTGCGCATTATTTTTATATTTTGTGTTTCTTCAGGGAGAGCGCACGGATGAAGAGATTCCAAGGGAACGCGAAGTGAGTCTGGAAGCATTCTTCTGTTCTACTATTCAACTAATCAACCCGAGAACCAGTCAACTATTCAACCACCCCAGGGAGGCAAGATGAAATTTGAGGCAATTCCACGAGAGACTGTGCTATTGGATCCAGGCAATGATATGGCGCCTAAAAATATCCCCAATGAAATCCGCAAAGATCCCCTTACCGGCAAAACGGCCCGCATATGTCATTTCAGGGAACTCAAGTGGAAAAAACCGGATTTGGACAAACTGGTTGCCGGGACAGAATCGTGGTGTCCGTTCTGCCCGGACAAGGTGCTCAAGGTAACCCCCTGCTTTCCGGGGGATATTCTTCCCGAAGGCCGTATGACGCTGGCTAACAAGGTCCTATTTCCGAACATCGCACCCTATGACCGGTTGAGTGCGGTAGCCACTTTAGGAAATCGTCATTATATCCCGCTGACGGACATTGAGCCCCGGCGAATCGCCGATGGATTTCGTCTGGCGCTAAAATACTTTCGGCACCTGGATGAGATAAAACATCCAGAGTCGGTATATCACCTGATCAGCTGGAATTACATGCCGGCATCGGGCAGTTCCATCATTCATCCCCACCTGCAGGTGTTCGCAACATCCTTCGCCCCCAATATGCTGCGCGAAAAACTGCAGGCCGCCAAAATTTACATGGCTGAAAATAAAACCAATTACTGGGATGATCTGGTAACGGCGGAGATAAAAAACCGGGATCGGTTCCTGGGAAAAATCGGCCGCACAACCTGGCTTAGTGTTTTTGCGCCGGTGGGATCGGTTGGGGATGTGATTGCCACGGCGGATAGCGTGCAATCGACTCTGGAGCTCACTGATGAGGATCTCTTCGACCTGGCCACGGGCATGACTAAATTGATGGCCGCCTATGACCGGATGGGAATCTATAATTTTAACATGAGCTTTTTTGCGGGATCACAAAAAGATGATCATGCCCGTTTTCACCTGATCTTCTCACCGCGCATCTACTTTAACCCATCCATCGGCACCCCGGACGTGGCGTCCCTGGGCCGCCTGTTTGGCGAAAGCGTGTGTATGGGGTTTCCGGAGGAGATTAATAAGGTGCTAAAGACAGAATTTTAATAGGGGCCCGTATTCAAATAGATTGGGAGCTGTCTGGGACGACCGTTATCAGCGCCGCTTTGGTTTTTGGCGGCCTTATGTGATTGATGTCATCCAGCGCTTTTTTGACTGTGGGGATTTACATTGCTGCAGTCGCCGTTCAGAGCTTTGGTGATTTCCAAAATTTTCATCCGCTGGGGTCGCCAAAGTGATCTATCAGTCAAAGGATGCTAAGACAACCAAAACATTTGATGCCCTGGATTGGCTCGCCCAACTGGTGACCCACGTCCCCAATAAAGGCGAATCCGCCGGAGGCGGAGTTCGCCATGGAGTTTATCCGCCTTGGCGGAGCTTCTACTCAAATAAGTTGCGCGGGTTACGCAAGAAAGCCGGCACCGATAATCAGGTTCCAGCGCTGATGGAATCTGAGATTTCATCCAAAGAATTCCGT
>CACVKW010001175.1 GCA_902749685.1 Olavius sp. associated proteobacterium Delta 1 | reverse complement strand
GTTCAAGATTTAAAGGGGTTAAATAAATACCCTTACTGCGGGCATTACGCCCTGATGGGAAAAACAGAGCCTGGTTTTCAAGATGTCGATTATATACTTAATCTTTTT
>CACVKW010001174.1 GCA_902749685.1 Olavius sp. associated proteobacterium Delta 1 | reverse complement strand
TAAGCAGTTGACTAAACAGGCTCGCATTTCGTACCATGGGACGTCCTCCTTGTTGCGGGTATTTGTTATTTTTTGGCGAAATTAACAACCACCCTACATATAAGGAGGATTTTTTTCAATGACTCGTATTATTACTCACTTTATGACTCATTCTAAAC
>CACVKW010001173.1 GCA_902749685.1 Olavius sp. associated proteobacterium Delta 1 | reverse complement strand
CCAGTATCCAGAAACCAGAAGCCAGGATCAGTCAATACTTTCAATGGTCTTCATTGCAGCAGCGAAGTTGGATTTCAAAATTTTATGCAACTATAGGGTTTATCTTGCCATTTCCCATATTCAAATAATGTGAATGCACCAAATTCATATTAAAAAGCTTTTTAACGGAAAATATCCTAAAGCTAATTAAAGTTTCGTACGATATATATAATGCACCAATTTCTGAAAGAAAAAGGTAAATTTTTAACAGATTGCTGATTCTACAACCTTAACTATTTATCTCAATGAGCGGAAGTATCAGCCTTGTGAGCACCTCAAAAAGTGATGCAAGGACTAATTTCTTAAATACTTGGCGGATGCATGCGATATAAAGTTGTTTTTGCAGGTAAAATTGCAGAGGGGTATATTCTGGAGAATGTAAAGAAGAATATATCTGAATATTTCAAACTAGACTATGCAGGGGTTGAAAAACTTTTTTCAAAAAAGCCCATAATCGTAAAAAACAATGTGGACCGCCGGACCGCGCTAGGGATTAAGACCGCCATGGAAAAGGCGGGAGCATTATGCCGGATTTTAAAAGCTGAAAAAAATAAGCATAAACCGCTTCATGGGAAGGCGAAAGGGGGCGTAGAACACAAAACCGCTGGAGAAGATATGATTACCTGCCCCAAATGCGGGTTTTATCAGAAAAAATCTGAAGCATGTCTAAAGTGCGGCATTATATTCAAAAAACTTTACGAGAATGCAAAGCTCTCCACAAGTAATCCTGCTAAAGAGAAAAAACAGGGCAGTTATTCTCTGCTCAACAGTCTTTCTGAAAGAAAAAAACCGGATTGGATGCCGGTAGCCGTTCTCGGTGTAATCCTCACTATTTTCCTTATTGTTTTTATCCGATCGCTTTTTCTGTTTCTTTCCGAATCAGCAGATCAGAAAGACGTCTCAAGAACTAGTTCAGAAAAGCCAAGGTCGGTGCAAAATGAGCCCAAGCCGGAAGAAATTCAACCGTCAAAATCTGAAAGCAGTCTTGGCGAACCAGACAATATGACAGGTACTTTTGTGCCGCAAAAATCTCCTAGTCTAGCTCCTGCCGCCAAAAACAATTTCCAACAGGCAAATGATTTTATCGCTATTTATCCTTTCAACGGAAATGCAAACGATGAATCAGGGAACGGAAATCACGGCACGGTTTTTGGTGCCTCCCCTGTCAAGGACAGGTTCGGAAATGAAGACAGCGCTTACAGCTTTGATGGCGTCAATGATTATGTCGACATCGGACACCCACTGGTTTCCGGGGAGTTTACAATCAGCTTCTGGTTGAAATCAAATGGTCGCCAAAACCGGTTTGCCGTTCCCATTTCACAGGGCAATATGTCCTACAGGGGATTTGGTTTCACTTTCACCAAGGGTTCTTATAATGGTTTTCATTGGGGCACCTGGAAAGATAAAAAAGTTTCCAATTCCTACGGGGGTAAGAGCGCCTGGTACACTATAGATTTCAATTTTCCGAAAGATATCAACACAGACTTAACCTGGCACCATTTGACCGCTACTCACAAAGACAACACCATTGCCGTATACCGGGATGGAATATTTCAGGGGACAGCATCCAAGTTTCCGATAAATTACGGCAGTTTCAATTTCAATATCGGAAGGGCGAGCGGGAACAGGGACTTCAACCACAGGACGTTTAATGGCGTTATCGATGATATCCGCATATACAACAGGGCCCTCTCCGGAGAAGAAATTGTTGTCCTTTACAAGAAAAGCGGGTAGCAGCAATGATGAAGGTATGGCGGGCTACTGGCATAAATTTGGGAACATGATCAACTGGAATAAATTGGGCCGCGTGCGTTAGACCATCCGTTTAAAGGTCTGCTTATTGATAAATCATACGTTGACTTTGCCTTATTAACGATAGGAACAGGTGATATTAATGAAGGTAGATGATCTAGCAAGCAGGATGAAAATCGGCAGGACGGCCATTATTATTTCACTTTCCTTTTGTGCGCTTTTGGCTTTTCATTATTATCAAACGGTCGCCGTTGCATTTTTTTATTCTCCTGTGTGGCCAAAAGCGCGGGGAAACGTGATTAAGTCCTACGTCAGAATAGCTTCATCCACAGGCTCAGCACATAATAATGTCATGCCCGAGGTTGTTTATGTCTACTCCGTTGATGGCGTTAACTATGAGGGGAACAAGATATTTTTTCTTGAAGATGGAAGAGGTTCTGCGTGGAGCAAGAAAAAAGTTGAGAAATATAAAGTCGAACAACAAATTGAGGTCTTCTACAACCCGCAGGACCCCAGCATTTCGGTATTGGAACCCGGGGGCAGCGTTAAGGGAATTTTTCTATCCGGAGTTTTCCATTTCATCCTAATCAGTGCTTTGTTAGTTCTCGCATCCGCCCTTATTTGGGATTATCGGAAGGCAAATAGAATGAGGATCATGTCAACGTCGCCGCCTATTGTCTGATGCCAACCCATTATCATCTGATGGTAATAACCCGCCAACGATGCTTGGCAGCGAAAAGTTTATTTCCTGGACCAAAGATCGATTTTTCAAAAAGAAAATAGATAAAGAAGTTCCAGTCAACATAAATCCAAGGACTATTGACATAAGCCCGATATAATACTTCGGATTGACAATCGTAATTGGATCAAGGAATCGGACTTGTTATGTCAGTAGCAAAAAGACAGCAGGATGCTCGGGAACTCTTTACATCAGATAAGCCGCATCAGGCATCTAGTATGGCAAATAGAATAGTTTTCCTAGTGACTCTTTTTCTATTATTAGCCCCAAGTATCTGCCGTGCCGATGTGGCCACTGCTTTAATCGAGATTGGTTTCCTATTTCTTGTTCTCATAGTACCCATTGAAGCGTATGTTTTCTGTAATTATCCCAAACTGAGAAACAAACTATCAAGCTCGGATAAATTATATGAGAAAATGGGCGGAATGGAGATATTGACGATCGTTCTTGTGGCGAATCTTGCATCGTCGGCGGCTGGATCTTTTTTTCAGTTTTATAAATATCGATTAGAAAATTTGATTACATTAGGCATCGCGTTCGTCCTTTCAATTATTATCGAGTGGCTGGTCTATATAATTTATTTTCTGATCCAGAGGCGGAAAAAGGTTCTTGAATTATTGAATATTTGCATCATAGGAAATTTGACTACCTATCTCATATTTTTCCTCCCGCCAGCTTCTGTAAATTTGCTTTCTTCGTTTGACTATGATCGTTTAGCTCGGGGTGCCGCCCGGAATGTAGTGGATGCAAAAATCGGGTATTACGATATTCCGACTAACACAGACATTAGTTTCGACCTCGCAACGCTGCGGAGTTACGGGTATAGAGAACCAGAACGTGAGGCGTTTGGGATAAAAATAAAGATGGAAGTAGAAATTAAGGTGTTGGAGGACAGGTCGAATCCGAGAATTGCGACTTGGCACAAAAAGGGCAGACGAGTATTTCTGGTTGATAAAAACTTGGATATAACTGAAATATTGAAGACAGAATTGGATGATGATTTAAAATTAGAGCTGGATTTTTAGGAAAACCAATGTGAGATAGCTTCTTTATTGATCTGCGGACGCTTTCCCGTTAATGCATTTTTCAACAACATAATACAATTGATGGAAACAAGTGTCTTTGTAAATCTCATCTTTGAAGGATCGTTTTATATCTTCCTATGGACTCCCTTATCCCAAAGTGCTTTTATCCGTTCATCGGCCATATCTTTATGCCCTCCTTGATCATTGGTCACTTGTTATCTTGCTTTATCCAATTATTCTATACGACTCCTTACCGGAAATCCTCATACCCGGGAGCGCGCAGATAGATATTCATGGCGTCTTCGAGCAGCTGCGCTTCAAAAACATCTTTTTCACCGCCCACGAGCATGGTGATTCCGCCCGCCTTCATCAAGTTGGACGCCATGACGCATCCGATATTGCCCAGTCCGATCCATCCGATTTTCATTCTATTCTCCCTTTTAACTTGTCGATTACCGGCTTGGGTCTAATGTATCGGCCGGTCCATCATCTCGAGATGAAGCCGTTTACCCGTATAGGGGTGTCGGGCGGCGACGGCTTCGTCAAGTTCAACACCCAGACCCGGCCCGCTGGGGGGGATGATATAACCTGCTTCCCATTGGATGGGCGCTTTCAAAATCTCGGCATGAAAACCGCGCCATGTTTCGATGCCCTCCTGGATCAGGAAATTAGGGCTGCAGGTGTCGATCTGTATGCTCGCCGCGCCCTCGATCGGTCCACAGTAGAGATGCGGCGCGATCTGAGCATAGTGCGCTTCAGCCAGACCGGCAATCTTTTTAGTCTCCAGTATTCCGCCTGATCTTCCCAAAGCCGGCTGCAGGATGGATGCGGCCTGTTCTTGAAGAACCCGGGCAAAGGCGTACTTCGTTGTCAGACGTTCTCCGGTCGCAATGGGAATCGAGGTGGATCTGGCAACCTTTGCCATCTCCCGGACATTTTCAGGCGGTACCGGCTCCTCGAACCACAGGGGGTCGTACTTTTCGATCCGTCTGGCGAGACGGATAGCGCCTGAGGCGGTCATCTGGCCGTGGGTTCCGAACAGCATGTCGCACTTGCTCCCAACAGCATCTCGAATTTTTTTTACAAACTTCTCCGATCTCTCCAGCGCCTCCAGATTAAGTTGTCGCGGATCGAATGCCGAGTAGGGTCCGACCGGGTCGAACTTCACGGCCGTAAAACCCAGTTGAGCATATTGGGACGCCCTTTCAGCAGCCAGGTTCGGATCGCTGTACACGTCCGATGTGTCCGATTCCCGGGGATAGAGGTAGGTGTAGGTTCTCAGTTTTTCATGGACTTGACCCCCCAACAGGTCATAGACCGGCTTGTTCAGCTCCTTCCCGACAATATCCCAGCATGCCATTTCAATGCCGCTCAGGATCCCCATAACGGAAACATCCGCGTGCTGAGTATATCCACTGGAATAGATGACCCGCCACAGCCGTTCAATATTGAACGGATCGGTGCCCATGACACAGCGCTCGAACACGTCATCAATCATCCGCTCAACGACGTGGGGATGAAACGGCACCGAATAGACCTCGCCGATCCCTTCGATGCCGCTGTCGGTCGTTAGTTTGACGAAAATCCAGTACAGGCCGCCGAAGTGGGGAGGCGGATTTTCGACCACGAAGGTTTTTAGCTCTTGAAGTATCATATGCCTTGCCTTTCCGTTGCATAACCGGTTAAAGGGCCAATCCTGGTGATTGCAAGAAATAGGATCTGCCGAACGCCTTGAGCCGGGCATTCAAAGACCTTAGGTTAGCCGCGCGCTGCATCAGGACGCACTTTCCAATATGCGCAATGTTCGTCGCGCCAGCTCCAGGGCATCGGAAATGGTGTTGCGCCCCTGGCATGTACAGGCTTTTATGGCATGGACAAGGGCGTCGAGACCCGTCATTGTCGTAACTTGCGGCGGCAGGCTGACGGTCAAACAGGGATCGAGGATGACAAGATCAGGCACCAGTTCCTGATCCCCAAGTCCACACTTTGTGCCCGGCTACCGTGCTTTTTCGCTATGGCAGATAAATGCCGCCGTGACGGCAAGTTACCCGGTTGGAAAGCTGAAGGTCCGCACTATATGTATATGTTTACATAATTTTCTGCTCCCTGTCAAAACCTTACCCGGGCCAAGATGATCCCCGATCAAATAATAGTATTGACTAGTTTTTAAACATGTGCCATGTAAAATTAATATTATTAATTTATAAATTAAATTAATTGCAAAAAAATATTGCTGCCAGGGGAATTGTCAATCTGTACCACATTTTCTATTAGTCACCCCTTAAGCACATAACCATCAGCAAAAGGAGGTTTCAGCATGAAAAGGATTTTAACGGTTACTGGTTGTATCTTTATCGCCGTCGCCGTGCTCACTGTCGTGAGCGGCGCCGCTTTTGCGAAAACACTGACCGTTGGTGTGAGTTGGTCAAACTTTCAGGAAGAGCGTTGGAAAACGGACGAGGCTGCTATGAAAGCCCAATTGGAGAAGCTGGGCGCTAAATATATCAGCGCCGATGCGCAGGCCGACTCCTCCAAGCAGATATCTGACGTTGAAAACTTAATCGCCCGGGGCTGTGATGCGCTGATCATTCTGGCCTACGATGCAGATGCCATCTCACCGGCCATCTCAAGGGCCAAGGCCGAAGGCATACCAGTCGTTGGTTATGATCGCCTGATCGAAGACCCATATGCTTTTTATCTGACTTTCGACAACAAGGAAGTCGGCCGGATGCAGGCGCGCGAGGTTTTCAAAGTTAAACCCGAGGGCAACTACGTCTTTATCAAAGGCTCCCCCACTGATCCCAATGCTGATTTTTTACATGCAGGGCAGCTCGAGGTGCTGAAAGAAGCCATGGATGCCGGCAAAATCAAAAACGTGGGCGAGCAGTACACCGAAGGCTGGAAACCCGAGGTCGCTCAAAAGAATATGGAGCAAATCCTGACCGCCAACAACAACAAAGTTGATGCGGTGGTCGCTTCCAACGATGGAACCGCCGGAGGTGTTGTGGCGGCACTGACTTCTCAAGGCATGGAAGGCATCACCCCGGTATCCGGCCAGGACGGCGACCACGCTGCGCTGAACCGCGTTGCCAGGGGCACCCAGACAGTGTCGGTCTGGAAGGACGCTCGCGAATTGGGCAAAGCCGCAGCCAATATCACGGTGGCCCTGGCCAAGGGCCAAAAGATAGGCGATGCTATCAAGTGGTCCGGCGGTCCCAAAGGTGTTGCGATGCAGGCTATTCTACTAAAGCCGGTGCCCATTACCCGGGCTAATCTGGCCACCGTGATCGAAGCCGGCTGGGTTAAAAAACAGGTGGTTTGCCAGGGTGTTGATGGCGGCATGGCACCCACCGCATGTAAATAAGTAATTGCTTTCGGAGGGCGTTCCATATAGATTCTGGAACGCCCTTTTTGCTTTTATTCGGCGAATTTTACCTGGATTATCCTATAACCAGGCAACCTCGATTCTGTAATTCCTGACGGAGTAAGTCAATGTCCAACCAGGCGCAGCAGGCAGCAGTAAAAGAGAGCGCGCTAACGCGATTCCTCCGACAAATCGACATCGATAATCGGATGCTGGCCATGATCATCGCCCTGCTTCTGATATGGGTGACACTGAATATCATGACCGGCGGTATCTTTTTCACTGCCAGGAACATGTACAATTTGGCGGTGCAGTCGAGTGTCGTCGGTATTATGGCGACGGGCATGGTACTTGTGATTGTCAGCCGGCACATTGATTTGTCCGTGGGATCGCTGCTGGGATTCACGGGTATGGTCATTGCCTATCTGCAAGTCCACGTGTTCCCCCTGGGTGCTGCCTGGAACTGGCCTTTA
Source organism: Olavius sp. associated proteobacterium Delta 1 (assembly GCA_902749685.1). Classification (GTDB taxonomy): domain Bacteria; phylum Desulfobacterota; class Desulfobacteria; order Desulfobacterales; family JAFDCJ01; genus JAFDCJ01. The sequence continues at coordinate 36,984 of CACVKW010001173.1, read as the reverse complement.
ACAATCCTTTGTGGTTTGGCCCTGGGCGGGTTTGTGGGATTGTGGCAAGGTTGGTGGATTTCATACCGCGGGATTCCTTCCTTTGTTGCCACCTTAGCCGGGCTGTTGATGTTTCGCGGCGCAGCCTATTTGGTAACCGACGGCCGGACCGTGGCGCCCATGGACAAGACCTACCAAATCCTGGGGGGCGGCATCGACGGCTCCATTGGGGCGACATGGAGCTGGATTTTGGCCGGCGTAGCCATCGCATGGATGCTGACCAACACCATAATGGTCCGCCGAAGCTGCCGCAAATACGGCTTCCAAGTAAAACCGCTTTGGGTCCAGCTGCTTTTTCTGACCATCGGCGCAGCCCTGGTATGCGGGTTTGTTCTGGTCATGAACGCCTATTACAAACCCCGCACGGAGATTCCGCGCGGCATACCCGTACCGGTGCTGATCATGATCTGTGTGGTGGTGGGCATGAGCCTTCTGGCCAAAATTACCCGCTTCGGCAGATATGTGTTCGCCATCGGGGGCAACCCTGAAGCGGCTGAACTATCGGGTATCGCTGTAAAAAAGATCACAACCTTCGTGTTTGTGGTCATGGGCATACTGTGCGGTGTGGCTGCGGTTATTACCACGGCGCGCTTGAACGCCGGCGCGAATTCCATGGGTATGCTGGCCGAGTTGAACGTCATTGCCGCCGCTGTCATCGGCGGAACTTCGCTGGCCGGCGGGCAGGGCACAATTTCCGGCGCTATTTTGGGCGCGGTGATCATGCAAAGTCTGGATAGCGGGATGGTTCTTCTGGGTATCTCCAGCGCCATGCGCCAATTGGTAATCGGCGCGGTTCTGATCCTCGCCGTATGGTTTGACGTGGTTTACAACAAAAAAAGGCGTTAGGGAGAAACGGCATGAGCCAGATGCCTCTAGTTGAGATGACTAACATTCACAAGCGGTTTGGCGGTGTGCATGCCGTTAACGGGGTGAGCATTGATCTCAACCCGGGCGAGGTCGTCGGTGTCCTGGGGCACAACGGCGCGGGAAAAACCGTATTGATGAAGGCGCTTTCCGGAGCCATCCCTTGCGACGAGGGCGAGATTCGCATCAATGGTGAAAACGTGCGCATCGAGTCTCCCCGTCATGCCCGCAAATACGGCATTGAAACCATATACCAGACCCTGGCTCTGGCCGACAATCTGGATGCGCCCGGCAATCTGTTTTTGGGCCGTGAAATTATGACCGGATATGGAACGCTCAACGATCGGGCGATGGAAAATGAAGCCCGCAAGGTCATCGCCCGCCTGAATCCCAATTTCGAGAACATCACCGATGCGGTTAAAAATATGTCCGGCGGTCAGCGACAATCCGTCGCTATCGCCAGAGCGATTTACTTCAACGCCAGAATTCTAATCATGGACGAACCCACCGCGGCACTCGGCCCCCAGGAAACAGCCATGGTCTCTGAGTTGATCAAGCAGCTCAAAAACGAGGGCATCGGGATCTTTCTGATCAGCCATGATCTGCATGACGTATTCGACCTGTCGGACCGTGTGGCGGTCATTAAGAACGGCAAGTTGATCGGAACCCGGCGAACCAAAGATGTCACAAAAGACGAAGTCCTGGGTATGATTATTATGGGCAAGCTTCCCAAAGCAGATTGAGCGGATTTATTTTTAAATGTAAATCGAATTCGGAATTCATTCTTCCACGCTATCAATCATCTCAGTTTGCCCATCGTGTCCTTTCGACCTGCGCGCCTCGGCTTCGACAAAAATCCGTTTAATCCTGGGATATTTTTGCTTGATCTCTCCATCCAATTCGGCAATGGCCTTTTCAAGTTCGCCGGCTGAGACCGTATCCTTAAAATCCACACTCAAATTCAGCAGGATGAAATCGGGTCCCATGTGCATGGTTAAGATTTCATTGACATGCTGGATATAGTCATGGGCCATGACGATTTTCCTTGTGCCCCGGACCACTTCCTGGTTGGCGCTTTCCCCGATTAGCAGCCCCTTTGTTTCATAAGCCAGCCAGGCCGCCGTACCGGCAAGAATCAGTCCGATGATGATCGAGGCGATACCGTCAAAAATGGAATTGGCGGTAATTTGACTCAAAAATATCCCCAAAAAGGCCACGACAATCCCCAGCATGGCCGCCGAATCTTCAAAGAGCACGACGAACATGGTGGGATCTTTGCCGCGTTGCACCGCCTGGAGGTAACCCCATTTTCCTTTGGCTTTGGTAAATTCGGAAAGGGCGAAATACCAGGCCGCACCTTCAAAAAGCATTGCCAAAGCCAGCACGATATAGTTGAGATACGGGTTTTGGATAGCTGCCGGATGAAAAAGATGATGGACGCCTTTATAGATCGAAACTCCGGCACCCACCGCAAAAATCATGATGGCCACCACAAAACTCCAGAAATAGACTTCCTTGCCATGGCCGAAGGGATATCGCTCATCGGCCGGTATCCTGGATCTGCGCAACCCGTAAAGCAAAAGAATTTGATTGCCGGTATCAACAACGGAATGCACCCCTTCAGACAGCATCGCCGAACTGCCCGTCATGATAAAGGCAAGGAATTTTGTCAGCGCTATCAGAAAGTTGCCGGCTAACGCCGCATAGATGACTTTGCTAGATCCGGATGCTGCCATTTGGTAAACTATCTAAAATCCGTTAATTTTGTGGTCCCTAGAAATCCAATGCATACATAGTCTGGAATCGATTTGCATTCAAGCTATAATTTTTGGGTGTGATCAATGAAAAGATAATATGCTTTAAAGTGAATCAGGGTTGATATGGGTACCCCAAATTAGTTCGCTTCGCTCATCCGCCGGCGGAAATTGATGGAACAATGCCTGTCGAAAATCCGCCTTTGAAGGGGTGGAATATCGGGTACCTTCGGGTTGCATTTGGTTGAAAAATAATACGGTTTATGGGATAAACAACCCATAACGCAAATAAACATCGACCGGGGATCTTAAAAAGTTCTGGATCTGCGAACCGGCGGCCACGACGCCCTATTTCGACTTTGAGATGTCTTTCGACAACAATATTGGAATAGCGGGTTTGGCACTGCCATGATTGCCACGAGGGGGTGGTTGTCCTTGCCATCTATATCAACATGCCCGGAAAAACTGTCAAAATTGATCCCCAAAGCCATGGATCTAAAAAATGAATAGAACATTTATAACATTGCTCATCGACGCATTTATTAACTATGCGGACTTTTCTTGATAAAATTCCTTATTCAGTTCTCATCCTCGTTGCCGTTCTAATGATCCTTGCGCCGTTTAGGCCAGTGCCGCATGTATTGGAAAAATTGATCATGCTAAAAAATGGTACGCTGACCAGGCCGACGGACATTTTCGATCTATTCTTCCATTTGATTCCAGCCATACTTTTGTTGTTAAAGATATACAGCAGACAGACTAAATAGCCATTAGACCCGGATGCAAAATCCCGTCAAAAACTGCGTAATCATTTTTTTAAGAAAACTTTAAGGGTTTATGTTCGGTACTTGATGGCCAGAATCAACTGGTTGCGAAGCATGGTTACAAATTTGTACTGGCCAGCTCGGAGGGGCGGACCGGCAACTTCGCGATCGGCATAGAAGGCACCCAGACAGGTATTGTCATAGGTGATCGGCAGAAAGATAAAGGCCGGTGTATTGATCTTTTGTCGGAACCAATGGGGGATCAGTTCGTTTACGTGCTGTTTGTCGGTATCCTCAATAATGAGATCTTTGCCCTTGGCCAGGGCGATATTAAAGATATTTGCGGCTCCCTTGGTTTCAAAGCATAGCTGGTTGACGATATGTTCAATGTCCGCGCCAAAACCTAAACGGGCTTCCAGCTGTTTTCTGTCCCTTCGCATCGTGAAGAAAACCACCCGATTGAAAGCGAGTCCCCGGTACATGGACTCCAGGGCCATAAGGGCGATATCATTGACCTCAAATTCACCCACCATAGCCGCAGACATATCCTGTATCCCGCTGAGAATCACCTCAACCGGATTGGCTTGTTTAGCGTCATTCAGCCGCTCATCTGAAGCGTCAGGGTTCGAGCGGCCGTCCACAAGCACTTTTGAGACCTCCGGATTCAAATCACGGTCGAGATATTGGTCTTTTTGATCGAGTTGCTGTCCTTGAGCGCCGACGGTCAGGCGCTGCAAAAATTTTGAGTGTTCAATGTCAATGTCGATCAAATCCGCATGCTTCTTCACTTGTTCCAGGGAGGCAACAATCATACTGGAAAGCTGCTTGGGGGAAAGGGGGACATGATTCTGATACTGGTTGGCCAGTTCCAATAAGGACTCCTTACGTTTTATCCCATTTGTATTATTGATAATGCTGCACATTTCATTTGAGAAATTGGACAAGGCCTGCAACATGTCAACTTTTCCCGTATCATTCTGCAAATCCTTACCCGAGAGTCGCTCCATACTATTAATGATTTCAGCGGGGAATTTCCATCGCTTCGCCACCGCGATGCCCAGATTCTCCAATGAAATACCCAGTACTGCTCTAGAAGCCCGGGCTTTACTGAAACTTTGGTTTGAAATCAGATTTGACATTTCATTCCACTTATCCGGCAGGTAGAGCAGAACAATGTGCTTTCCCAGATTGTGAAGCATGGCACAGATAAAAGCTTCCTCATTATCATCTACCGACATGGCACCGGCTGCATCCTTTGCAATCAAACCGCTCCAGAACGCTTTGACGAAAGCTTCCTTCAACTCTACCGCTGAGGATTTGCTTTTCATAAGATCGAAAAGCATGAGGCTGGTTGCTGCCAGCCGCACTGTTTCATAGCCGAGTAAAACCACCGCCCTGGTGATGGTGGTGACTTTGCCGGCGGTTACACTGTAAAAGGCGGAGTTGACCAGCTTCAGCAATTTGCCGGTGAGAGCATAATCCTTGAGAATCGCATTGGATAGGTCTGAGGCCGACGAGTACTTCGAGCGTGAAGAGATCTGACGATTGATTTCAATAATGTGCTTCGAAAAGGTCGGAAAATCCGTATCGTGGCTGATGCTGTTCAATAGTGCCTCACCCGGGCTTAAACTTTTCGATTGGTTTCGAACGATTGTTTCAGCACTTCTTGAAATAACGGCGGCCCTATCGTCAGCACTTTCTAATAATGATGGGTCATTTGAATTTAGCAAACTGTCAGATAACTCCTATATATCAATTTTTACATACAATACAGCCCAGGATTTCAAAATCACCCCTTCGCGGTGATCCTAAGGCGGGTTCAATAGGCCCGGAACTTTGAGTTTAGACGGTATGTACGATCGACAAGGGTGTCGGATTTTTTTACGGTTGGCCTGATCTTTTATATCGGCCCCTTGGCAGGAAAACTTTAAATCCGCCTGAGAAAGTCCATCATCCCACATTCAACCTTTTATCTGCCTTTTTCCTTACTTGGATGATCACTTCATCTTGCAGTGTAACCATTTCTATTGCCTGCTTCTATTCCGTGATTACGGTACTGCAGTTAATGAAAATCTTGAATACCCCACGATCATGCCGCGGGCAAAAAAAAATATAGTGGCGCAAATCAAACATAATTGCTGCAATATTTATTGCATTAATACTTGACAAATTGAAATATTAATTTTTTAATGCTTTGGCAATGAAAAATTTCAGAAACTGAATGGCGTTACCTCCCTTATCATGTTAGTACCACTGACATGCAGAATAAAATATGTATATAAATAATTTTCGAGATAAACGAATTCGAATCCTGAAATCATTTTATCCGGAAAGGTCAATCCCGATGAATACCGGCCGCAAGCCTGAAGGTGAAATAGAAGAAATCGATGAAGTGTTCCCCCTAACAGGGGATGGTGATGAGAGACGTTTTGGCATTGAACGGCGGTGCTACTCATATACGGCCTATGTGCCGGAAAGAAGGTCGGGTTGCGAACGTCGCACAAATGCCGACACGTCATTACCGTCCTATCAGCAATAGACAGCCCTTATCTCTACCTGACATTTCATTTTATATCACAATATTTATCCCATCAATGGATTGCTTGAATTAAATCTGAAGTTCCTGTAATAATCGAACCCGGACATACTGGAATTATGCCTGATCCAACTTCAGCAAGACAAGCAAACCTGATTTGAGATATGACTTTAAGCCAGACAGATGTTCAGAAAATATTCAATCCGGTGCATGTGGCCGTCATCGGTGTTTCGACGGGTGATTATAAATTCGGCGGCACCAGCTTTTTGATGAAGCTCCAGGAAGGCGGGTTTCCCGGTATACTGTATCCAATCAACCCCAAGGCCCAAGAGATAAGGGGACTCAAGGCTTATCCGGACCTGAAGTCCCTGCCGGTGGTGCCCGATCTGGCCATTGTGTGTGTTGCTGCCAGGCTTGTTCCCGGGATCCTTGAAGACTGCGCTAGTATTGGTTTACTTCATGTCCACATTCTTACTTCTGGTTTTAGAGAATCAGGTCTGGAGGAAGGCAAGCTGCTGGAGGAACAGATCGTTGCCATTGCCAAGGATAAGGGCCTCAAAGTCATCGGTCCGAATTGTATGGGACCCTATTGTCCATCTGCGGGATTAACCGCCTGGGGGGCGATACCGGGGTTGAGTGGGTCGGTCGGGATTATATCGCAAAGCGGCGGTCTGACCCAGCGTCTGACCGAGTATACGTCCTCGCTCGGTATCGGGGTTGATAAGGCGGTCAGTTTCGGGAACGCAGCTGTTCTCGACAGTACGGATTTTCTTGAAATCCTGGCCGAAGATAAAGATATCCGTGTTATTGCCATGTACCTTGAGAGTGTTAAAGATGCCCGTAAACTGTTGCAGATCGCAAAAGCGGCGAATCAAAAAAAACCGGTTATCTTGTGGAAAGGGGGAGAAAGTCAGGCCGGGGCAGCCACGGCGGCATCGCATACCGGAGCCATGTCGGGGTCACAAAAACTGTGGCAAGCCTTTTACCGCCAGACCGGTGTGACCCGGGTGCGCTCGATGAACGAATGCGTTGACGCCATCATGGCCTTCAGCCTGCTGACCGCACCGGCCGGCCATGGCGTATTTCTCATCGGGGGTGGGGGAGGCAACAGCGTGGCCAACAGTGATACATTCAACCGGCAGGGATTCGAAGTTCCACCGTTATCCGAACCCACTATGGATTTCCTGAGCCGCAGTGTGCCCACCGCCGGATCGATAGCCGGAAACCCGCTTGACATGTGGCGGACCTTTATCGATGCAGATTACCTGGCGCAGGTGCTGGAGCTGGGTTACAAAGATTCCGCGATATCCATAATCGTCGTAGATCGGCTCATTCCCAGAATGGCATACCATTTCCCGGACCTTGCCGATCCAACGCCGGAGACCATCGCCTATTTAAAAAACCGGCAAATTGTCAAACCAACTGTTTTCACCATCGACTCGGATGGCGGCGATCCGGAACTCGCTGATATGGGGGCACGTTTAAGGGCCAAATTTTGCAGGGCCGGTATTCCGGCTTTTCCATCGGCCAGGCGGGCGGCAAGAGCGCTTCGCCACCTCTACCACTACCATACCCGGCAGAAGCGATCGGATTGATCATCCCCCGACAAAGCGGATTTGTACGAGCGAAGATTATTTTTCAGACACCGGCATCAAACTCCCCCCATCCGGCCATATCTTTTTTGGGGATGTGTTGGCCCGAAACCCCGGATGTTTTTCAATTGTTTTATACTATCGCCTGAATGTTGGTAAAAATTCCAGGTATTAAATTCATTCTCAAGGAGGTCTTATGAGCAAAGACGATCGACATGCTGATTTTGAAATCAACTTTATCGAAAATAACCAAATTAAGATCACGACAGATGACTGCTCGATCATTACCGAGTACATCGAAGAAGATGGCATCAAACGCAAGACAATGGGACCGGCCAATATCCTCTTTTCAGCCTTTGCGCTGTGAGCATCTATGGATATTCTGGCATTTTGCCGGAAACGCAGCATACCGACTGATGGGTTTAGAATCAGACAGATTGTGGATTGGCATGCCAAGCAAACAGATCAATCAAAAGTTTTATTAAGTATCGAATTGCCCCATAATTTTCCTGAAAAATATGAAAAAACCATTCGTAAAGCCGTTGACAACTGCCTGGTAGCTAGACTGGGCAAGGGGCTTCACGAGAACAGCTTTAAAAGTTCGATTTCCCGCCCTGATTAGAAATGATTCCCCAACAGGGAGCTTTTTGATATTGGGTAATAGTTTGCTAGTTACCAGCTAAGTTTGAAATCGCTAATCCAGTGGACAGAAGGGGGTTCCTCAGTCTGGCCTTAAAAAAAAGGAAGGAGAAAATACATGCATCAAAAAAAGTTCATCAAATCATCTATTTGTTTTGCCAGTATTATAGCGGTATTGGCTTTTATATGTGTTCAGGTGGTTAACGCCGATGAAGTTGATAACTGGTTCGAACACAAGATTCCGGCAGCCGAACCACAAGTCACTTACGACGGCAAAGCCTTTAATTTGAAGTTTTCGCACCCGTCTCCGCCCGCCTCCCTGGTGCCGCCGGTCTGGCGGGCCGGGCTATCCTGGCAGGAAAAATCCACTAACGGTAAACTGATTTTCAAGGAATACGGTGCCGGTTCGCTGCACGGCGCCAAAGACGGCTTCAAAGCGGTGCGCTCTCACATCACCGATTATGCGACCTGCTTCGTGGCCCATGAAGCACGCGGTTTTCCATTCACCAAAGCTTTCGAACTTCCATTTGTAACACCGAGTAATCCGTTGGCAGGTGTGCGTATTGTGGCCGAACTGGCTCCCAAGTATTTTAAACCGGAATTTGAAAATAGAGATGTGTATTTCGGATATATGGTCCTGGTGGGAGCCGCTGATATTATGAGCCGCAAACCGATCCGCAAACTGGAGGACATGCAGGGTCTCAAAATCATTGCCCAGGGTTTTGATCCCCTGGCCGCTAAGGCGCTGGGTGCTGTGATTGTCAACAATTCTATCCGGATATTTATGCCTCGTTTCAGCAAGGCATCGTGGACGCCGTATTATGGGTTGATCCGGGCTTTGTGCCGTTTAAGATTTATGAACTTGCCAAATACCACACAACCTTGAATATATCCGCCCAGCATATCGACACCTGCATCAACCAGCAAGCTTTTGATTCCCTGCCAAAAGACCTGAAACAAACCTTTTATGGCTTTCAGCAGCGCATGGCATATGCCGTTGCCAAGCGCGTCGGGGTTGACTTCCACACCAAGGCCATGGAAATCTATAAAAAAAACGGCGTTGAGATGATTACACTGCCGCCTGAAGAACTCGATCGTTGGAGAGCTGCCATGAAACCGGTTCTTGATCAATGGGCTGAAAAGTATGAGGCCAAAGGCTTGCCGGCCCGTGAGCTGCTGGCGGATATTGAAAGATTGACTAAAAAATACAACAAGATGGACGGCGATGAGATATTCAAACTGATTGTCGAAAAACCGGTTCCGGGCATCATTGACTTCAAATGATTGAATATTTAAGGAAGGCCTCCGGCGCACCAAATTAAACATGCGAATTAAAAAAATATAGTTTCGAAGCGCCTACCACGAATATTCATTATTCAATTTTAACTAGCTTATTCCGCGCCTCAAGGAATTCGCAATACAGGGCTGACGCAGGATGTATATTCCAATAAATTCTTTAATCAACCGATTTGCCAGAGCAATCCATCGGGCCGGCGTGTTTATCAGCATCCCGGTCCTGGTTGTTATTTTGAGCATTGATGTATCGCTGCGATATATCTTCAATTCTCCGCTTATATGGGGCAGCGAAGTCAGTGCCTTGACCTTGTCACTTGTCTTTTTTGCCAGTCTGCCCCATGTGACGGGCAATCAGGGTCATATCCGAATGGATATGCTGTACCGGTTGATGGGTCCCAGGGCAAAGCGTATCACCGATGTGGTCGCGGGGCTGTGCGGATTTATCTTTGCCTTGCTGCTGACCTATCAGTCCTTGAAAAGTACTGTCGAAATGTATCGCTGGAATGAGGGCGCCGAGATGATTGACATTCCCTACTGGCCATTTGTGCTTTTTGCCGGCATTTGCGGTGTGATCCTGGCTGCCCAATTTTTAATCCAGATGGTATTCCCTTTTCTCAGAGCTTCACAGGAGGACGCCGACTGATGGATCCGTTTGTACTGGGAATCCTGTCCATTATTCTGATGATCGCTCTGACATTCATGGGGGTGCCCATCGCCTTGGCGCTTCTGGCGATAGGTGCTGCCGGCAATATCTATTTGATGGGGTTGCCGCAAACCGCCATGCAGGTCCATATGATCACCTGGGAAACCGGCACCAACTTCCTGTTGATCGCCGTCCCCCTTTTTGTATTTATGGGCCAGTTGGTTTATCACACACAAATTGCATCGGACCTTTACGATTTTGTGCATAAGTGGTTCGGACGGTTGCCGGGGGGGCTGGCGGTAACCGGCGTGTTTACATCGGCCGGGTTTGGTGCGGTCACCGGATCCAGTGTGGCGGCGATTGCCACCATGGGCATTATGGTCATGCCCGAGATGAAAAAATATAAATACAATCTGCAGCTTGCCACCGGCAGCCTGGCTTCCGCCGGCACCCTCGCCATTATGATTCCGCCCAGCATTCCCATGGTAATATATGGCGTCTGGACTGAAACTTCAATCGGCAAATTGTTTATCGCCGGGGTGATACCGGGCATTTTGTTAGCGGCAGGATTCTGCGCTATGATCGTTGTCCGATGTTTAATGGATCGTCAATTAGGTCCGGCCGGGCCGGTATATTCATGGACTGAACGGCTGACTGCCTTAACCAAGTTGATGCCGACCGCCATCATTTTCATTATTGTCCTGGGCGGGATTTACGGTGGTGTCTTTACCCCCACCGAAGCCTCGGCCATCGGGGCGGTCGGTGTTCTGGCAGTCGCACTGGCAATGCGAAGATTGACGGTTAAGCGCCTCAAGGAATCGCTCTGGCAAACCGGGGAAATCAGCGCCATGATTTATGCCATTTTGATCGGCGGTGTCATGTTCAGCCGGTTATTGGTTCAAACTGATGTGACGCCGGCCCTGGTCAATTATATTGCCTCGCTTCAGGTTAGCCCCCACAGCGTTATTTTTCTGTTTTCGATCATGTTTCTTCTGCTGGGTGCTGTTCTGGATACTTTCGGCATGTTGATTCTGACCTTGCCCCTGGTTTTTCCCATCTGCCGCAATCTGGGCTTTGACCCGGTATGGTTTGGAATATATATGACCGTCATGATGGAAATTGCCATGTTGACACCTCCCATCGGGCTCAATGTATTTGTCATGCAGCGGGTCACACCCGAAGTTCCGCTGTCTGAAATTTTTCGTGGCGTCTTACCGTTCGTCATTATATGCCTGTTATTAGTCGTGCTGATTGTTGCATTCCCTCAACTGGCGCTTTGGCTGCCGTCGACCATGGGGTAGGGGGGCGGGTTGCGGGTTGCGGGGCGCGGGGTACGGGTTGCGGGGCGCGGGGTACGGGTACATGTGGTTGATTGAGTTGACAGGGTTGAATAAGTTGATTGACAAAAAATAAAACCTGACATCTGTCTTCCGATCTTTCCGACTTCCGAATTCTCACTTCCGACTTCAAAGATCCGGCATCTGGCATCTCATTGCTGGATCCTGGAATACTGGAAATTATCAGGTGGAAATCAATTGCTCGCGGGTGTTTTGCGATATTTTGTTGTATTAAAACTCTATCGCTTATGTTATAGAGTTGTGGCAGTGACACAGTGCTAATCTCCCATAGCATAAATTTAAAGCTTGATCCAAATATTTTCAATATATTATCCCTGCCCGTCTTCCAAAGGAATAGAAAATGTATTCAGTCATGATTCGAATTGGTGATGCCCGCAAAATTAAACGAGAGATTTTTGATAATTCTGTCGACGCCGAAGCATATTTTAATAAGCTTTGTGAGCGCAGAACCGAATACCCTGCCACTGTCGTGCTGACCGAAAGAATCCTGGTCAGAAAAAAGTTTCGGATTGACAAAAATCACAAGGGAGAGCGATTTATTATAAACGAGGAAATCGCTTAGCGTTATGTTTCCCAGACATCATGGCTTCATGCTCCTGCCCGTATTGAATGTACTGAAATAATAAAACCCAACAATGTTACCAAGGGAGAAACCATCAATGTTTGGATGAGGTTTTTTGTGCCCAAGGGAGCCAGCTATGACGACCTCCCGCTGGAATACAAACACGAAGGGATTCCCGCATGGCCGCCTTCCCGGCCGAGGCCGCTTTCTTTCATGCCGCCGAAAGGCGCCGCGGCTGCGGTGGGGTTAATATCATTGATGCCCACTATACCAAAGCGCAGTTGTTCAAAAACACGCATGGCGCGGGAGATGTCACGGGTGAAAAGGTAAGATGCCAAACCGTAAACGGTGTCGTTGGCCATCTCCAGCACTTCTTTTTCCGTATCAAATCGTATTAATGATCTAATATCTCTCTTACTTTTTGGGAGAAAGCTTTCATGGTAAATGGTTTCTGAATAAAGCCATTGCATCCCCGCTCGAGGATTTCCGTCGCCTGGCCGTTGATGCTGTAACCGCTTGACAGCAGTACTTTGACAGCAGGATTAATTTTTTTAAGCCGGTTATATGTATCACCACCGCTCATGTCGGGCATTACCATATCCAGCACAACCAGATCAATCTCAGTCTGATCTGCGTCGTATACTGTGACGGCTTTCTGACCGCTTTCGGCAGTCAAAACGCTGTATCCGATCTTTTCCAGCAACCCCCGGCCGGCACTCAGAATCATTTCCTCGTCATCTACCAGAAGAATGGTTTCCGTTCCACCCGACAATTCCTGAATCAAGCTCCGGCCAGCGGGGACGGCCTTACTCGATGACGGTAAATAAATTTTAAAGCTCGCTCCCTGTCCTTCGACACTGTGGGCCGTAATGATGCCGTCATGATTTTGAATGATGCCATAGGCCGACGCCAATCCCAGTCCTGTGCCCCGTTCCTTGGTTTTGGTTGAGAAAAATGGATCAAAAACGCGCTTCAAAGTTGACTCGTCCATCCCGATCCCGCTATCCGTAACGGAGATCATCACATATCTACCGGGTTTGACATCGTGGGGACTGACGAAATTTGCATCCAGGTTAACATTTTCCGTCTGAATATAAAGATCGCCGCCGTGCGGCATGGCCTGCCAGGCATTCACGTAAATATTTAATAGGACCTGATCGATCTGACCCTGATCGACTTCAACCGTCCAAAGGTTTTCCTGATATATCCGATGGATGGTGATTTCCTTTTTGGTCCGGCCGAACATCCGGGAGTTTTGTGCGATCAGCTGATTGAGATCGGTTGGTTTGACCTCATATTTGCCGCCCCTGGCAAAACCCAGCAGCTGTTTGGTAAGTTCGGCCGCACTGATGACATAATTCTCAATTTCCCGCAGGTGTTCATAGTGAGGATGAAAAGATGGGGTATTGATTGTCATTAAAGAGGTGCGGCCCTGGATGCCCATCAGCAGATTGTTAAAATCATGGGCAATACCGCCGGCCAGAGTTCCCAGGGACTTTAACTTCTGGGCCTGCTGGAGTTGCGCTTCCAGGCGCTTTTTTTCGGAGACATCTATCATAAATCCACGCAGTCCGACGGCGCCGTCCCGGTGATAGATCGCTGTCGAATGGACCAACACCGGGAACGTGCTGCCGTCCTTGCGCAGGGCGGTGTACTCCAATAGGCCAAGAATTTTGCCGTCCAGTATTTTTACAGAGTCCGCGGCTGCTCGCTGGCGGTCCTCCGGCGCCAGCAGATCAAAGCCATTTAATCCCTGCTCAAAATCTTGCCGGCTGTACAAAAATTGATCAAATGCCTGGCGGTTGGCAAACGTGAGTTTACCCGCTATATCTATTTCAAAGATGGTTTCCGGTAATAATTCGGCCAGATCGCGAAATCTTTTTTCACTGCGGACCAGGGCTTCTTCCGCTTGCTTGCGCTCGGTGATGTCCACCAGTCCGCTCAAAGAGCAGGGTTCACCAGCAAGATCTAAAACGGCCGCAGACCACAAGAAATCGCGGATTTTGCCGTTTTTCATACGAAATTGAATGGGATAAGAATTCAGCTTGCCGTGTTGCTTCAGAAGTTGGACGATTCGCGAACGATCCTCATAATTTATCCACAGGCTGAAATCAGATGTACAGCGGCCGAGGACCTCTTGACGGCTGTAACCGGTCATTTCGAAAAACGCCCGGTTGGCTTCGATATACCTGCCGCCCACAATTCCGTGCCCCAGATAGAACTTCCAGACACCGTAAATCGGAACCCGGGCATATTGATAGAGGGATTTTAAATTGTACTCATGGGAAAATACGCGGCCGGCCTTATCGCGGCTGAAAATAAACATGAAAATGATAGTCCGGTTCGACAGGACTGCAACCTTCTGCTGTAATTCTTCAATGGTAAGATCTTCAAGGTAGGTAAACCGCAGGCGTTCTCCGTATTTCAGGCGATAGATATCTTTGAGTTCAGCAAAGTATTGCCCGGTGTATATTCGCCGCGTATCCATATACTCAACGTTCAGGTCGATCCGGTCGGCAAAATCGGCAAATGACGACTGCAGCCCTTTGGCTATATTGTCGGTCCAGGTGAAGCCGCTGTGATATGAATGCAGCACTAAAACCCTGGGTTTTGCAGATTTAAAGGGCGCAACTGTCGGATGATTGTCGGTCAGGGCCATGACCCCGGATGTAAGATTCAGAATCGACAGGATGGTCGCCAGAAATATACTGAATTTACAATACCTAAAGCGCATGGAATATAGATAATATAAGCATAAAAATATTTTGAAAAAATAGATACCTGATACAGGTATTAACTTGAAGCTTGCTGCCGGTTCAACATAGCGATCGGTTTGGCCATTTCCACAATATGCGTGTGAACCATTGCCAGGTCGGATCCATTGATGCCCATCATGAGGTGGCCGGGGCCGATGGCTGATTTCAGGCGGCAGCCCAGGCCTAAAAAGGTGATATTGGGTATGCCTTTGAGCAGCGGCAAGGCCGTGATGTCCGAGCAGCCGCCTAAAGCGCCGCCGGACTGGGGCAGATTAATAAGGCCGCCTTTTTGATAATTGACGGCATACAGCAGCCACATCACCTGCTCGCTATTGGCCGTAAATATCACGACCTGCGGAATCTGTTCGAATATTGACAGTGGTGCGATCAGGGCCGCCCGGGTTTTGCCTTTGGCAAGATAGGTGGATTTCAGTATCGTTTCAGACGATGCTTCCTCAGTGCCGAACAGACCGACGCCGTACTTTTCCAGGACGCCGTCATCCAGATACCCGTCCATATCGTCTTCAAAGCCCAGCACGGAAGTTCCGAGTTTGCAGCCCATCTTTTCCCGTTCAAGCAGGAAGCTGTCGCCTGCACCGGCCAGAATCAATGCCTGGCAGTAGCTTTTTAATTCCTTGCCGCTAAACGGGATTTCTGGCGGCAACGGATCCCTATCCGTATAAAGTGTCACCCCGACCGGTCCATGTTGCAGCGAAAGTCTTTCAACTATGTCTTGGCCAATTTTGAGCAAATCCTGCATCTCATTCCTCCTTGGCAACCTTATTAATTTTTCATTCTTAACACAAAGAATTGGAATTGACAAACTTGAGATGCTCCTCTATGGTACATGATCAAATTGCAATTTCTCATCACCATATTCCAATCGGGGCACAGCCCCTAACACGATTCCATGCGTGTTTGAATTTGAGCATTTCAAACAACCAGTCATTAAGACGATGATTAACAAACCCTGTCATTTAGTGAAAGGAGGTCTCATCATGAAAAGAGTTGCATTGGTGGTCATGCTTGTTTTGTCGTCAATGTCATTTGCCATAACCGCAGGTGCCGAAAAACCATTTAAAATTGCTGCGATTTTTCAAACAGCCATTGAGGAACCCTGGGATGGTGTGATCCATCAGGCCTGTCTAAAGGCCAAAAAGGAGATGGGTAACATTGAATATGAATTCACTGAAAAAATTGCGGCCGCTGATTTCGAAAAAGTTCTCCGCGAGTACGCGGAAAGGGGATTTGACCTGATCGTGGGCGATGCCTTTCTGGCGGGTGAGGAGCCGGCCCGCAGGGTTGCCAAGGACTATCCCGAGACCGCTTTTGCCTTTGGTTCAGAGTTTGGTCCGGTGTCGCCGAATTTTTCCGTATTCGACAACTGGATCCACGAACCGGCTTACCTGTGCGGCGTGATCGCCGGCCGCCTCACGAAATCCAATATACTGGGCGTGGTTGCAGCCATACCCATCGGGGAGGTCAACCGTCTGGTGAATGCATTCAAGGCCGGGGCGCTCAAGGTTAATCCCAAGGTCAAGGTCAAAATTTCTTACATTGGCGGCTGGTTTGATCCACCCAAGGCCAAAGAGGCTGCCATCGCGCAGATCGAAGCCGGCGCAGATTTGATTTACGCCGAACGTTTCGGGGTCTTTGAAGCCGCCAAAGAAAAAGGTGTGCTGGCCTTTGGAAATATGTCTGACCAAAATGCGCTGGCCCCCAATGTGGTCATCACCGGACCCGTCTGGGATATGTATCCCACCATCCAATTCGCGATTGATATGGTCAAGAAAAAAGCCTTTGTCTCCATGGATCTTGGCGAATGGTCCATGATGGCCAAGGGCGGTTCCCGACTGGCGCCGTTGCATGCATTTGAAAAGACGCTGCCTGCCAGTGTCATTAAAGAGGTCCAGGACCTCGAGCAGAAGATTATGAACGGAACCTTCCGGGTGCCGGTTGACGAGCAGAAACCGGTGTCCGATTAAACGTGTCATGTTCGAAGTTTGTGATGGGTTGGGTATGGATCTGCGCATCAACCGACTCTCATATCTAAGTTAGACCGTTGACACGTTTAAGTTGTATTTCCAGGCAGAACAACGGTCCAAGGGCGGGGTTTAGGCCCATAGGCGTCAAAATATGTCGCCCGGAACAGCTGTATCGGCATGCGAAATGTCGGGGTGGGGTTTATCCCCACCCTAGGGGCACTGCGTCGACGAACCCCGTTTATCTTCTATTACATCTCATATTGCATTTCCGAGACGCCTTTCCGGGAGGGGATAAACCCCATAAGCGCTAAGCTGATTTCGTGTGGAAAAATCTTCAATATTCAATTCCGGCCTGTCCGGATTAGGTACCAATATTTCTCAGGCATTTTAATGACGGAACAAGGGATCCAACCAGTGGTACGACTGTCCGGTATTACCAAACGGTTTCTGGACGTTACCGCCAGCAATAATATTACTTTCGACCTTTATCCAGGCGAAATCTGCGCCCTGCTGGGTGAAAACGGGGCCGGCAAGACGACCCTGATGAATATTCTCTTCGGGTATTACACCTGCGATGAGGGCCAGATTTATATCAAAGGGCAAAAAGTCAACCTCGCTGCCCCGAAAGATGCCATTTCACGCGGCGTGGGCATGATCCACCAGCATTTTGCCCTGGTGCAGTCCCAGACCGTACTCGAGAACATTATTATCGGCATGGGTTCCGGCAAACGCATCTTCCTCGATCTCAAATCCGCCCGTCGGGAACTGACTGCATTGCAGGAACGCTTCGGATTGCAGATCGATCCGGATGCCAGGATTTGGACCCTGTCGGTGGGCGAACAGCAAAAAGTTGAAATTCTCAAAGCGCTCTATCGGGATGTGGACATCCTGATTATGGATGAGCCCACTGCCGTGCTGGCGCCGGCTGAAACCGACGATTTGTTTAATACCTTAAGATCTCTTGTCATAGAAGGCCGTTCGGTTGTTTTTATCTCCCATAAATTAAATGAAGTGATGGACATCTCAGACCGGATCGTGGTTCTGCGGGCCGGACAGGTCGTCGCGCAGCGTAAGGTCTCCGAGACCAATGCCCGGGAGTTGGCCAATCTCATGGTGGGCCGGGAACTTCTGGAGAGCATCGAGAAAAAGAAAATTGAGCCCGGTCAGCCCGTGCTTGAAATCGAGAATCTCAATGCCTTAAATGACAAGAAAATACCGGCGCTCAAAGACCTGAACCTGGTCGTTCGTCAGAACGAAATTTTAGGCATGGCCGGTATCTCGGGTAACGGACAGCGTGAGCTGGCCGAAATCCTTTTCGGACTGCGGGAGCCGACCGCCGGGAGCATCAAGGTCAACGGAAAGCGGCTTAAATTCGGCAGCCCGGCCTCCGCCATCGGATTAAAAATGGGCCGCATCCCGGAGGATCGAATCGATACCGGCCTGATGATGGATCTTACGGTTGAGGAGAACCTGATCCTGGAAACCCACGGCTCGGCGGAGTTTCAGCGTTTCGGATTGATGAAATCCAGCAGGATTCGCCGATTTAGCGATGATTTAATTGCAGCCTATGATATCAAGACGGCCGGTCGTGAGGCGGTGACCAAAAGTCTGTCCGGCGGCAACCTGCAAAAAGTCATGCTGGCCAGAGAACTCGCCGGCCGACCGGCAGCGATCGTCGCCGCACAGCCCACTCGCGGTCTCGATGTGGGGGCCATGGAATATATCCATCAACGGATCCTGCAGGAGCGCGACAGGGGGGCGGGTATTCTTCTGATCTCTGAAGATCTGGATGAAGTATTTAACCTGAGTGACCGCATTGTCGTATTGTATGAAGGAGCCGTGATGGGCGAAACGCACGGTGAGGATGCCTCCCGCGAGCAGGTTGGTCTTTGGATGAGCGGGGTGCACCGGTGATCGGATTCAGGATTGTAAAACGCAAACCCTTGCCGGGGTGGGCTAAAATTGTTATTCCAATTGCTGCGATTATGGTGACCCTGATGCTGTCGGCCATTCCGATCCTGATTGCCGGCGGGCATCTTTGGAAATCATATTATTACCTGTTCTACGGAGCCCTCGGGACCCGGTTCAATTTGCTGGAGACTTTTGTAAAGGCCAGCCCCCTGTTAATGACAGGCCTGGCGGTGGCCTTTGCGTTCAGGGCCAAATTCTGGAATATCGGGGCCGAGGGCCAGCTGCTGGCCGGCGCCCTGGTGGCCACTGCGCTGGGTATTTCGCTGGGAGGTGTCCCCAAGCCTTTGGTGCTGCCCATTGTCATTGTCGGGGGATTTCTGGCCGGGGGCCTCTGGGCTTCGATTCCGGCGCTTCTCAAAACCAAGCTCAAAGTGGATGATGTGGTCTCGACCCTGCTGTTAAACTATGTCATGGTTCATATCATGGGTGCGCTGCTTTTTGGGCCCTTGCAGCAGCCCGGCTCGAGCTGGCCGCGATCCTCGGCTATCATCGCGGCCGCCGAGTATCCCATCCTGATGGCGCGTTCCCGCTTCCACCTGGGGATCCCGCTGGCATTTCTGGCCGTGCTGGTTGTCTGGTTTATCAACAAGAAGACCACCTTTGGTTACCAGTCCCGGGCTGTGGGCGTGAATGCCCGGGCCGCCAACTTCGGCGGAATCAATTCGACCCGGGTGATTCTGTGGACGGCCCTGATTTCCGGCGGGCTGGCCGGGCTGGCGGGAGTCGGGGAGTTGTGCGCAATCCAGCGCCGTCTGATTATGGATATCTCGCCCGGTTACGGTTATTCCGGGATTGTGATTGCCATGCTGGGAAATCTCCATCCGGTGGGCGTACTGTTTTCTTCGTTGTTTTTTAGTGTGATCATTGTCGGCGCCCAGACCATGAGCCGCATGACCGGCGTTCCCACGTATATTGCCGAAGTCATCCAGGGCATGGCGCTGATGGTGATGCTCATCTTTCTGCTGTTTACCGAATACAAAATCAGGTGGGTGCGCAAGAAATGAACGAGCTTCTTGATGTAGCATTTATTTCAGGGCTGATCGGGGCCACGATGCGGATGGCCACCCCGATCATCTTTGCCACGCTGGGGGAAATTCTGGCTGAGCGGTCCGGCGTGCTGAACCTGGGCATTGAAGGGATCATGCTGATGGGGGCCATGACCGGATTTCTGGTCACCTTCAACTCGGGTTCGATCTGGGCCGGTGTGCTGGCCGCGGCCATGGTGGGTATGCTGCTGGGGCTGTTGATGGCGTTTCTGGCCGTCAATCTGGGGTTGAGTCAGCACGTGTCAGGGTTGGGCATCACCCTGTTTGCCACCGGGCTGGCCATGTTTATTTACCGGCTGCATTTCGGTTCTCCCACGGTGCCTCCCACCATCGAGCCTTTCAAGCAGATCACCCTGCCGCTGCTTTCGAAAATTCCGATAATCGGCCCGGGTCTTTTTACGCAATATTCACTGACCTATATCGTCTGGCTTCTGATTCCGGCCATGTCGATATTGCTCTATAAAACCCGGCTGGGCCTGAAGATCCGCACGGTGGGTGAAAACCCGGTGGTGGCCGACACCGTCGGGGTCAACGTGACCCTGACCCGAACCCTCTGCCTGGTTTTCGGCGGGGCACTGATGGGCATCGGCGGCGCATTTCTGACCCTGGCCCATCAGAACATGTTCCTGATCGATGTGATTGGCGGACGCGGCTGGGTTGCGATTGCCATGGTCATTTTCGGCAATTGGGATCCGTTCAAAGGCGCCCTGGGGGCGCTCATATTCGGGTTTCTGGATGGTCTCCAGTTAAGGCTGCAAGGTCTGGGGATCGCCGTTTCCTTTCACCTGTTCCTGATGATTCCCTATCTTCTGACAATTGTTGCCTTGATCAGTGTCTCCCGCAAGGCTTCAGTTCCGGCCGGCCTGCTGAAACCCTACCGCAGGGAAGAGAAGGGCGGGTAGGCTGGCGCCAGATATTGAAGAATGAAAATTGAAGATTGAATATTTGAGGTATTCTATCGATTTTACTTTTTGATAGATGAGCAGTCGGGGAATTAATTGCGAAATAGTCCGTCATTCCTGTAAAGCTTGTCCCTGACTCCGATCAGGGAGCAGGAATTCAGAGAATTCCGTAACGACTATATTGGTTATTCGCATTCGCGGCCATGAGCAAATTATAACTCCGACTCTTTAGACAGACAGCATTCCATAATTCTTCAATCTTCAATCTTCAATTTTCATTTGTAGCAAAAAAAGAAAATATTCCTTACAATTGCCTGACTAAATAAACCACAGAAATAACATCAAAGGACTCTCCATGCTGGATTTAATCATTCGAAACGCCAATTTGGCGGATGGATGCACGGGGGTGGACATCGCCGTGGAAAACGGTCTGATTTCAGATGTTGCACCCGCCCTTGATGCCCGGGCCCATCGAGAAATCGATGCCGGCGGGCGGCTGGTGTCACCGCCTTTTGTGGACAGCCACTTTCACCTGGATTCGACGCTGACCTACGGCCAGCCACGGGTTAATGAGAGCGGCACCCTGCTGGAGGGCATCGAGCTTTGGGGCGAGCTTAAACCGAATTTGACGGCTGAAAACATCAAGGCCCGCGCGCTTGAACTCTGTCACTGGGCCATTGCGCGCGGCACCCTGGCCATTCGCAGCCACGTGGACGTCAGTGATGATCGGCTGCTGGCCGTAGAAGCCCTGCTAGAGCTACGCGAGGAAATCAAACCTTATATCGATCTGCAACTGGTGGCATTTCCCCAGGATGGATATTTACGCTGCCCGGGCAGCGCTGCGAACCTGGAAAAGGCCCTGGACCTGGGGGTCGATGTCGTGGGCGGCATACCCCATTTTGAAAGAAGCATGGCGGACGGCAGCGCTTCGATAAAAACCCTGTGTGAACTGGCCGCCGAACGCGGGTTGCGGGTCGATATGCATTGTGACGAAAGCGATGATCCGCAATCACGCCACATTGAAATGCTGACCTTCCAAACCCAGCGCCTGGGTTTGCAGGACCGGGTCACCGGTTCGCACCTGACTTCCATGCATTCCATGGACAACTATTATGTCAGCAAGCTGATTCCCCTGATGGCGGAAGCACACATGCATGTGGTGGCCAATCCGTTGATCAATATCACGCTCCAGGGCCGCCATGACACCTACCCCAAAAGACGGGGTATGACCCGGGTCAAAGAACTGATGGAAGCCGGAATTAACGTGGCTTTCGGTCAGGATGCGCTGATGGATCCCTGGTACAGCTTCGGCTCCCAAGACATGCTGGAAGTCGCCCACATGGGGCTGCACCTGGCCCAGATGACCGGCCAGGCCCAGATGCGGCAGATGTTTGAGGCGGTGACCGGCAACGCGGCGAAAGTCATGGGGCTTGAAGGCTACGGGCTGGAGCCGGGCTGCCGGGCCGACATGGTTATTCTGCAGGCCAAAGACCCGCATGATGCCCTGCGCCTAAAGTCCGCTCGCCTGCACGTGATCCGGCGCGGAAAAGTTATCGCTGAAACCCCGCCCGTGATCAGCCGACTGGCCCTGGAAGACCAAACGATTGAGGTGGATTTTCATTTTTCGGTTTAATGACGCACAAAAATATTTCACCGCCCATTCGCTTCGCTCATTAGAGACGCAAAGATCGCGAAGAATAATTATCACTTTCCTTTGCCGTTGAGAGGACGGCAAAAGAAAAGCATTCAGCTTTGCTGCACAATCAAACCACACTTATAAGTGGTATATTGCACACAACAGCAACTTAAAGCCCCGCAGGATTGCTAATTTTTGTTTTCCGCCCTTCCTGTCCGCAAGTGTTTTTGGAGGATCAGCGGAAAGCAAAAAAATAGAATAAGTCCTTTGCGGGCTCTGCGTCTCTGCGGTGAAAAAATATTACTATTTAACCGGCTACGGTTTCAAATAACGCTTCAAAGCATTGAAGACATTCGGATGTTCGGTTTCAAAGCGGGTCAGGAAATGTTCGGAGCGCATAATCGGACTCCAGAGCGAAAAGTCCTCGCGGTCAAAATCCATTCCCACGGCCAGCATATCGCTGAACGTCTCGATTAAATGATCCGCAGGTTTGTAAATCGAATCCCCGATGTCACCCACCCAGCAAAGCGGTGTCCCCTGGTAACGGTCCTTGAGGTCGTGGTAGAAATGGTGGGTGATAATGGTGCGCGGCTGCAGGCCCAGGTCGGTGAACGGCATGGTGACACCCTGTTTGGCCACCTCGATTAAGGCCCCGTTGTAAACCGGCACCAGTTCGACTCCCGCATCACTGCACAGCCGGCAGATCCCTTCCAGTCCCTCCAGGCTGGCGCACACAGGAAAAAGAAATATTTTCTTAGGTTTGTGATGGTCTAACGCTTCTTCGACAAAGTATGTCAGGGTTTGGCCGGACGCGATGCACTCTTCCATGATGATCCAGGTATCATCCTGCCACCACTCCCCGACAAATGAAGTTTCGACAATATCCCAGCCGCGAAATTTTGCATTGTCTTCCACCCGGGTCAGCTTTATATAGGTGGTGTCGAGCAGCTCGGGGCGCTGGAGCGGCGGATTGGCGTCCAGCAGGTCCAGCGGGCGTCCGCCCCACAGAATGACAAACTGGGCCAGCCGTCCCTCGAACATGCGCTCGAACATGCGAATCATGTCATGGCCGATTTCTTTGATCATTAAAAATTTTTCAGGCCCGCAAGCCTGGCGGCTGAGCAAAAATTCTTCACCGGCCCCCCGGCCGGGAAAATCAACCACGTAAATCCTTTCGGGCAGGCAGCGGTCCTTGAAATCCTCGTGCCGGGTAATGCCCTTAACAAGCCATATATCTTTGCCCCCCCGTGACATCACAATCTCCCCGATGTCTTCAAGGTAAATCCGTTTATCGTCTGCTTTCATAGGTATCCTCTCCTTTAATTAATCCGCCCTGAAAAACTGCAGATCCAGGGTTGTAGACTGTTCTTTGAAAACTGGAAAAACTTGTCAGACCGATGCGCCGGCGGCTTAATGAATAGATGCAGCGCATCTTTTTTTCTTTTAGTATTTCTCTATTTCATATCCACTCCACAGATCCAGCACCAGCCGGCGGCTGAGATCCAGGTATTTGAAAAACATTGCGGCATCATCACAAAACACTTCCAGCGTGATGGTTTCATCATAGCCGATTGTTTTTAATGATTTTACCGCATTTTTCCAGTTTATGCTGCCGACCCCCAGCGGCATGTGATTGTCGTCCCTGCCGCGGTTGTCCGAAAAATGGACATGCCTGATGCAATGACCCAGTTTTTTGCAGAAAACATAGTGATTATCCTTGCCGAAATTGGCATGTCCGAAATCAAGATGCAGCGCCAGTCCCGGCACCTCATCCATCATCATTTCTATGGTCGAAACCCGGTCAAAAGGCGCTTTAAAGTTTTCAAAAACAGCCGTGAGTCCATAGGCCGCGGCCATCTTAACGATGGGTATTAAGGCTTCGATGTTTAGATCGACAATATTATTTCTCATGGCCGGCGGACAGAAATAACTGGGATGGATATTCATGACGCCGGCGCCCAGGGCGGAAAAAATCCCGGCGCAGCGTTCCAGCTCTTTCAGGCAGGCCTCCCGGACGCCCTGGATCGGATAGGCATACGGCAGGCAGGGGTCGGTATGTCCGGTGACCGACATGCCGTAGCGGTCAAGGATCGGCTGCAATTTGGCGACTTCAATCTCCATGGCAGCGGGCCCTTCGATGGTCAAATCCACAAAGTCGAACCGGGCTTCGCCAAAGGCGGCGATCTCATCGTAGACCGAATTTGCAGGGTTGTTCATAACACCGATTTTCATAGCAAGTTACCTTTTGATTTGGGTTGTTTCTTGATCGATCAGGTTGAACTTTCATAATCTTTTTTATGGATCTGCGCAACCCATATAATTGAGCAGCCGGGGCGTTTGTGTCGATCTAGTAACGCCGGTTATGAAAAATAGGAAACTCCCTGCCTAGGTTTTGTGGACCCGGTTACCCAATTGTTTAGGGGAATAAATGAAGCGGGGGACGTAAATACCATAACGGCCTTATTTTAATCTAAAATTTCACCCCGGTTCCTGCTTCCCCATTTGCGGCATGGTTGTTGCTCTAACTATGCAAAATCCGTTTTTCAAAAATAGCGCTAAAAACACCTAAATGGGTGGGATTTTGCAAACGTTGGGGATTTCATCTGCTGAAAACAAGATATTTAAAAAAATAGTAAGGCTGCAATCATGGGCTTTATTTTATCGTTAATATTTATTGGTGAAGCATCCTTCGGCAAGGATATTTGTAAAATGCTGTAAAACACTGTAAAATAATATAACCATTTGTAAATATTAAGTATATTATATTGACAACTTTCGTAGATTCCCTTAAAAATTGCTTGATTTTCGTTTCTTTCGAATGATTGAGACACAGCTGAAAATGTACCAGTGTTCGAAGATGAAATCGGCACAAAATAATTCTTGTTGCGATAAGATTACCTATGAAAAGAGCTCTATTTGTGCTTGTCCTTCTAACCTTGTGTTGTCTGATCGCTTTGGCAATCCAATTCATGCAAGATACGAATTCCGGCTCCGCCCTGCCTCTCGCTGAATTTTCAATTCCTAAAAACATTCAATACAGCTACACCCTGCAGAACAAGACCAACCGGGTGATCGAAAAAGCCGAGTTGTGGGCCCATGCCCCGGTTAAGGAGACGGCCAGCCAGCGCTGCCAGGATCTGACGGCCAATTATCCCTTTCAATTGAGCACCGACCGCCACGGCAACCAGGTGCTTCATTTTACCTTCGAAAAACTGGCACCGTATGCCTCTCGCATCATTACCGTCAAAGCCAACCTGATGGTCTCCCGCACAGCCAATCCCATTGCCGCTGCTCCTGAGGCCTCCGATCTGTTGCCGGAAAAATATGTCGAATCGGATCACCCGGCTATCCGCCGGGCGGCAGCTGAATTGCACGAATCCGACGCGATTCAAACTATAAATACGATGTTCCGCTGGGTAGCGGGCCATGTAAGTTACAGCGGATACGCCGCCCCGGATCGCGGTGCCCTTTATGCGCTGGAGCACAAAAAGGGTGACTGCACGGAATACATGGATTTGTTTGTGGCCTTGTGTCGGGCCAACGGGTTGTCGGCCCGACGAATCGGCGGCTATATTATCCCGGAAAACGCTGTTTTAAAAGCGCGGGATTATCACAATTGGGGGGAGTTTTACGGGGATGGCACCTGGCAGATCGCCGACCCGCAAAACAAGGTCCTGATGCAAAACCAGGCTGATTACATCGCCATGCGCATCATCCGGGCATCGGCTGATAGTCCGCTGGGCACGTACAACCGCTTTCGAGTCAAAGGCGAGGGGCTCAAGGCGAAAATGAATTGAAAAATTGAATGATAATAATATGACACAATGCCTATCCAGAATTACCGCGATAACCATTTTATTCATCGGGATTACAACAAATATATTACCGGCTGAAACCGGTCCTGCGTCAAATATACCGGACCGACTCATCGCCCGCAAACTCAAAAAGCATGCCCCTTCTCTGGCCATGTCAGTGGAAGCGGTTCTTTATAAAATCAGACAAAACCAGAAGGTTAGCCTGGTGGATGTGTGCAGCCGGGAAGATTTCGAGCGGCTCCACATCCCCGGTTCGGTCAACATTGTGCTGCATGCCGTCAAAACCAAGAACTATTTGAAGCTGACGCCCGTTGTTCTGGTTAACGAAGGTTTCCGCTACGCTGAACTGGAAAATGAGCGCCGGCGACTGCTAGAGAGAGGATTTCAAGTATCCGTTCTGGACGGCGGATTGTCGGCCTGGTATCGGAAAGGCGGCAAGCTTGTCGGCGATCTGTTTGCGCTGGATGCAATGAAGTCCGTTTCGCCCCGGGTTTTTTTTCGTGAAAAAGGCTATAAAAATACATTGGCAGTCGATATTTCGCCGACCCGGAGTGAGGCATCAAGCAGACTGGTGCCTTACGCTCAACACATTAACGCCCTGGGTGATAAAGATGATTTAGCGGAGGAGATAAAAACCCTTCTCCACAAAAATAAGACCGGGCCATTTCGATCCATCATCATTTTTAATGAAAACGGTCGGCAATTGCAAACCCTGCGGCGAGAAACCTGAAATTGAGTAATTTTTGTTATCGGAAACATTATTGAGGTTTGTTGTCCTTAACTGTAAAATAGTGTAAAATGCTGTAAGATATTGTAAAAATTAATAAAAATAAACAGTTAATCGCTGTAGATATCGATTCCGCCAAAAGGGCGGGAGGGATCGAACTACAGGGCATAAGACAGAGGGAAAATATTACAGGATAGAAGGTAGACGGTTGATGGTGGAGGGGTAAGTTGATTCCGGATTTTAGCCTCCAGCCCATGGGACAAGCGTCCCGGAGGTGTTGCGGATTTCTTCTCACCTTCTCACCTTCCCAGCCTCTCACCTTCTTTCCTTATATCGGAGGGGGAAATGGGGAAGGCATTTAGCTTTAATTGCCGTACAGGGGTGTTTTGTATCTTGCTGGCCGGATTGCTGTTGGCGGGTCCGGCTGTTTGTTTGGCCGATGATACGGTCTGCGCGCGGGTCAAAATCGAAATCAAGCAGGAGCTGACCCTGGAGCGCCAGGCCTTCGATGCCCACATGCGCATCAACAACGGCCTGGCCAACATCAGCCTGGAAGCCGTCAACATCGAGGTTTCTTTTACCGATGAGGACGGCGCACCGGTTCTGACCAGCTCCGATCCGTGCCAAAAAACAGGTTAATAAACAACCTTGTAGGATAAATTTGAGGTGATGGTATTTTTTCAGGGAAGAAAAGGGTCTGGCGGAAAGCTTTTTTTCTGAACAAAGATTATCCAATATGATGAATTTATCGACTTCGGCCAAATAATTAAATAGGTCAAATTAAGAAAGTAATTGATATCTTTGAGTTTTTTCTCTTGAACCTTGCTTTCTCGTTTGCTACTGTTCGGCAAAAATTTTCCTAGCATGTGAGTCTGCGTTCGTTGCATTATTTACTTTCTAAGACTGCTTGAAGATTTGTGTATCAGCAGAAAAAGAGGCTAATATGTCAAAACGGGGGGGCATGCAGAATTCGCGTTCTTTTATTTCACCATCGTTGAAAAAAACGCTATCGGTATGCGTCATAGCTGCCTTGTGCTTAGCGGCAGCCTGGCTGATCCGAAGCGGTGTCTTTAATGATGCTCAAACGGCGGATAAGCCCAAAGCCGCATATGAAATTGCCCGCCAAATACGTTATAGCTTTACCATCCAAAACACCACCAGCCAACTCATTGAAAAAGGCGTATTCCGTACCTGGGCTCCTGCAAAGCAAACCCCAACCCAGCTCTGCGAACGAATAGATGCCTCCGATCCCTTCCATGTCCTTACCGATGACCTGGGAAATCAAATGCTCGAATTCGATCTCAAGGACTTTCCGCCTTATGGAAACCGGATAATATCCATTACCGCCGATTTATTGATGTCGCCAACTCCCAACCGGATAGCTTCCGGTGATCTGCAGCACTGGCTCGATCCGGAAAAATATATAGAGTCGGACCACCCTGATTTGAAGCAGACGGCCCGGATATTAAAGGCCGGCACCCCAAAAGAGACAGCCGCAAATATCTTTAAATGGGTGAGCGGGCATGTGCAACACAGAGGCTATCTAAAAAAGGACCGGGGCGCGCTTTATGCGTATTTGAATAAAAGAGGAGACTGCACGGAGTACATGTATCTCTTTACGGCCTTGTGCCGTGCCGGCGGGATACCGGCCCGGGGAATCGGCGGGTACATTGCACCGCAAAATTTGATTTTAAAGCCCGCCGGTTTCCATAATTGGGCCGAATATTATGATAACGAGCGCTGGCATCCGGCTGACCCTCAAAACAATGTCTTTATGAGAGATGGCCAGGATTTTATCGTGATGCGGATCATTGCGGCCTCACCGGATCAACCGGAAGGGCGGTTTAATCGGTTTCGCATAGAAGGCCGTGGATTAAAAGCCAGGATGAATAGTTAACCCTTAAATTCCATCGAATCAATAAAACGGGAAAACAAAGTATGAAACCAAATGCATTAAAAACAAATCCGTTCCGTTTCCTTTTACTGCCGGCTTTCAGCTTGATGCTGCTTTTACCGCGTTTATCCCAGGCGGCTGATTCCCTGTGCGCCGAGGTTAAAATTGAGATTAAACAGGAATTGACCTTGGAGCGCCAGGCCTTCGATGCCCATATGCGGGTCAACAACGGCCTTTCCAATATCACCCTGGATCATGTGCAGATCGAGGTGAATTTTGCGGATGAGGACGGCAACCCGGTTATCGCCAGCTTTGATCCGAATGTTGATCCGGATGCTACGGGCGCCCGGTTTTTTATCAGCGTCGATTCGATGGAAAATATAAGCGACGTCGACGGCCAGGGTATGATCGACCCCTCGACTTCGGCCGACATCCATTGGCTGATTATTCCCGTACCCGGAGCGGCTGATGCGCGTGCCCAGGGCAAGCTATATTATGTCGGCGCGACCCTGACCTATGATATCGGCGGCGAGGAGAACGTCACCGAGGTGACCCCGGATTATATCTACGTCAAGCCGATGCCGGAGCTGGCGCTTGATTATTTTATTCCGACCGAGGTTTACGGTGATGACGCGTTTACCGTCGATACCGAACCGCCGGTTCCCTTTTCCCTGGGGCTGCGGGTTAAAAATATCGGGGCCGGGGCGGCACGCAATCTTAAAATCGAATCCGCCCAGCCCAAAATTGTGGAAAACGAGCAGGACCTGTTGATCGGGTTTGCCATTGAAGGCAGCGAAGTCAACGGCCGGTCTGCAACAAACAGCCTGCTGGCGGAATTGGGAGATATTGCGCCGGATTCCTCGGCTCTTGTTCGCTGGATTATGACCTGCACCCTGTCGGGAGAATTCGTATCCTTCGGCGCCGCCATCTCTCACTCAGACGAGCTTGGCGGCGAGCTCACCTCCTTGATCAAACTGGAAAACGTCAATACTCATTTTCTGGTGCGGGATGTGGTAGCGGATCTTGCAGGCCGGGATAGTATCCGGGATTATCTGGCAAAATACGGTGCCGGTGTCAAACTCTTTGAATCAGAAGGCCAGGATTCGGATGTCAGCGATATCTCTGCTTCTGCTTCGCTTGCGCTGCAAGGGTCCTCCGGTACGGAACGTTTATACACGCTCTCGGCGCCACCGACTGCGGGATTTGTTTATCTAAAACTGCCCGATCCGCAAGGCGGCGGTCAGTTGCTCAAAGCGGTGGCGCGCTCTGACGGTAAACAGATCAAGGCGGCCAACGCCTGGCTGTCCAAATCCCGCAAAGCCAATCCGGCTGACGGCTGGAATTATTATGTCAATCTGTTCGATGTCGATTCCACGGCATCCTACACGATCACCTATGATGACCCGGGTAATATGCCGCAGCCGCCGGTGATGGCCTTTATCCCGGACCGCACGGGGGTGGAAGAAGACCAGATTTCCTTTCTAGTGGAAGCGTCCGATCCTAATGGAACCGTTCCTGCTCTTGCGGCCGTTTCCATGCCGGTCGGTGCTGCTCTAACCGATCAGGGAGACGGCAGCGGCATATTTGCCTGGTTACCTTCAATCGGACAGGCCGGCACCTATAGTATCACCTTCAGCGCTTCGGACGGCGCCCTCGAAGATTTCCAACGAACCGTTCTGAGCATTTATCCACAGGGTGATACGGACGGCGACGGCATGAACGATGATTGGGAGATGCAGCATTTTGGCTCCCTGGACCGTGACGGCGGCGGCGATTATGATGAAGACGGGATACCTGATTTTCTGGAATATCTGCTCGGCACCGATCCGGACCGGGAAGATACGCCACCGAGCGTGCCCATGCTCCAGTCGCCCCCGCAGGGAGGCGAGCTGAGCAGTCTTGCGCCGGAGCTGGTCATTGAAAACAGTACCGATCCGGACGGCGATACCCTCACCTACGAATTCGAAATCTTTGCAGATGACACCCTGACCGATACGGTCGTTTCTGAAACCAATGTTGCCGAAGGACCCAACTTCACCACCTGGACCGTACCGCTGGAACTGTTAGACAACACCGGCTATGTCTGGCGGGCGCGGGCCTTTGACGGGGCGGCCTACAGCCTCTGGGCCTATGGCTCCATTTTTGTGAACACGCTAAATGATGCACCTTTGCTGCTTCAGATCAGCCGGCCGGAAGACGGCGCAGAGGTGGCAAGCCTTACACCGGTGCTCGAGGTTTCCGGTAGCCAGGATCCTGACAATGACGCGCTCGCTTATGCATTCGAGGTGTACGCCGACAGCGCCATGACCACTCTGGTTGCCTCGGCTTCAGGGATTGCGGTGGGGGCGGACAGCCTGGTCTCCTGGACGGTGGACCCCGCATTGGCCGATGATGTCGATTACTACTGGCGGGTGGTTGTTGCGGATGAACACGGGGCCCAGACGGAATCTTCCCCGGTCCTGTTTCACACCAATATCGCCAATCATGCACCGAGTGCGCCAACCATTTCATGGCCTTTGCCCGGCAGCGAGTCGCAGACTCAGACCCTTGATCTCGTGGTGGTTAACGCAACCGATGATGACGGCGATACCCTGACCTATTATTTTGAAATCGATACCCTGCCAACCTTTGACAGTCCTGGCAGACAGGTCTCCGGCCAGGCGGCCGAAGGCGACAGTACGACTTCCTGGCCGGTGCCGGATCTGGCCGACAATACCCGGTACCACTTTCGGGTCAAGGCCAGTGACGGCACGACCGATGGCCCTTGGGCAGCCGGCAATTTCTTTGTTAATACAGCCAACGACACGCCGGATCAGCTAATTTTGAAGAATCCGGGCCACCTGGCCTGGGTGACGACGCTGACCCCGACTCTTTCCGTCGGCGGCGGGATGGATCCGGACCAAGACGGTTTGACCTATTATTTCGAGATATACCGGGATGCGGAAATGACCGATCTTGCCTATGACGGTCAAAGCAGCGCGCCCCAATGGACCGTGCCGGCGGATCTGGATGACAATCACCGCTACTACTGGCGCGTGCAGGCTGAAGACGATCAGGGACTTTCCGGCGACTGGATGGAAACCGCGGCCTTTTATATTAGACAGGCAGCGGAGCCGGATACTATCTCCGTCGCGCTTACCACTAGCGGCGGCACGCCGCTGGCCGGGGTGCGAATTTACGCCTTTACCGATTCCGATTCCTATACCGGCATCAATCTGCTGACGGACACCGACGGCATGGCACGGTTCAATCCCGCTGATTTCAGCGCGGGCAGCTATAAGTTCCGTGCCGACTATCTCAGCCGCCAATTCTGGTCGGACCCCGTCATCCTTCCCGGGACCTTTGCGGTGGCCATGGTGATCGCCGAAGAAAGTACGACCGTCACGGTGACAGCGGCAGCCGGACCGGTTGAAAATGTAAAAGTCTATGTTTTTTCCGACAGCGGTGCCTACCTGGGATTGAATGGCACGGCCGCCGCAAACGGCGATGTCTCCTTTAGCCTGCCTTCAGGCTTCAGCTACAACTTCCGGGCCGATATCCTGGGCAGCCGCTACTGGAGCGGGACCAGCTTCGTCGAGACGGGCGGCTCCAACCAGTTTGCAGTAGTTGCCGGTGGCGGCCGGTTTACAGCCACCGTCCAGGAAAATGAGACGACACCGCTGCAGGATATCCGGGTCTATCTGTTCCATGCCAGCGGCAGCTATTTGAATCTCAATCAACTCACCGATGCTGCCGGGCAAGTCGCATTCGATCTTCCGGAAGGAACCTACCGGGTGCGGGCCGATTACCTGGGTTACCGGTTCTGGAGCACAGATACGCTGGTTGCGGCGGACACGGATATCGATCTTGATATTGCGCACCAGGATGTGACGATTACCGTCAGCGGTGTCTATGACCAGATCAGCGAACCGCTGCAGAATATACCGGTCTATCTTTTCACCGCCGAAGGCGCTTACTTGAATCTGAACACGCCGACCGATCCGGACGGTGAAATCGTTCTTCATCTGCCGCAGCAGTCCTACAAGGTGCGGGCCGACTATCTGAACCAGCAGTTTTGGTCGCAGGCATTTACCTGGCTGGATACGGCGGTGGACATTTCCATGGCGGATGCCCAAGTCAGTGTCGGCTGGGGCAGCAGTTATCTGCCGGACTTACCGGTGTTTATCTTTACTGCGGCAGATGCCTACCTGAACCTCAACGGCATTACCGATGCCGCCGGCAGTGTCCTTTTCCGGCTCCCGTCGGCCAGCACTTACAAGTTTCGGGCCGACTATCAGGCCAGCCGATTCTGGAGTAATGATACCGTCCTGGCTGCAGGTCAGGTTAACGCTGTCGATATCTCCACCGGCGGCGGATCGTTTACGTTTACGGTATTCAAGGGGGTGGATGATCCCCTGGTTGGCGTTAACTGCCATGTATTCAGTGAAGCCGGCGATTATTTCGGCATGTTCGGCCCCACCAGCAGCGAGGGTGAGGTTTCATTCGACCTGGCAGAGGGCAATTACAATATCCGGGTCGATTATCTGGGCTATCAGTTCTGGAGCCCGCTTTACGATGTGCCGGCCACTCTGGAAGATATATTAACTATTCCACACCAGGATGTGACGGTGACCGTAAACGGTATTTTTGACCAGACTGCTGAGCCTCTTGAAAACATTCCGGTGTATCTTTTCGCCGAAACCGGCGCCTATATGAATCTGGACACGGCGACAGATATCGACGGCCAGGTGGTTTTTAACCTGCCGGATCGGGCCTACAAGGTCCGGGCGGATTATATGGATCAAGAGTACTGGTCATCAGACTTCATTCAGCAGGACACCCAGGTGGATATCCCCCTGGCAGATGCACGGATCACGGTGACCGGCGGCGGTCAGACCCTTGAGGGTGTACCGGTCTATGTCTACACGGCATCAGGCGCCTATCTGAATTTGAATCATACCACTGATTTCGCCGGTCAGGCCGGGTTCCGCCTGCCTGCCGGGTCGTATAAGTTCCGGGCCGATTATCAGAGCAGCGAGTACTGGACGGAGGCGGAAATACTCCAGGCCGATCAGGTCAATCCCGTTGAAATTTCCACCGGCGGTGGACCCTTCATCTTTACGGTGCAAAAAGGACTCGATAGTCCCCTGGTCGGGGTGAGCTGCTATGTGTTCAACGAGGCCGGATCTTATTTGAATTTGAACGCCGTAACCAGCAGCGAGGGCCAGGTGTCATTTGATCTGGCGGACGGCCGCTACCAGTTCCGGGTGGATCACCTCGGCTACCAGTTCTGGAGCGGTGTTTATGATGTGCCCGATAGTCTTTCTGAGACATTTACCATTTCGCATCAGGCTGTAACCCTTACGGCAAGCAGTGTGTTCCAGGGTGTGACAGCGCCTTTGGCGGATGTTCCGCTGTATCTCTTCACAGCCGCGGGTTTTTATCTGAATTTGAATCCGGCCACCGATGCCGACGGCCAGGTGACCTTTAACTTACCGGATCAGGCCTACAAGGTCCGGGCGGATTATAGGAATCAGCAGTTCTGGTCGCCGGCGTTTATCCAGCAGGATACAACGGTGGATATTCCCATGGCCGATGCCCTGGTCACGGTGACCGGCGCCGGCCAGGCGCTGCCGGGCACAACTGTCTATGTCTATACCGGTGCGGGCACTTATCTGAACCTGAACCAGGCCACCGATGCATACGGTCAGGCCGGCTTCCGGCTTCCGGTCGGACCCTACAAGTTCCGCGCCGATTACCAGGGCAGCCAGTACTGGACGGACGAGATCGTTCTGGCGGCGGATCAGACCAATGCCGTGGATATTTCCACGGGCGGCGGCGCATTCGCTCTGACGGTAATGGAAAACACCATCGACCCCCTTGCCGGTGCTCGCTGTTATGTGTTCAGCGAGGCCGGCGCCTATCTAGGCATGTCCGGCACTACGGACGCCGGGGGTCAAATTGTCTTCAATCTGGCCGACGGTAATTATAAATACCGCGTGGATCACCTGGGATACCAGTTCTGGACCGCTGTCTACACCGTTCCGGACACGCTGGCGGATCAGTTTATCATATTTCACCAGGATATCACCATCACCGTGGAGAGCCTGTATCAGACACGCGAACGTTTGGCAGGGGTGCCGGTCTACCTCTTTACCGCTTCCGGGGCCTACATGAGTCAAAACCAGATTACCGACGCCGACGGACAGGTGGTGTTCAGCCTGCCGGATCAGCCGTACACGGTCCGGGCCGACTACCTGGGCTACCAGTTCTGGTCCGACGTGTTCCAGTCGACCAACACGACCGTGACCCTCGAACACGGATTGGCCCGGATTCACGCGCAGCGCTCTGGCGTCGATCTGGCGGGCGCGCGAGTCTATCTTTACACCGGTTCCGGCGCCTACCTGAATTGGTATGAGGATACGGATGGTTTGGGGGCGGCTGAATTTTTGCTACCCAATCGAACTTATAAGTTCAGAGTGGATGAAAACGGCGACCAGGTCTGGAGTGAATCCGTGGATATTTTGTCAGGTATAGAAAACGCTGTGGAAATCGATCTTGATCAATGATTTCGCACTGGCGCCGGGAAAGTTGAAATATTATCTCTCGCAGCCGCAGAGGCCACGGAGGGAATTCTGCACGGCAGGGTTTTAATGAACTTTTAGTTTTCTCTCCGGGCTCTCTGTGCGAGCGAATCGGGCGAGAAATTAAAGAATTAAATATGACCATGAATCAACTGAAAATGTCGACCATCATAACGATCATAGCTTTTTTCTGCCTGAGCTCTGCAGCCATATCAGCCGGGCAACAACTCAAGCGGCATGATCCGTCTCTTGCCGTCTCGGCGGATTCCGCCATACGCCAACACCGCAAGAACCGGATTTTTCTCATCGACGTACGCAATCGGAAAGCCTTCGGAACCCTCAGAATACCCGGCACGCTGAACATGCCGCTATATGCCGTCAAGACCCAGCCCTTTCTCAAATCCCGACCGATCGTCCTGGTCAACGAGGGCTTCGCCGGCTCGCTGCTTGAACGGGAATGCCGGCAGCTCGACCAAAAGGGCTTCAAGGCTTCCATCCTGACCGGCGGCCTCAACGCCTGGAGGTACCGCAACGGTCCGCTGGAAGGCAATCTTTTTGAAGTAAAAGCATTCAGCACGGTCACCTCCCGGATCTTCCACCAGGAAAAAGATTTGACAAAAACCATCGTGATCGATGTCTCCGAGATCCGGAGCAGCACTTCAAGGCAATTAATTCCCGCGGCGATTCATCTGCCGCAGATTGGTGCTTCTGCGAAACAGCCAATCCAAAATTTTTCAGCAAGTGACCTGAACGCCTCGGTGAGAGAAATTAAAAAGAATCCAAACTCCGCCATTCTGATCACCAACCAGGATGGCAAGGGATATGAACATATTGAGAAAACTATCGCAAAAGCCAATCTGGGCCCTGTGTTTTATCTCGCAGGCGGTCTGAGCGGGTACAGCCGGTTTCTGGAGCATTTGGCGCTCTCCCGCAAGCCCCAGGCGAAAAGGGTTAAGACCATAAACGAATGCAGCCCCTGCGGCAAAAAAAGTGGGAGCGAAAGTTTAGAATAGTCGTTTTATTTGTGACTCTCACAGTCACAGAGATCGCGGGAAGATAGTCGCAAAAATACAAAAGGGTTAGAGACCATTAATAGATTTTAATAAGAGATCGAGAGGAAATTATGCCTTCAGACAGTCATTCAGACATCGGATCGCAGCACAACCACAAACCAATCCTCGGTTCCGCTCTGCCTTCAAGGGTTAAGCTATTCAGGCGATTGGCCCTAGTTCTTTTTCTAGTTTCGGTCTCCATATTTTTCTTTTCTGCACAGGCTTTCGCTGATTTGAGCCAGGGTCTGGTTGCTTATTATCCGTTTAACGGCAATGCCGATGATGAGAGCGGCAACGGAAACCATGGTGTCGTTAATGGGGCAACGGTGACAGAGGATCGGTTCGGTAATTTGGGCAGCGCATATGAGTTTGATGGGGTGAGCAGCTATATCGAAATTGCAGATAACACTGCATTACGAATAAGCGGCACAGATTTTACGCTCAGCGCGGAGGTCTTGGTAAAAAGTTATAATTCCTCTTATCAGAGCGCTTTGTTGGTTAAAAGAGGCACTGGGTTAGAAGATGGATGGTTTTGGTCATTATTGGGATTGGCTTCAGAATCAGAAGATGCAAATCCAGGCAATTTGTTT